>JAQXWO010000227.1 GCA_029225485.1 Lachnospiraceae bacterium
AGAAACAGAGGAGACAGAACTGCGGGAAACAGAAACGGAGGAGACAGAACTACAGAAAACAGAAACAGAGGAGACAGAACTGCGGGAAACAGAAACGGAAGAAACAGAATTGCAGGAGACAGAGGCGAATCCAGAGGAAACAAAACCTGAAAAAACAGAGCCAGACAAAAAACAGGAAAAATCAAACGGCGGATCAGATGCGGTCAAGACAGGAGATGATACAAGGTACGAGTCAGCCGTCTTCTCAGCTCTTTTCGGAATCTGTATTTTGGTGATTCTTGGGCTTACAGGAAAGAAAAAGAAACTGTAAACTCTTAACAGAAAGCATTCAAATAAAATCCCCTACTTTACATTCATGTGTAAATATGCTAAGATTAGTACCAGAATTATGTGAAAAATTGTGAGAAATGGAATGACAGGATTATCCTAAAGACAGGGGGAATTTTATAATGTTGGATGATTTCAGAGAATGGCTGTCAGATAACCTGAGGTATCTGCTGCTGGGTCTGGTTGTGATTTTGCTGATCGTGATTGCGTTTTTTACCGTAAAGCTTGTTACTGGAAAAGGAAAAGAGAATAAAAATGCGCCGGAAGCTGTGACTGAAAAAATTTCTGAGGAAGAGGAATCAGAGACGGAAGTGAAGATCACACTGGAAAAGAACAAATCAGAAATTCTCGATGTAATGACAAAATATTATACGGCAAGAGCTGAAAAGGATGTGGAGACACTTCGGGCGATAGAGCCGGATTTCAGTGCTGAGGATGAGGCGGATCTGCAGAATAATAATCCGATTGAGCGGTATGACAATATCACGGTTTATTCCAGAGAAGGTCTTACCGATGGTGCGTATATTGTATATGTATATTTTGATGCCAAGGTAGTTGGTATCGATACGCTGGCTCCCACGCTTACAGATAAATATCTGGAGACGGATGAAGAAGGAAATCTGATCATTGTTGATAAATTCTGTACGCAGGAGCTGACAGATTTTGTGGAGATGATGAGAACCACGGATGCAGTTCAGGCTTTGATCAAAGATGTAAATCAGAGGCTTTCTGACGCAGCTGCCGGTGATTCGGATCTGCAGGCATATATTGTGGCACAGAAGGGTGGAAGCAGTTCTCAGAATGATGAAGCAGGAGATGACAGCGGAAACAGTGGGAATGCTCCGGAAGTGAACAGTTCCGTAAAGGCAACCACTGACATTAATGTGCGAAGTGAGGCATCAACCAACGGTGTGCTTTATGGAACACTTTCCACCGGAATGAAAGCTACCATACTTGAGAATCTTGACAGTGGCTGGTCCAAAATTTCGTACACGGTAAATGGTACGACGATCGAAGGCTATGTTATGACACAGTATCTCGAATCAGCAGAGTGAGATGAAGAGACTGTTGCGAAGAACAACAGTCTCTTTGCTTGTTTGACAGCAAAAAATATGTTAGAATAGTTCATGAAAATGTGACTGTGAAATTGAAAGAGAGCAGATGGTATGGATACACGAAATCAAACAGATCGTATTGCTGCGAATGCAGAGAAAACACTTTACTGTTCCGAAGATTCTGTGCGCCTGAATAAATTTATCAGTGAATCGGGATACTGCTCACGCAGGGAGGCTGACCGTCTAATCGAAGCAGGAAAGGTGACTGTTGACGGCAGGGCTGCTCACATGGGGGAGCGTGTTTTTGCGTGGCAGCAGATCTGTGTAAATGGGAAAATGATTACAAAGGAGCAGGAAAAGGTTCTTCTTGCGGTGAACAAACCACGGGGAGTCGTATGCACCACTGATAAGAGATGGGGCGACCGTACGGTAGATGATCTGATCCGGTATCCCAGGAGAGTATTTCCGGTAGGAAGACTTGATAAGGATTCGGAAGGACTGTTACTGATGACAAATCAGGGAGATATATTGAATAAGATCCTGAAGTCCGGTAATGCTCATGAAAAAGAATATCTGGTTGTGGTGGATCGGGAGATCACGGATGAATTCCTGGAGCATCTTTCCAGAGGAGTTTATCTGGAAGAACTGGATGTCATGACGAAGCCGTGTAAGGTATATCGTGAAGGAAAGAAAAAATTCCGCATCATTTTGACACAGGGACTGAACAGGCAGATCCGGCGGATGTGTGCTGCCTTTGATTATCGTGTGGAGCGTCTGGTACGCGTCAGAATTATGAATATCATGCTGGGAGAACTGGCAGTTGGTGCATACAGGGAGCTTTCAGAGGAAGAAGTGAAAGAACTTTACAGACGGATACAGACTTCCAGAAATCATCCGGTATATGACCGACGGAACAGTGCAAGGGAAAAGGAGCAGTAGATTTGGAAAATCAGAACATAGACAGAATGAAAGAACTGGTGAGGGTTCTGACAGAGGCTGGCAGATCGTATTATCAGGAAGACAGGGAAATAATGAGCAACTATGAGTATGACCGGATGTATGATGAGCTGTCAGCGCTGGAAAAAGAGACGGGAATCGTGCTGGCGGGCAGTCCGACCATGCAGGTAGGATATGAGTCTCTGGAAGAGCTTCCGAAAGAGCGTCATGACTCTCCGATGCTCTCACTGGACAAGACAAAAGAACTTCAGGAGCTGAAAAATTTTGCAGGCTCACATAAGACGCTGGTATCATGGAAACTGGACGGGCTGACTGTAGTCCTCACGTATCGAAATGGAGCACTGGAAAAGGCGGTCACCAGAGGAAACGGGGAAATAGGGGAAGTAATAACGAATAATGCAAGGGTATTTCAGAATATTCCTTTAAATATTGTCTATCAGGGAGAGTTGATTCTGCGGGGAGAAGCAGTCATCACATACTCTGATTTTGAGAAGATCAATGAAGAGATCTCTGACGTGGATGCACGCTACAAGAATCCCAGAAATCTATGCAGCGGTTCAGTCAGACAGCTGAACAACCGGATTACTGCTCAAAGAAGAGTCCGTTTTTATGCCTTTTCACTGGTGAAAGCAGATGGGATCGATTTTGGAAATTCCAGAAATAATCAGTTTGAATGGCTGAAAAGTCAGGGATTTGAGGTAGTGGAACATCGCATCACCGATGCGGAGGGCATGGAAGAAACGGTACATTATTTTGCAGAGAAAATTCAGCATTTTGATATTCCGTCAGATGGCCTTGTACTGTTGTATGATAATATTTCCTACGGTCAGTCACTGGGACGTACTGCCAAATTCCCCAGGGATTCCATTGCCTTTAAGTGGAAGGATGAGATTGCGGAAACCAGACTGTTGGAGGTAGAATGGAGTCCGTCACGTACCGGGCTGATCAATCCGGTAGCTGTTTTTGAACCGGTAGAGCTGGAAGGAACCACAGTGAGCAGGGCCAGTGTGCATAATGTCAGTATCGTGAAATCTCTGGCGCTTGGAATTGGCGATATTCTGACTGTATATAAAGCCAATATGATCATCCCTCAGATCGCGGAGAATCTGACTCGGAGCGGCAATCTGGCGATACCGGATATATGTCCTGCCTGTGGGAAAGCGACCAGGATTCAGAAAATGAATGATGTGGAGACACTGATGTGTACCAATCCTTCCTGCAGTGCGAAAAAAATCAAATCATTCACTTTATTTGTCAGCAGAGACGCGTTAAACATAGATGGTTTATCTGAGGCTACACTGGAAAAATTCATTGCCCATGGTTTCATTCATACGTATGCGGATATTTTTCAGCTGGAAAGATATCGGGAAGAAATCATATCGCTGGATGGATTTGGAGAAAAATCCTATCAGAATCTGATGGAAAGTATACATGCCGCTGCCCATACGACCCTGTCGCGTCTGATCTACAGTCTTGGAATACCCGGAATCGGAGCGGCTAATGCGAAAATGATCTGCCGCAGTTTTCAGTACGATCTGGAGCGTATTCGAAATGCTGCTCCGGAAGCACTGGCAGAGGTGGACGGGATTGGTGAGGTGCTTGCCGGTGCTGTGGCTGAATATTTCCATAATGAGGAAAATGATGAAGCACTTGAGCTTTTACTGAAGGAACTGGTGCTGGAACAGCCTCAGGAGGAAAATCTGACAGAACAGACCCTGACGGGTAAAACTTTTGTCATTACCGGGACGGTGGAACGGTTTGCCAACCGAAATGAACTAAAGGCCTATATTGAAAGCAAAGGCGGAAAAGTGACAGGCAGTGTAACGAAAAAAACAGATTATTTAATCAATAATGATTCTGCTTCCGGATCATCAAAGAATAAAAAAGCAAAAGAGCTGAGTATTCCGATTATCTCAGAAGAGGAATTCCTGAAATTATAGAGGAGGATACTACAATGCCGATCAGAGTAAAGAGTGAACTGCCAGCCAGAGAAATTCTGGAACGGGAAAATATTTTTGTAATGGATGAGCACCGGGCGGTGCATCAGGACATTCGTCCGATTCAGATTGCCATACTGAACCTGATGCCCCTGAAAGAAGAGACAGAGCTTCAGCTGCTGCGTTCGTTGTCAAATACACCGCTCCAGGTGGATATTACCTTTGTGAAAGTAAGCTCTCACGAAGCAAAAAATACATCTACCAGTCATCTGAACCAGTTTTATGTCACATTTGATGAGATCAAAGACCGGCGATTTGACGGGATGATCATTACCGGGGCACCGGTGGAGATGATGGAATTTGAAGAGGTAGACTACTGGAATGAGCTGACCGAGATCATGGCATGGACAGAGAAAAAAGTGACATCTACCATTTATCTTTGCTGGGCAGCACAGGCAGGTCTGTATTTCCATTATGGCCTGAAAAAACGTCTGCTGGACAAAAAGATGTTTGGACTTTTCTGGCATCGGGTGCTGAACCGGAAAATCCCGCTGGTGCGAGGATTTGATGACATATTTCTGGCGCCTCATTCCCGCCACACAGAAGTGCCCATGGAAGATATCCGGAAATGCAGCGAGCTGACCGTTCTGGCAGAATCCGATGAGGCCGGATTGTTTCTGGCAATGGCGGATGGAGGCCGGAAAATATTTGTTATGGGACATCCGGAATATGACCGTGTGACACTGGATGGGGAATATAAACGTGATCTTTCCAAAGGGCTTCCTATTGAGATTCCGAAAAATTATTATGTGGATGATGATCCGACGACCAAACCGAATCTGATGTGGAGATCTCATGCGAATAATCTGTATACCAATTGGCTGAACTACTACGTATATCAGGTAACCCCTTATGACCTGATGGGAACCCCGGATTTTACCAGAATCTGAGCCCAAAACCGGCACATGAATTGATAAAGGATTTAATATAAGTGAGTCCATTATAAAAGAGTCGTAGAAAAAAACGACTCTTTAAATTTCGCCAAAATCAAATATTATTTTATGTGTGACTCAATAAAGTGTTTCATTGCCGAGAAGCTTTCTGTACTGATATCATGTTCCATCCTGCAGGCGTCAGCAGTGGCGATTTCACTGGGAACTCCAAGAGAAATGAGCCAGTCTGAAAAAAAGGTGTGACGCTCATAGATGGAGGATGCGATTCCCATTCCCTTTTCTGTCAGAGTGATAAAACCGGCTTTTGAAACTGTGATACAGTCACTTTCGCGGAGCTTTTTCATTGCGACACTGACGCTTGGCTTGGTGACATTTAATTCCTCGGCGATATCAACAGAACGGACCACCGGCAGGCGTTTGCTTAGTACTAAAATAGTTTCCAGATAATTTTCAGATGACTCGTTGTCGCGCATAGGTGACCTCCCTTGTATTTCTGTACTTTTGTTTATACGCAAAAAAGATATTGTTGTTATTATATCATTTGAAAAATAAAAAGACAAGCAAAAGAGAAATGATGAGTTGACAAAAAAATATCAATCTGATATTCTATATTATGCTTCGAGACTGTTATTTTGATAAAAAAGGAGAATTTGAAATATGAGCAGTAAGATTACGATTATTGGTGCAGGAAGTGTTGGTGCTACGATTGCTTATACACTGTCAGGAGAGTCCATTGCGTCTGAGATTGTCCTGATCGATATTAATAAAGAGAAGGTGGCCGGAGAAGTCATGGATATTGAGCAGGGAACCTGCTTCAGAGATCCGATTTCTATCGTGGCTGGTGAGTATGAAGATGCAAAGGATTCAGACATTGTCATCATTACCTCCGGAATTGCCCGCAAGCCGGGTCAGACAAGAATTGAACTGACCCAGACAAATGTGAATATTCTGAAAAGTATCACATCAGAGATCGTTAAAGCAGCGCCGAATGCTTTATATATCATTGTGAGCAATCCGGTAGATATCATGACATATGTGTTTACAAAGATATCAGGCCTTCCCGAGAATCAGATCATCGGTTCCGGTACTCTTCTGGATACGGCCCGTCTGCGCTGCGGACTTTCAGAGCATTTTCAGGTGGCACAGAAAAATATCCACGCTTATGTATTTGGCGAACACGGGGATACTTCCTTTATTCCGTGGTCGGGAGCATATATATCCGGTGTCAGTGTAGATGAATTTTATGAATTGATGAAGGCACGGGGCAAAGATATCCAGGCTCTGGATAAAGAAGGCATGCTGACGTATGTGCAGAAGTCCGGCGGTCAGATCATTGCGAATAAGGGTGCGACTTTCTATGCAGTATCAAGAGCGGTATGTCAGATCTGTTCCAGAGTGCTGGCTGCGTCAGACTCTATTGCCACTGTTTCAACGATGATGCATGGAGAGTACGGAATTGAAGATGTATGTTTAAGTACTTTGACTCTGATTGGACCGAATGGTGTTCAGGGTAAAGTGCCGATGAGGATGAATAAGGCAGAAATTGAAAAGCTGCATGCCAGTGCAGATGCGCTGAAAGCAGTGATTTCGCAGATTGAACTGTAAGAGCATTGGCTGGGGACGGGTAAGGAAGGTTGTTCCCGGTGAATCATAGAATTTATCAGAAGATGAAACAAGGCAATCCTGGTTGATGAGGATTGCCTTGTTTTTTAAACAAGAGAATTGTCAGAAAATGGTTTAAGTGCCCGGTCCAGTATTCCGTGCATCTTCGCGATGGCAGTGCCGTAATTGGTCATGGGGACGTGACAGTCACTGCTGTGACGGATCCGGGATTTCATCTCACGTTCATTCAGCATGCATCCTCCGCAGTGAATGACCAGTGCATAAGGAGACAGGTCTTCCGGAAATTCTGTGCCGGAAGTAAATGCAAACTCCAGGTTTTTCCCGGTATATCTGCGGATCCAGTTCGGCAGCTTTACTGTTCCGATATCCCCGCACTGTCTGTGATGGGTGCAGCCTTCGGAAATCAGTACCTTATCACCGTCCTGCAGCTCATCCAGGGCAGATGCTCCGTGAACAAGAGCAGACAGGTTTCCTTTGTAACGGGCAAAGAGAATGGAGAAAGAGGTAAGTAAAATATCCTCCGGGGTGTCTTTGCTGACCCGTTCAAAGGCCTGAGAATCTGTAATGACCAGCCGGGGCCTGTTTTTCAGACCCTTTAAGGTGACGGGAAGTTCTGATTCCCGTGTCACCACCGGGATAGCTCCGGCTTCCAGCACGTCCCGGATCGTCTGCTGCTGGGGCAGGATCAGACGCCCTTTCGGAGCAGCGGAGTCAATGGGAACCACGAGAACCACGAAATCTTCCGGAGTCAGAAGATCCGCCACAATACGTTTTTCGTTCTCTTCCTGCCGGGCAAGATGTCCGATCATCTCTTTCAGTTCGCAGATATTTGTGTTTCTCACGGAACTCACGTAGATTTCATGTTCTCCCGGTGCAGGAACCTCAGCCAGAAGATCAGCCTTGTTATACGCAATGATATAACTGATATTTTTCGCTTTGAACAGAGCAATCAGTTCCTGATCTGCCTGCTGCAGCTTTTTCTGTGCGTCAACTACGAGAACCGCGATGTCCGCATAATTGAGTACCTGACGGGCGCGTTTTACCCGAAGCTCTCCAAGAGCTCCCTCATCATCAATACCTGGGGTGTCGATGATCACCACCGGTCCAAGAGGGAGCAGCTCCATGGATTTCTTTACAGGGTCAGTCGTGGTACCCTTCGTTTCCGAAACGATAGCCAGATTCTGTCCGGTGACCGCATTTACCAGGCTGGATTTGCCTGCGTTGCGCAGACCGAAAAAGCCGATATGAAGCCGTTCTGCAGATACCTGATCATTTAATCCCATAGAAATCTCCTTTCTGTCAGTCAAGTGTGTTTAGAAACGGAAATCCCGCCGGTTGGAAGAACGGATAGCGGTGATATTCTCAGCGGCAATATTGCGTATTTTTTCCTTGGGTATTTTTTTCAGTTCTTCTTCGATCATTGCAAAGCCCTTCTTTCTGGTATCCTCAGAACCGTAGTCAGTCAGATACTCGGACAGCGTCATCAGGGCATTGGGATGGCAGCAGTTCTGAATCTGTCCTTTTTTACAGAGTGACATGAAACGGTCTCCGGTGCGGCCTTCCCGGTAGCAGGCAGTACAGAAGGAGGGGATATGTCCCCGGTCGATCAGCCAGTTCACCACTTCGTCCAGCGTGCGCTGATCTGATACGTCAAACTGTTCTGAGTCATGGGGCCGTTCTTCTTCTGTGTATCCGCCGACAGAAGTTCGGGAGGCGCCGCTGATCTGTGAGATACCGATCTCCAGGGCACGTTCCCGGACAGCCTGACTCTCTCTGGTGGAAATGATCATGCCGGTGTATGGGGCAGCGATGCGGATGCAGGCAATGATCTTTTCGAAAATATCGTCTGCCAGTCCGTTGTCGAAAGTATCAGGATCAATATCATCCGCCCGTTTCAGACGGGGAACGCTGATGGTATGAGGACCGACCCCGTAGGCGGCCTCCAGGTGCTCCGCATGCATCAGCAGGCCTGCAAACTCATATTTGTATTTTTCAAGTCCGAAAAGGACACCGAGTCCTACATCATCAATGCCGCCTTCCATGGCACGGTCCATGGCTTCTGTGTGATAATCATAGTCATGTTTGGGACCGGTGGGATGGAGCTCCAGATAGCTTTCTTTGTGATACGTTTCCTGAAACAGGATGTAGGTACCGATGCCGGCTTCCTTCAGTTTGCGGTAATTCTCAACGGTGGTGGCAGCAATATTTACATTGACTCTGCGAATGGCACCGTTCTTATGCTTGATACTGTAAATCGTGTCGATACATTCCAGAATATACTCAATGGGATTCATGGTGGGATGCTCACCGGCCTCGATGGCCAGACGCTTGTGTCCCATATCCTGCAGAGCGATGACTTCCCTGCGTACTTCCTCCTGGGTCAGCTTGATGCGGGGAATATGTTTGTTCTTCGTGTGATAGGGGCAGTAAACGCAGCCGTTGATACAGTAGTTGGACAGGTACAGAGGCGCAAAAAGTACGATGCGGTTTCCGTAGAAAGCCAGCTTGATCTCCTTTGCCAGACGGTACATTTCCTCCACCTTTTCAGGAATATCGCAGGCCAGAAGAACAGAAGCCTCTCTGTGATCCAGACCGGCACAGTGCATGCCTTCAGCTGTTTTCTGCGGACGGGCTTTTTCCAGGATACGGTCGATCAGTTCCACATTGTGTTTGTTTTCTTCCGCGTAGCGTATGGTCTCAAGAATCTCCTCGTGATTGATAAATTCTTCTGCGTGGTGTGATTTTGGATTGTAAATTGCCATAATGTTTCCTTTCTTGCGGTCAGATGATAACATCTTCACATTCAGATTTGTTTTCAGTTTCTGCGTACATCGCCGCGGTCTGTGGTTAGTTCATATCCGATGGACTTCATACGCCCGGCGAGGCATGCTCTGCACTCGGCAGCTTCATCTCCGGTACAGATTTTATTGTCGTAGAGTTCGTATTTTTTGCGGACGGAGACCGGAGACAGGTTTGGCATTACGACATTGGCTCCGGCCAGGATGCCCATCTCCCGGCCCTTTGGGTGAATGGTTCCCAGAGCAGTGGTGGCAGGGAGAAGTACATGAGGAAGCATCAGCCGGATGATGGACAAAAGCCACAGCGTTTCATCAAGTGTGCCGGCAGGATGATCTCCCAGAGGGGTATCCTTGTGGGGAATAAACGGGCCGATCCCGCACATATCCGGAGAGAATTCCTCAATGAATTTCAGATCTTCCGCAAGTGTTTCCGGTGTCTGCCAGGGCGAACCTACCATAAATCCGCAGCCCACCTGATAACCGATCTCTTTCAGGTCCTGCAGACATCTCATGCGGTTGTCAAAAGACATCTCAGCCGGATGGAGCTTTTCATAATGAGCTTTGTCTGCCGTCTCATGGCGCAGGAGATACCGGCTGGCGCCTGCTTCGTACAGCCGCTGATAGCTTTCTCTGGAACGCTCGCCCACCGACAGCGTGATGGCACAGTCTGGATAAAGGGTCCTGATCTGCATGACCAGACGACACAGGATCTCATCACTCCAGTAACCGTCTTCGCCGCCCTGCAGGACAAAGGTGCGAAATCCCAGCTCATAGCCGGATGCGCAGCATGCGAGAATCTCATCTGTGGTGAGACGGTAGCGGTCACAGTGGTGATTGGAACGGCGGATTCCACAGTAGAGACAGTTGTTTTTACACAGATTCGTGAATTCGATCAGCCCTCTGACGTAGACGGCAGTACCGTAGACGTCCCGGCGGATGTGCTGTGCCCTGGCAGCAATGTCTCTCATGGCATCCGGGGTGCGTCCCTGGACCAGAGCCGCATATTCCTCCAGAGAGAGGGTATGCTGCAGCTCCAGTTTATCGATCAGGGCGGTGATATCCCTACTCATGGCTCACCACATTAGAATATGCGATCTTGACGCTGACTCCGGGCAGATTGCCGATCTTGCCGGAGAGCGTGGCAATCACATTCTGCGGTGCGTCCATCGCTACCGAAATAATATTGATTCCTTTCTCACGGTAGGGAATGCCCATCCTTCCAATGATAAATTCACCGCATTCATGCAGCAGCCCGTTCAGCTTCACCACTGAGTCTGTATTTTCCACGATAATTCCCATGACAGCAACTCGGGTTTCCATACATGTCTGCCTCCTTTCAAAAATAAAAATGGCCGCACCGAATGAAAGGTACGACCAAAACACCCTGGCAACAGCCAGAATGTACATAAGAATCATGTCACGGTCCCTTTCATTTCAGAATCCACAGCAGCGGAAACTTGACGGCAGGGTAATAAATTGTGTATCTGCTCACAGTTTATGTTATCCTTGTGCATTTTGTCAATATATTTCTATAAAACAAGAAATTTTCGTCAAAATGCCGAACTACTCCTTTTTCTGGGATAACGCCGTTGCGCTGCACTGCGGGTCTTCAGTCCTTTGTATCATATTGGCGATCCGGTGTCTGGAACATAGAAAAATATGAAATAAATACTTTTATTTTCGCAAGTTCTGTGATACAATAACCTCTGAAGTTGGCAGAAAAGTATATTTGTGCCGACAGGATAAAATAATAAAGGAGGCCAGACGTCATGAAGCATATTAAGACATTGAATACAAAGTCTTTGCAGAATACACTGAAGAAGGGCGGCTGCGGCGAGTGCCAGACATCCTGCCAGTCTGCATGCAAGACATCCTGCACAGTAGGAAATCAGACCTGTGAGAACAACAAATAAAAATAGTTCACAAAAGGACAGGCAGCGGACTTGTTTCGCTGCTTTCACTTTTGTAAAACAGAAAGTGAGGAGTTTTAGTGATTCATCAGTACAGGAACAATGGCTATAACATTGTGTTGGATGTGAACAGCGGTGCGGTTCACGTGGTGGACGATCTGGTATATGATGTCATAGAGCTTCTGGACGCGGGGAAAACAGAGGGTGAAGTAAAAGAGCTCCTGCAGGAAAAGTACAAAGCTGCGGATCTGGAGGAAGCACTGGAGGAGTGCCGTCAGCTGAAAGAAGACGGTGTCCTGTTTACAGAAGATATCTATGAAAACGCGATCATGGATTTCAAGGCCCGCCCTACGGTAGTGAAGGCTCTGTGTCTCCATATTGCCCATGACTGCAATCTTGCCTGCCGTTACTGCTTTGCGGAAGAGGGAGAGTATCATGGCAGACGTGCTCTTATGAGCTTTGAAGTCGGCAAAAAGGCACTGGATTTTCTGATCGCCAATTCCGGAAACAGACGCAATCTGGAAGTAGATTTCTTTGGCGGCGAGCCGCTGATGAACTGGCAGGTGGTTAAGGATCTGGTAGCCTACGGCAGAGAACAGGAGAAGCTTCACAATAAGAAGTTCCGCTTTACGCTGACGACTAATGGTGTTCTGCTGAACGATGAAGTGATGGAGTTCTGCAATCGTGAGATGGCGAACGTGGTGCTCAGCATCGACGGACGGAAAGAGGTTCATGACTATATGCGTCCTTTCCGTGCAGGCAAGGGCAGCTATGATCTGATACTTCCGAAGTTTCAGAAGTTTGCAGACAGCCGTGAGCAGAAGAATTATTATGTGCGTGGTACGTTTACGCGTAGCAATCTTGATTTTTCAGAGGATGTGCTTCATCTGGCAGATCTTGGCTTCAAACAGATCTCGGTAGAGCCTGTGGTGGCGCAGGAATCAGAGGATTATGCACTGAGAGAAGAGGATCTTCCGAAGATCTTCGAAGAATATGATAAGCTTGCCCGCGAGATGGTACGTCGGGAAAAGGAAGGAAAAGGATTTACTTTCTTCCATTTCATGATGGATCTGACGGGAGGACCCTGTGTCTATAAACGTCTGTCCGGCTGCGGGTCAGGTACGGAATATCTGGCTGTGACGCCCTGGGGAGATTTTTATCCCTGCCATCAGTTCGTGGGACAGGAAGAATATCTGATGGGAAATGTCTACGAAGGCATTAAGAGGACGGATATCGTGGATGAATTTAAATGCTGCAATGTCTATACCAAGGAGAAATGCAGAAGCTGTTTTGCCAGATTCTACTGCAGCGGCGGCTGTGCGGCCAACTCCTACAATTTCCACGGTACGATCCAGGATGCTTATGACGTTGGATGTGAGCTTCAGCGTAAACGCGTAGAATGCGCGATTATGATAAAGGCAGCGCTCGCTGCCGAAGAGTAAAAGGAGAAACATCATGAACAAGAAAAAGGCAAGAATCACAATTGCCGGTCTGGTAGCACTTCTTGTACTGCTCGTGTTTACGGCAGCTATCGGTATCGGCAAGACGGGGACAGGCGCCATGAAGAATATTATTCTCGGCCTGGACCTTTCAGGCGGTGTCAGCATCACCTATCAGGCAAAGGGTGATGAAGATCCCTCCGCAGAGGACATGAGCGATACCGTCTACAAGCTGCAGCAGCGTGTCAGCGGCTACAGTACAGAAGCACAGGTCTATCAGGAAGGCAGCAACCGGATCAATATAGAAATCCCGGGCGTCAGCGATGCCAATGCGATCCTTGAGGAGCTGGGCAAACCGGGGTCTCTGGAATTCCGCCTGTCTGACGGTACCGTTGTTCTGACAGGAAATCAGGTGGCTACTGCTTCCGTAAAGACACAGCAGGATCAGACCACGGGAAGCAATGAGTATGTGGTACAGCTGGATCTGACCAGCGACGGCAAAGAAGCGTTTGCGACAGCCACTTCAGAGAATGTGGGAAATGTCATCGAGATCGTATACGATGACAATGTGATCAGCTCTCCGAGAGTCAATGAGGCGATCACACAGGGTACCGCAATCATCACAGGTATGGCCAGCATCGAGGAAGCTCAGAATCTGGCATCCTCCATCCGTATTGGTTCTCTTTCTCTGGAACTGGAGGAGATCCGGTCTAATGTGGTAGGTGCACAGCTTGGTGAAAATGCCATCAAGACAAGTCTGATCGCCGGAGCGATCGGCCTTGCGATCGTGGTTATCTTCATGATCGTTGTTTACGCTCTTCCCGGCGTTGTGGCAGCATTTTCTCTGCTTCTGTATACAGCGCTCGTGCTTGTATCACTGAATGCATTTGATATGACACTGACCCTTCCGGGTATCGCAGGTATCATCCTCGGTATCGGTATGGCAGTGGATGCCAACGTTATTATTTATGCCCGTATCCGTGAGGAGATCACAGCAGGTGCATCTGTAAAATCTGCGATCAGGACCGGATTTAAGAAAGCTCTTTCTGCGATCCTGGATGGCAACATTACCACATTGATCGCTGCTTTCGTGCTGAATGTCATGGGTACCGGAAGTGTGAAGGGATTTGCCCAGACACTGGCCCTTGGTATTGTAATCTCCATGTTTACCGCACTGGTGATCTCCCGTCTTCTTGTATCTGCTCTGTATGAGCTTGGATTCAGGGACGAAAAATATTATGGTAAAGCAAAGATAAGAAATTCAATTGATTTTATCGGAAAGAAGAAGATCACACTTACGATCGCAGTGATTGCGATCCTGTCAGGTCCGGTGGCCATGGCGGTCAATTCCGCAGCAGGCAACGGCATTCTGAACCTGAGTATGGATTTTAAGGGCGGTACTTCCACCAGTATTACATTTAATGAGGATATGTCCATTGAGAAGTTGGATTCTGATGTGAAGCCCCTGTTCCGCGAGGTGACCGGAGATGCTGAGATCCAGACGCAGAAGGTAGCCGGTTCCAATGAAGTATTTGTCAAGACACGTGTGCTTACGGTTGCAGAGCGTGAGGAGATTTCTTCTAAGATACAGGAAGCCTTCGGCGTGGAGGAAAAGCTGATCTCCTTTGAGACGATTTCTTCTACAGTCAGCAATGAAATGCGCCGTGACGCCGTTGTGGCAGTTCTGATCGCAGCTCTCTGCATGATGATTTATATCTGGTTCCGTTTCAAGGATGTCCGTTTTGCAGGCAGCGCAGTCATTGCCCTGCTCCATGACGTACTGGTGGTGTTTGCATGCTATGCGATCGTAAGAATTTCTGTGGGAAATACCTTTATTGCATGTATGTTGACCATTGTGGGTTATTCCATCAATGCGACGATCGTCATCTTTGACCGTATCCGTGAGAACCTGAAGCTGATGCCGAAGGCATCTCTGGCGGATGTTGTAAACCGCAGTATTACTGACACACTGACACGAAGTCTCTATACTTCATTTACGACCTTTGCCATGGTAGCCGTTCTTTACATACTGGGTGTTGCTACCATCAAGGAGTTCTCACTGCCGCTTATGGTCGGTGTAGTAGCCGGAGGATATTCTTCTGTATGTCTGACCGGTGTGATCTGGTATCTCCTGAAACAGAAAGGGGAAACCAGAAAGGCAGCAAAATAAACAGCAGCCTTATGAGAATTGTGCCTTCTGTTGTCGGCTGATATGCTGATAACAGAAGGCTTTTTGTATCGTGTGAGCTGAGAGACCAGATATGGAAGAGAGGACGATCGAATGAAAGAAAAATGGATGGTTGCAGCAAAAAGAGCAGATTTTCAGAATATTGCAGAAAAATTCGGAATTGATCAGGTGACAGCCAGGATCATCCGCAACCGGGATGTGATCGGGGATCAGGCGATTCAGGAATATCTGCATGGCGGGCTTGAGGATCTTCATGAGCCGGAGCTTTTGAAAGGATGCCGGGAGGCGGCAGAACTGCTGGCAGAGAAGATACGATGCGGGAAAAAAATACGGGTGATCGGAGATTACGATATTGATGGAGTGAATGCCACCTATATTCTGTCAAAGGCGCTGAAGAGAGTCGGAGCTGACGCTGATTATGAGATTCCGGATCGTATGAAGGACGGATTCGGGCTGAATCAGAACCTTGTGCAGCTGGCATATGAGGAAGGGATCGATACTATACTGACCTGCGACAACGGCATCGCAGCGCTGGATCAGATAGCCTATGCGAAGGAGCGGGGTATGACTGTGATCGTGACGGATCATCATGAGCCATTTTTTGAAGATACGGAAAAGGGACGGATCTACCGGCTGCCGGATGCGGATGTGATCATTGATCCGAAACAGCCGGGATGCGGGTATCCATATAAAAAACTGTGCGGTGCGGCGGTGGCCTGGAAGCTGGTATGTGAGCTGTATCGCCATCTCCGGATTTCACAGGAAGAGACAATGGATTTTCTGGAATTTGCCGCTATCGCCACTGTGGGCGATGTGATGGATCTGGACGGGGAGAACAGGATCATTGTCAAAGAAGGACTGAAACGTCTTCCGCATACTAAAAATCAGGGATTGCGTGCATTGATTGGTGCCAATGGCCTTGCCGATGCTGAGATCACTTCCTATCATATCGGTTTTGTGCTCGGACCGTGCATCAACGCCAGCGGCCGTCTGGAGACGGCAAAGCATTCTCTCAGGCTGCTGCTCTCAGAAAACAGGGAGGAGGCGACTGAACTGGCAGCCCGGCTGAAAGAACTGAATGACGCAAGAAAACAGATGACTCAGGAAGGGGTGGATCAGGCATGCCATCTGATCGATACTACAGATCTGTCGAAGGATCGGGTGCTTGTGGTATATCTGCCCGGGTGTCATGAAAGTATCGCAGGAATCGTGGCAGGAAAGCTGAGAGAGCGGTACTATCGCCCGGTGTTTGTCGTGACAGATGCTGAAAAAGGGGCAAAGGGGTCCGGCAGATCCATCGAAGCTTATTCCATGTTTGAGGAAATGGTGCGGTGCGGCGATGTGTTTACGAAATACGGAGGACATCCCATGGCGGCAGGATTTTCCCTGGAGAAGGAGAAGATCCCGGAAATGAGGCGCCGGCTCAATGAGAACTGCCGGCTGACACCGGAGGATCTCACCCAGAAGATTATGATCGATGTGCCTATGCCGGTGGACTATATCACTGAGGACCTGATCCGGGGATTTGAGGTGCTGGAGCCCTTTGGAAAAGGAAATGAAAAACCGCTTTTTGCAGAGAAGAATCTGAAGCTTCTCTCCGCCAGGGTCATCGGAAAGAACAGGAATGTTATCAAATTTCTTGTATCCAACCATACGGGAGCTATGATAGAAGCTCTGTATTTCGGAGATGCGGAGAAATTCAGGGCGGAGATCGCAGAACACTACGGGGAAGAAGAGACACAGGAACTGTTCTGGGGGAAAGAAAATAAAGTGTATGCTTCTTTCATTTATTATCCTTCTGTCAATGAATATCAGGGGAGAAAGACTCTCCAGATCGTAATTCGGAATTATAAGATCGGGATGTAAGGAAGAAAACTCTAAAATTTTTATAAAATGCACAAAAAGAGGTTGATTTTTTTGTGCAAAAGGTCTTTTATTAGTGGAGATGGTTTTGCATGTAAGAGGCAAGACTGATACAGCTTCGTGATCGTCCATCGTCTGTCCACGATCCGGGACGCTGATCTGATCCTGGTCATGAAGGATGGAGATATCATTGAGCAGGGCAGTCACGAGGAACTGATGGCGAAAGGCGGATTTTACGCGGAGCTGTACAACAGCCAGTTTGAGCGGGTACAGCAGGCAGGTGCGTGAAAAACTTCACACACAAGAAAGGAACGTGCAGAATTTTGCTGACGTACAGAAAAAGTATTGCACAGCAGAAAAAGTAACAGGTGCAGTACACGGGAGGCAGAATATGAAATACAGAATTATTGCGATTGAAAGAGAATATGCATCCGGCGGCAATGAGGTCGGTGAGAGGACAGCAGAAAGACTGGGGATTCCCTGCTACGGGCAGGAAGTACTGAACCGTGCGGCAGAGCAGCTGCATACGGTGCCGGAACGGCTGGTACATCTGGAGGAGACCACGTCCAACAGCCTGCTGTATTCTCTGGGAATGGCTGCCAGAATGGCGATTGGAGAGAGGGACGGCCTGTCCGAGGAGGGCGCATTGTACGTGGCGGAAGAACGTGTGATCAGAGATATGGCACTCCAGGGGCCCTGCGTGATCGTGGGACGCTGTGCCGGGTGGATCCTGAGAGACCGGCCGGATGTGCTGAGAGTCTTTGTACATGCCAGCCGTGAATACCGCCTGAAGCGTGCAGAGGAAGTCTATCAGGTGCCAAAGCAGGAAGTTGAAAATACGTTGAAGAAATATGACAGAAGACGCGCTAATTTTTACCGGGCCAATACTGGCATGGGCTGGGATGACAAAAACGGATATCATCTTGTGCTGGACAGCTCAGCGATCGGGATCGATGAATGTATCAATATCATCAGCAAACTGGCAGTCGGAGACGTACCGTGTTAACCGCAACGTAGCGATTGACTTTACCTGACAAAAGTGATAAAATTTTCTTAAAAGTGCAGAGCACCGGGAGATATCCGGATGCTCTGCTGCAACGTTCAGGGAGGACAAAATCATGATTGACAATAAGAAAGTACTTTTCAGCGGCATGCAGGCGACGGGAAATCTGACTCTGGGAAATTATCTCGGAGCTCTGAAAAACTGGGTGACGCTGAGTGATGAATATGAATGTTTTTATAGTGTCGTGGATATGCATTCGATCACGGTCCGTCAGGATCCGGCGGTTCTGCGCAAGAGAGCCAGAGCGCTTCTGACACTGTATATCGCAGCAGGACTTGATCCGGAGAAGAACTGCATCTATTATCAGTCCCATGTATCATGCCATGCGGAGCTGGCATGGATCCTGAACTGCTTCACCTATATGGGAGAGCTGAACCGTATGACCCAGTTTAAGGATAAGGCGGCAAAGCATGCGGACAATATCAACGCAGGTCTCTTTACCTATCCGGTACTGATGGCGGCAGATATTCTGCTGTACCAGGCAGATGTAGTTCCGGTTGGCATCGACCAGATGCAGCACCTGGAGCTGACAAGAGATATCGCCCAGCGTTTCAACGGTATTTATGGTGATGTATTTACGATTCCGGAGGCATATATTGGCAAGACCGGCGCCAAGATCATGAGTCTTCAGGATCCTTCAAAGAAGATGAGCAAGTCGGATGAGAATCCGAATGCCAGCATTTATCTGATGGATGATCCGGATACGATCCGCCGCAAATGCAAGCGTGCCGTGACAGACTCCATGGCTCAGATCTGCTACAGCGATGAGCAGCCGGGTGTGAAGAATCTTCTGGATATTTACTGTGCATGTACCGGAAAGACACCGGAGGAGGCAGTCAGAGAATTTGACGGTCAGGGCTACGGTCAGCTGAAGGAGGCTGTGGGAGAAGCAGTGGTATCCGTTCTGGAGCCGCTTCAGAAGCGCGTGGCTGAACTGGAGAAGGATAAGGCTTATATTGATGGTGTGATTAAGAATAATGCAGAGAAGGCCAATTATTATGCCGCAAAGACGCTGCGCAAAGTACAGCGGAAGGTAGGTTTTCCGGATCGGATCCGCTGAAAAATGGAATAGATCATCATGACATTTGCCGTCGGGAGAAAATATGCCCGGCGGCTTTCTTTGCCGTTGCCCGGGTGAGGAATGTGTTGTATAATGAGACCATTATTGAACGCAGATAGCACAGATGGAGCAAAATGTGCAAGGGGAGGAATGAAAATGAACATAAATGACTGTCTGGATGAATTATCCCGCAGAGCCAAATCAGATGAAATACTTCGCAGGTCTCTTCTGGCTACGCGGAAGGATCGAAATCCACTGTCTTCGTTTTGCCGGATCTGCCGTAATCATGGATATGAGATCTATCCCATGGAACTGATTCAGGCAGGAGAAGAATTCTACGCATCCATGCGAAGAAGCACTAATGGCGGAGGAGAGAATTCACCGAAACTGGAGGGAGAAGATGATTTTTATGAGCTCTTTCTGGCGGAAATTGAATAATCTCTTTCTGATACCGGGGATGAAATTGAGAGAGAATACGGTTGACAATGAGGTTTGATATGAGTGAGATCGCATGGGTGAGAGAGACACTTCTGGCGTCGGCAGAACCGGAATATCGGGAGTTTCATCAGTCGCTGGTGCCCGGACTGACCACTATGATGGGTGTGCGCATGCCGAAATGCCGTGAGATAGCCAGACAGATTTCGAAAAAAGACTGGAAAGGGTTTTTACAGGAAACTGATGACACCTGTTATGAGGAACTGATGCTGCAGGGACTTGTGATCGGATACGCAAAAATGTCCCGGGAAGAGCAAAGACTCTGGCTGTCCCGGTTTATTCCGAAGATCAATAACTGGGCTGTCTGCGACTGCTGCTGCAGCACTTATAAATTCATGAAGAAGGACAGACTCTATTGGCTGGATGTTCTGAAACAGTACCTGAAAGAAGGAAAAGAGTTTGAAGTGCGGTTTGTGGTGGTATGCCTGCTGGATCATTTTATGGAAGAGGAATATCTGGATATTCAGTTTGAAATCTATGAAGAGATCTGTCAAAGAGAGGATATACCTTTTTATGTTCAGATGGCTGTGGCCTGGGCGGTTTCGGTCTGTTACGTACACTTTCCGGAGCGGACAGAAGAGTTTCTGAAGAGACATAGGCTGGACACTTTTACTCACAATAAAGCTATTCAGAAAATCAGGGAATCCTGCCGGGTATCCCGGGAGGATAAGGAACGGCTTTTATCACTGAAAAGATAGTATTGTGCAGGACAGACATGGGCAGCGAATATAAGGAGAGATGGATAAGAACTCATGAAAATAACAGTTATTTCAGTAGGAAAGATCAAAGAAAAGTATCTTCGGGACGGAATTGCTGAGTATGCCAAGAGGCTGGGCAGATACTGCAGACTGGAGCTTGTGGAAGTGGCTGACGAAAAGACACCGGACGGTGCTTCTGAGGCAGAAGAGAAAAAGATCAAAGAGACAGAGGGAGACAGGATCCTGCATGCCATTCGGGATACGGATTATGTGATCGCCCTTGCGATAGAGGGAAAAATGCTGGATTCACCGGAGCTGTCCCGTCTGATCGAATCACTGGGAGTGCAGGGTAAGAGCAGCCTCGCTTTTGTCATTGGGGGGTCTCTCGGTCTGTCAGATGCTGTCCTGCGGCGGGCAGATTATAAGCTCAGCTTTTCCAGGATGACATTTCCGCATCAGCTGATGCGGATGATCCTTCTGGAGCAGATCTACCGGGGATACCGGATCATGAATGGAGAACCTTATCACAAATAAGAGGTACAGCTGCTGATATCTGAGGGAGGCGGTGCTAAAAAAGATAAAGCTTTATGAGTGATCGGATGTTCAAACGACAAACGGCAGGAATGCAGAGCCTGCCGTCTGATTTTGCAGTCAGAGCGTCCCAGATAGCCGGGATTGTATAAAAAATCTCCCAGCAGAGGGTGTCCGATATGACTCATGTGCACACGGATCTGGTGTGTACGACCGGTTTCCAGATGGATCTGCAGGGCTGAGATGTGGTCTTCATATCCGATCCGGCGAAAATGTGTCACCGCTGTTTCACCGTTTTCATAATCCACACATCGCCGGATCGCAGAATCAGGAGCCCTGCCAATGGGGGCATCGACGGTGCCGGAATCCGGAACCATGCCTTCCGCCAGAGCCAGATACTCCCTGTGGATCCGCCTTTCGGATGACATGGAGGACAGAAGAGCGGCGCTCAGCATATGCTTTGCGATGATCAGCAGCCCGCTGGTGTCACGATCCAGCCGGTTGATACACCGGTAGGTAAATGGGATATTCTGTCTGGAAAAATAAGCGGTGATTCCATTTGCAAGTGTATTTTCATGATTGCCCATGGACGGATGGATCGGCATGTCAGCCGGTTTGTTGATGACCATCAGATCCTCATCCTCATAGACGATATCCAGATCCATCTCGACCGGAGTGATCTGCCCGGAACCACTTTCTTCCAGGATCAATATCCGAAGCAGGTCTCCCTCCTGCAGAACCTGATTGGTATACGCCGGATTGCCGTTCAGAAGAATACCCCTATCCGTTTCTTTCAGGTGCGTCAAAATATGACGCGAATAGCCAATACTTCTCAGAAAATTGCCGATGCGGATCCCGCTGCGGGATGAATCAACAGAATACTCCAGAATACGCTGCACCAGTTGACACCTGCCTTACATTTCTTTTTTCAGAACTTTCTCAATCTCACAGATATACAGTGTATGATAATCCTTTTCCGGATACCATCTCTCTTTTATATCTTCTGACAGGAAAGCTTCCGGCTGATAGGGCTGGGCAAAAAGCTTTCTGCATACAAGAACGGTGTCCGCCTCTTCAAAATAAGGAGTGTTTCCATCATGGGCAACCGTCAGGCCTGATTTTTTGATTTTGTCCTCCTCACGTCCGGAAACTGTACCCAGATAATTGTAAGTCTTGCGGAAACTTCCCGGAAGCACAGAGAGTGAGAGCGTATCAGAGCCATCAATAAACTCCTTCGTATATCTCTGAGGACGGATGACAACAAAAGCCACATCCTTCCCCCACATCACACCGACACCGCCCCAGGAAGCTGTCATAGTATTGCACTGACCATCCTTCTCCGCGGTCACCAGCAGCCAGTCCTTCCCGATCATCTGAAAGGGATTTTCCTGCAGCTCAGTCGTCTTGATTTTCTTAAACATACTCATACCTCCTAGTCATATGAATAATATATAATATTAGTGAAAATGAAATAACTCAGAAAAACCAGCCAGGTGACACTGCCTGTCCGACATGTCCGAACTCGAGATGGACAATGAAGCAATCTGTCTGACCGGAAAGGACGCTTGCGTCCTGCACCGGCAGACCGATTGCTTCACTGTCCGGAACGGAGGCGGCACA
>JAQXWO010000228.1 GCA_029225485.1 Lachnospiraceae bacterium
TTCAGCCGGTGGTGACGGTGCTGGTATACTGGTTCGTGTTCGAAGTCGGATTCCGCAGCCCCGGGACAAATGAGGTGCTGAAGGTACCGTTTCTGCTGTATCTGGTGGCAGGTATCGTGCCATGGTTTTTCTTTCAGGATGCACTGACCGGCGGGACGAACTCTCTGCTGGAGTACAGTTATCTGGTGAAAAAGGTCGTGTTTAAGATCAGTGTGCTGCCGATCGTAAAGATCATATCTGCCATGTTTGTACACATATTTTTTGTGTGTTTTATCACACTTCTGTATATGATGTACGGATATTTTCCGGATCTGTATTATATTCAGATCATTTATTATACAGGCGGGCTGGCTCTGCTGATTCTGGGACTCTGCTATATGACCAGCGCGGTAGTCGTCTTTTTCCGGGATCTTTCGCAGATCATCAGTATCGGGCTGCAGATCGGTATCTGGATGACACCGATCATGTGGATCGCCGAGGAGCGGCTGGTGAAGTATCCGTGGCTCTGGAGGCTTCTGAAGCTGAATCCGGTTTACTATGCGGTCACGGGATACCGGGATGTGTTTATCAATAAGCACTGGTTCTGGGAGCGGCCGCTGTGGACACTGTATTTCTGGTGTTTTACAGCAGGGGCATTTCTGGCGGGCCGGTGGCTGTTCAACCGTCTGCGGGTGCATTTCGCGGATGTGCTGTGACGGACTGGAACATGAAGTGCTGCAGAAAATTCTGCCGGAGTATGAATGTGACTGTTCAAAGTCAGACTTCAAAATGCTTTGCATTTCACCGGTGTGACGTACCTGCCGGATAAATTTTCAAAAACAGTTACAGATGATATTTTATCAAGACAGCCGCTGGAAGCAGGATGCAGCCATTCAGCGGCTGTTGTAAATCACAGGAGGCTGCCAGAATAAAAGCACAGAGATGCTGGCGTACTTCATAGATGCGGAGGAATGGTGTGAGTAGAGAAACAGCAATCAGCATAGAGCATGTAAGCAAGATGTACAAATTATATAACAAGCCTTCCGACCGTCTGAAAGACAGCCTGGGACTTGCCAGAGGGAAAAATTATCAGGAGCATTATGCCCTTTCAGATATTAATTTCAGTATTCAGAAGGGTGAGACTGTCGGGATCATCGGTACAAACGGAGCCGGGAAGTCTACGATTTTGAAGATCATTACCGGTGTGCTCAGTCCCACCAGCGGCCGGGTGGTGACTAACGGCCGTATCTCTGCGCTGCTGGAGCTGGGTGCGGGATTTAACAATGAATATTCCGGGATTGAAAATATTTATCTGAACGGTACTATGATGGGATTCTCCGATCAGGAGATCGAGGAGCGGATGGACAGCATTCTGGCCTTTGCGGACATCGGAGATTTTGTCTATCAGCCGGTGAAGACGTATTCCAGCGGTATGTTTGTGCGGCTGGCTTTCGCTGTGGCCATCAATATTGACCCGGAGATCCTGATCGTGGATGAAGCCCTTTCGGTGGGAGATGTTTTCTTTCAGGCAAAGTGCTACCGGAAGTTTGAGGATTTCAAGAAAGAGGGAAAAACGATTCTCTTTGTGAGCCATGATCTGGGAAGCATCAGCCGCTACTGCGACCGTGTCATACTGCTGGATCACGGAACGAAGCTGGCAGAAGGCAGTCCCAAGGAGATGGTGGATCTCTACAAGCGGGTGCTGGTGCATCAGGGGCCGGAGAATGCCGGTCAGGGCGGAAATATATCAGATGCGAAAGCAGGATCCGGTGCGGCAGAAATCAGGAAAGCAGCCGGAGAGCCGGGAATTGAGGCAGATGCCGGAAAGGCAGTCGGAGAATCGGGAACTGCAGCGAATGTAAAAGGGGCAGCCGGCGGATCCCAGGCCGCGGCAGATGGAAAAGGATGGATCCTTCCGTTCCAGATGAATCCCCAGACGCTGGAATACGGCGACAAGCGGGCGGAGATGCTGGGCTTTCAGCTGCTGGATGAGAATGGTATTCCTACGAATGCCATTGAAAAAGGTACGGAATTTACCATGAAGGTGCGTGTCCGGTATAATGAAGATCTGGAGGATCCGATCTTTGCGTATACGATTAAAGACAAGAGAGGCACGGAGATCACAGGCACGAATACCATGTTTGAAGAGATTGCGATACCGCCGAAGAAAGCGGGAGAGATCGATGTGGTCACTTATGTGCAGAAAGCGGATCTGCAGGGCGGCGAGTACCTGATCTCCTTTGGCCTGACCGGATACCGGGGCGGCGAATTTGTCGTGTATCACCGGCTGTATGACGCATGCAGCCTGACTGTTATTTCAAAGAAAAATACGGTAGGATTTTATGATATGAATTCTGTCATTACCGTTGAGCCGGAGAGACGGTAAATTTCAGAGCAGCTATGGTGTGATGCGAACGCGCGGCTGCCCGGGAATGATTGTTTCCGGAACAGAGGCAGAAAAAATAAGAGTGTGGTTTCGGACAGGATATAAAGAGAAGGAATTCTCAGACAGATGGAGGAATTTCGATGCAGAATGAAAAGATCGGCGCGGTGACGCTGGATTACCGGTATTATCCGGAGAAGGATAAATACAGTGACGGCAGTATTGAGGATGGGATGCTGGAGCTGGCCACAACGCATACGCGGGAAGAATTTGACCGGATCATTGCAGAAAAAAA
>JAQXWO010000229.1 GCA_029225485.1 Lachnospiraceae bacterium
GGAATCCTGTAATTGTCAAAGAAGAAGTAACGGCTCATATATTCGCCGTCTCCCTGCTTCGCCCGGACTGCCCACTCATGATCCTCCGAGGTATGGTTCATGACAAAATCCATACACACGCTCATGTCTCTCTCGTGGCAGGCAGCGGTCACTTCCCTCAGATCCTCCATGGTGCCCAGCTCCGGCTGCACTTTGCGGAAATTAGCCACCGCATATCCGCCGTCCGAACGTCCCTTCGGAGTCTCCAAAAGCGGCATCAGATGCACATAATTGACGTTGCTCTCCTTCAGATAATCCAGCTTACTCTTCACACCCTGCAGATTATCCGCGAAATTGTCCACATACAGCATCATGCCCAGCATATCATTCTGCTTGAACCAGTCCGGATCCGCCTCACGTCTGCGGTCCATCTCCTTCAGCGTTTCATTGCGCTCCACATAGAACTGATGCATATTTCTGCACAGTTCATCAAACATCCAGTCATTCTGATAAACTTCCGTATAGAGCCATTTCAGCTCATCGTAGTGTTTTTGAAAGCGTTTCTGATACTCCGTATCATCAAATACCTTCTTTTTTCCGATCTCTTTCATAACCTTGCACCATTCTTTCCGAATTTCTCTGATATCTGTTCAGCGTCGGTTCCCAGACGCTTCACATTGCAGCCACTGTTCAGAGTCAGGCAAAATTTCAAAATCAGCTGAGGCTGGCTCTGAACAGTGACGCTTTTGTCTGTACACGAACGAGCATTATCTGCAGCTCCAGATTTTGCCGCATCCTGCACCGCCCTTTATACGGATGGTTCCTGTAAGCTTTGATTCCCCTGTCTCAAGGCAGGCATTTCCGATTCCATCATTCACAAAAATCTCCGCGACTTCCCGGTCGATGATCACGCGGATCTTCTCCGGTTTCTCCGGAAACTCCATCTTTTCCCCACGGAAAATAAGCAGATCCTCCGCAAACTGCAGCTCCTGACCGAAGAACTCCACCGTAAGCTCACCGCTCTCCTGCAGATTCAGCTCGATCTCCGTCACCACATCCTCCCGGATCTCTGTCTCATAAGGATCCTCACCCCAGGTAAATGTGCAGACCTGCTGTTTCTGAGCTTCATATTCTCTCACCGGAACCATCGTAAGCAGCTTCTCTTCACCGCGTTTCACCAGCCCCAGTTCTCTCGGAATCCCCATCATTCCCGTATAAAGATGTCCTACATTCAGAGTCCGCAGCCATGGAACACTGATGATGCGTCCCTGCACTCCGCTGTAAGTCTGGGCCGCATAGGCAAGCCGTCCCGTATATACCTTTTTTCTGCCGCTCTCACATGTAAATCGATAACCGTCGAATTTGCCGCTCCAGTAATATCCGTCGGCACTGGTAAATACCCATACCTTTTCTCCCTCACAGTCCAGGCAGAAGAGATCCGGGCACTCCCATCCATCCGGGAGATCGAGCCGGTCTGTCTCCTCCCATTCCTGCAGGTTCTGTGAACGGAAAATTCCAAACACATTGTCTTTGATCCACAAGACCATAATGTAGGCCTTTGATTCCTCATGCCAGAACACCTTGGGATCCCTCGTGTCCCGCTCGATCACGCCAATGGCAGGCTCATCCATCTTCACCAGGCTCTTTCCGCCATCCACACTGTATGCGATCCGCTGCTCAAAGAACTTTCCCTCACTCCACTTGCTGTTGCCGCCTGCCGCGGAATAACAGAACAGCAGCGCATCCTGCGGAAGATCCAGGAGCCCATGCTCATTCACAATACTGCAGCCGGAAAAGATCGTGCCGTGCTCATCGGGATACATCACCGTATCCACCTGCTGAAAATGCAGCAGATCCTGGCTGACACTGTGCCCCCAGGACATATTCTGCCACTGGGTATTCATGGGATTGTACTGAAAATACAGATGATATGTCCCGTTCTGATATACCAGACCATTAGGGTCGTTGATCCATCCCCGGTCTGCCGTAAAATGGAGCAGCGGGCGTTCCAGCGACTCTCTCTCACAGCCTGCTGACTGACAGATATGCTCAAAAAAAGCCGGAGCAAAGCCGCCCTTCAGAGTCAGTTCCCTGCCCTGATACTGCTCCACATTCAGATAGCTGTAATACCGCACCTTCTCCGGATCCTTAAACACCGGAACCTGAAACTCATACAGCTTCTCACTGCCCAAAAAAACCTCCAGCATCTCCTCCGGCTCCTCCGCCTGGATCGGAATTGCCATATACTTCTGCTCTATTTTATACTTACATTCCATAAGAATCTCCTCCTGAACATTTTACGGTTACATTTTTTTATAACAGAAACAGCGCAGCAAAAACACCCATGTGCCTCGCTGCGCTGTGTTGTTATTGTACTTACATTATCACGATTTTCCAACAGGCGATCAATCAGCCCTTCACAGCTCCTGATGTAACACCCTCTACAATATAACGCTGCAGGAACAGGTACAGAATCAGGATCGGCAGCATTGCAAGAAGGAGTGCAGCCATGACAAGTCCCATGTCCGTGGAATAAGTACCATAGAATGCCTGTGTGGCAATCGGGATCGTATACAGCTCCTTGCGGGCGAGGACAAGGCTCGGAAGGAGGTAGTCATTCCAGAATGCCATGGCGTCAATGATCGCTACAGTGGCAATCGTGGGCTTCAGCAGCGGAAATACGACTTTCCAGTAGGTCTGCCATCTGGTACATCCATCGATCAGAGCTGCTTCTTCCAGCTCCATCGGGATATTGGTGTGGATCGCTCCATGGAACATAAAGGTTGCCATGGATACCGAGAATCCTACATGCATCAGAATCAGGGTGATGCGGCTGTTCAGTACTCCGAAGATACCGCCGTACAGAGATACCAGCGGAATCATCAGTACCTGGAACGGGATAACCATGGAAGCAATCATGCCGCTGAACAGCAGGGTACATGCTTTCCATTTATTTCGCACGATCACAAATGCTGCCATGGAAGATACCAGCAGGGTAAGGATCGTGGAGAAAACTGTAACAATCAGTGAGTTCCGGAATGCCAGGAAGAAATTCATCTTCTTGATCGCCTTCGGGAAGTTTTCCAGTGTAAATCCATGGGCACCGATCAGCGCCAGCGGATTGGAGGTAATATCACCTTTGGTCTTAAATACGTTGATCACGACTAGAACGAAGGGGAAAATAAACAATACAAATAATACAATCAGAACAGCAATCGTAACTGCATGAGAAATTTTCTTTTTGCGTGCTGCGTTTTCATTTTCGATCATTATGCTGCCACCTCCCCTTTCTTTCCGATATAAACCTGAGTTACACCTACTATCGCGCATACCGCGAACAGGATCAGTGCCTCAGCCTGGCCTGTACCGTAGTTCTTGTAGGTGAATGCCTGATTATACACATGCATAGCTGCCATAACCGACGTATTGAACGGTTCGCCCTTTGTCAGGGAGAGGTTCACATCGTATACCATGAAGCATCTGGTCAGAGTCAGGAACAGGCACTGTACGAAGGAAGAACGCATCAGCGGAACAATGACATTCCACATCGCCTGTCCTTTGGTACATCCGTCGATCTCTGCCGCTTCTGACAGGCTCTTTGGAACACTCATGAATCCGGCTACATAGATCAGCATCATATATCCGGCATACTGCCATACAGACACGATAATCAGACAAAGCATAGCACCGCTTGTAGTAGCCAGCCAGGATGTGGAAAGCGCTCCAATACTGAAGGACTGTCCCAGCGCCACCAGTGCACGGTTAAATACGAATTTCCAGATATAACCGAGAACAATACCACCGATCAGGTTCGGGATAAAGAATCCGGCACGGAAGAAGTTCTGTCCCTTCACTCCGCTTGTCACCAGGTATGCCAGCAGAAATGCGACTACATTGACAAAAATAACGGCAATCACAGTATAAATAGCGGTCCTTCCCAGAGCCTGCCAGTATGCAATATCCTGAAAAGCTGCTATGTAATTCGCCAGTCCGACAAATGGTTTGGATTTGGAAATGCCGTCCCAGCTTGTAAACGTCAGATAAAGACCATAAACAAACGGAAGAATCACAACGCCAAAGAACAGCACGGCAGCCGGTCCGGCGAACATAAGATACTGCTGTATCTTATAGGATATGGTGTTTTTCTTCATCTTTCTTTTTCCTCCTTTCAGGAATAGGAATTCCTGCAGAATCTCGATTTTGAAGCTGCCGCACAGAGGAATCATATCGGCTGAACTGCAGTTTCTGAAAACAGTTTCAGGGCATCGGCACCAAAACCGATACCCTGAGTCCTGCGAATGATTCAATGATACCAGGGTATAAACCTGTCTCCATGCTTAAATAGTCATGGAAATCTATTTTTTATACATCCCGGCCGGTACAGCAGGGTAACTGTCAGGCATTCCGGCCGGGGTGCGGAGGATCATTTCTGTACTCCGTCCGAGCTGCTTAGTGCTCTACCGGTGCTGTTGACTTCCAGTAGTTCTCAACCTCAGCTGCAAGGCCTGCACGGTCTGACTGTCCTGCCAGATACTTCTGGAAGGAAGCACCACACAGTGAATAGTGATCATCCGGCAGATA
>JAQXWO010000230.1 GCA_029225485.1 Lachnospiraceae bacterium
AGTAGAACACAGGATCGAGTATGTGACAGAGAAGCATGGTGTTGTATATTACAATGATTCCAAGGGAACGAATCCCGATGCGGCGATCAAAGGCATTCAGGCGATGAACCGTCCGACCCTTCTGATCGGGGGCGGGTACGATAAACATTCCACCTATGAGGAATGGATCCGGTCTTTTGACGGGAAAGTCAAATATCTGGTCCTGATCGGACAGACGAGAGAGAAGATTGCAGAAGCAGCAAGAGCCTGCGGGTTCAACGACATTCTGTTTGCAGATTCCCTGGAAGAGGCGGTAAATATCTGTGCGTCCAGGGCAGAAGCAGGGGATGCAGTGCTGCTGTCGCCGGCCTGTGCAAGCTGGGGTATGTTCCCGAATTATGAAGTCCGGGGACGGCAATTCAAAGAACTGGTACATAAACTGCCATAGGGAGTGGTTCTTTGCGGTTTCGTCCAGGCAAACCAGACAGATTCCTGCTGGTTATTGTGTTATTTCTGGCAGCCTTCGGGCTTCTGGTGCTTTACAGTATGAGTGCATATAATGGGCAGGTCCGCTTCGGCGACTCTGCCTATTACTTTAAAAAGCAGTTTTTCGCAATACTTCTGGGACTTCTGGCCATGTATGCGGTATCTGGTATAGACTATCACGTCCTGCAGAAGGCGGCGGTGCCTGCGTATCTTCTGTCTCTGGCACTGTCCGGTGCGGTTTTGCTGGTGGGGGATACTTACAATGGTTCCAGAAGGTGGCTGTCCCTGGGACCACTTTCTTTTCAGCCGTCAGAGTTTGCCAAACCGGCGGTGATCCTTCTGCTGGCCTGGATGGTCAGCCGCATGGAAAAGAAAAAAAATATTTTTATGATTATTACCGTTATGCTTCTGGTGCTTCCGATCGTGGCGCTGGTGGGCACCAATAATCTGAGTACAGCGGTGATCATACTTGGGATTGCCGTGATCATGGTTTTTATTTCTACTCCCCGGTATCTTCCGTTTATCTGGATTATTCTCTGCGGGGCAGGATTCCTCGGGATTTTTCTCAGCCTGGAGCAGTATCGTCTGGAGCGGCTGGCGATCTGGCGCCACCCGGAACTGTATGAAAAAGGATACCAGACGATGCAGGGACTGTATGCGATCGGTTCAGGGGGACTTTTTGGCCGTGGATTGGGCAACAGTATCCAGAAACTCGGTTTTGTACCGGAAGCACAGAATGATATGATCTTTTCCGTGATCTGCGAAGAACTGGGCCTGTCCGGTGCATTTCTTCTTATGATTCTGTTCTTGCTTCTGATCTGGCGTTTTATGGTGATCGCCACTCGTGCGCCGGATCTGTTCGGTTCACTGATCGCTGCAGGGATCATGAGCCACATTGCAGTGCAGGTGATCCTGAATATCGCAGTTGTTACCAACACAATTCCAAATACAGGAATCACGCTGCCATTTATCAGTTATGGAGGCACCTCCGTATTGTTTCTGCTGGCGGAGATGGGGCTGGCACTGTCTGTAAGCAGATGGAGCGGATAAAATCTGTGGCATTTTTTTCAAAGCAGCATATACTGAAATATATGGTGTGCCGCAGGCTGTATCTGGCTTGCTGACAGCTTTTCCGGCAGAAGCGCAGGCAAGACGGATATTCTGCGAAACGGAAACCGGGGGATGCATGTGCGTTATATTGAAATTGCAGGAGGAAAACCTCTCAGGGGAAGGATTACGATTCAGGGCTCGAAAAATGCGGTTCTTCCGATCCTGACGTCCTGTCTGCTGGGAGAGGGAATCTGCCAGATCGACAACTGTCCCCGAATCAGCGATGTGACTGTCACGCTTCGCCTTCTGGAGGCAGCAGGATGCAAAGTGATACAGGAAGGCAGAACTGTCTGGATCGATACATCGGATGTCTGCCGCAGCAGGATACCTTCTGAAGAAGCTTCCCATATTCGTTCTTCCGTACTATTTCTGGGCGCATTGATCGGCAGATGCCGTCAGGCCTCCCTGCCGATGCCCGGAGGATGTGCGATCGGAATACGACCTGTGGACCTTCACATGAAAGCGCTGACTGCCCTGGGGGTCAGGTTTGAAGGAGAAGATGATCTGACAGCGGACGGAAACATGCTGCACGGGGCCGATATTCATTTTTCTTATCCCAGTGTGGGGGCGACAGAGAACAGTATCCTGGCGGCAGTGCTGGCGCCGGGAAGGACCAGGATCACGGGGGCTGCCCGGGAACCGGAAATTATGGAGCTGTGCAGGTTCCTCCGGCTTCGGGGAGCCGACATCCGAAACGATGGACAGGGGACTATTGTGATCGATGGGGTGAGCAGTCTCAAGCCGGCATATTACCGGATGCAGGCAGACCGGATCGTGACAGGGACGTACCTGATCGCTGCCGCAGCAGCCGGGGGAGATGTTCAGATTGCAAATTTTCCGACTTATGGTCTTGAACTGCCCCTTCAGATTCTGAAAGAGACAGGAGCCAGAATAGAACAGAAAGAAGAAAGTTGCCGAGTCATCAGCAGCCAAAGCCCAAAGGCCATCCCTTACCTGGAAACAGCTCCCTATCCGGGATTTCCCACGGATCTGCAGTCTCCCATGCTGGCGCTGCTGGCAGGAGCAGAGGGTGTCAGCTGTGTGAGAGAAACGATCTTTGAAAACCGTTTCCGTGTAGTGTCAGAACTGCGGAAAATGGGAGCGGATATTGAAGTACAGGGAGATCGGGTCATCATAAAAGGAAAAGAAAAACTGACAGGAAGCCAGGTGGACACACCGGATCTTCGCGGAGGCGCCGCTCTGGTGACGGCAGGACTTTGTGCATCGGGGTTGACGAGAATCGGTCAAATCGAGTATATTGAACGTGGATATGAAGATATCTGCCGTGATCTGCGGATGCTGGGAGGCGATCTGGTGGTAGCAGAGGGACAATAGAAAGGTCTGAAATTACGATTTGTTTTGTCTGGCTCTGAAAAGATACAACGTAAAATAGAAAAGGTACAGGTGAAAAGAATGGAGCGAATCAGGAAGAAGAGAAGAAGGATGATCCGGCTGCTGACTCTGGCGGCACTCGTTGTTGCTGTGTTTGCAGCCGTATTTCTGTTCCGGGTGAAAACCGTTGTGGTAAGTGGGAATACCCGCCATACCGGTCAGGAGATCGCATCGGATCTTTCTTATGATTTTCTGACACAGAATTCCTTATATCTGATGTGGAAATGCAGGGGAGGCAGGGTGCCGGAGTCGATGCCGTATCTGTCATCTCTGGAGTTAACGCTGGAGTCACCCTCAAAGATCAGTGTGACGGTTGTGGAGAAAGATCTGGCAGGTTATCTGGATAAGGATCAGAATATATACTTTGACAAGGATGGCATCGTCCTTGAAATATCGGATGAAATATATGATGATGTTCCTGTTGTGACAGGTGTGTCCATCGGAGAAGCGGTACTGTATCAGAAGCTTCCCACGGACAGCAGCGCTCAGCTTCGTACGATACTCAGCATTGTAAAGCTTCTGAAGTATCAGGATCTGACCGCAAAAGAGATACGTTTCAGCGATAATATGGATATTACGCTGACGGTGGATAACGTGGAGGCAGAGCTGGGCCAGGACGAATATCTGGAAGAGAAAATCGCAAATCTCCGGGCCATCCTGGATTCTTTGGTACAAAAAGCGGGTACACTTCATATGGAGAACTTTACCGGCAAAAATGAACCTGTGACATTCGCAGAAGGCGGAGAACTGGTGACGGAAGCAGAGAGTGAGACCAGTCCGGAAGGCGAAGACGGAAGCGCAGATACTGCAGGAGAAGGAACCGGGGAAGATACGGGAGACACAGACGGTACCCTGACAGGGACGGATGCACTACTCGGGGAAGATACCGACAGCCCTGAGGGTATGCCGGCAGGAGATACGGCGGAGGGCGGAGATAGTGGGACAGTGGACAGTACACCATCCACTACATTTATGGTATTTAATTCCTCCGGTCAACTGGTGTATGACGCCCAGGTGGTCAACGGCGTCGTGGTGAATTCCTCGGGAACTCCTATCGACGGATGTACAGTCAATGAGGATGGCAATGTCGTGGATGCCTACTGGAATGTCATAGATCCGGCTACAGGGCAGCTGGCGCAGTAATGATTATAATGATTACTAATTTCAGCTTTCTTACCATGAAAGTCACAGAAAATAAAAATACAATCTTTTGCAGATAAATCTGCACGGTCTGTGTTTTCATTTTCTGCATGGCTTAACTGTAATAAAAAAATTCAAAATAGGGCTTGATAATTTCGCAAAATGCCTTTATTATAAGATAGAATACGGTGATACTGGGGAGAGTGTATCCCATTTATATATGGCACCGTAAATTATGGAATAAGATATGAGTATTCTCCGGCAGTTTTGTGCGGAGATAAGGAGGCATGGCCGGGTACACAGAAAGTGGCCTGAGAGCTTCCTGCTCAGCTACAAGAAGGAGGAAACACGGTGTTAGAGATTATGTCTAATGAATCCGAGGCGGCTGCAAAGATCATAGTGATCGGTGTAGGCGGTGCCGGAAATAATGCAGTAAACCGAATGGTGGATGAGACCATCTGCGGAGTAGAATTTATCGGAATCAACACAGATAAGCAGGCACTGCTTCTGTGCAAAGCACCCACTACCATCCAGATCGGTGAGAAGGTCACCAAGGGTCTGGGCGCAGGTGCTAAGCCGGAAGTAGGACAGCAGGCTGCAGAAGAGAGTACCGAGGAGATCCGTCAGGCGATCCAGGGAGCAGACATGGTATTTGTTACCTGCGGTATGGGCGGCGGTACCGGTACAGGTGCGGCTCCGGTCGTAGCAGGAATTGCAAAGGATATGGGTATCCTGACAGTTGGTGTTGTGACCAAGCCTTTCCGTTTTGAAGGACGTACCCGTATGAACAATGCGCTTGCAGGAATCGAGCGCCTGAAAGAAAATGTAGATACACTGATCGTCATCCCGAATGACAAGCTTTTGGAGATCGTTGACCGCCGGACCACAATGCCGGAGTCACTGAAGAAGGCAGATGAGGTACTTCAGCAGGCAGTACAGGGCATTACAGACCTGATCAACCTGCCGGCTCTGATCAATCTGGACTTTGCGGATGTACAGACCGTTATGACTGATAAAGGTATTGCTCACATCGGTATCGGCCAGGCCAAGGGTGATGACAAGGCTCTGGAGGCAGTAAAGCAGGCGGTTGCCAGTCCGCTGCTTGAGACGACGATCGAGGGAGCGACTCATGTGATCATCAATATTTCAGGAGATATTTCCCTGATGGATGCCAATGATGCTGCAAGCTACGTTCAGGAGCTGGCAGGCGATAATGCGAATATCATCTTCGGTGCTCTGTATGACGATACATATGCAGATGAAGCAAGTGTTACCGTTATCGCTACAGGCCTTGATGATATCAATGCAAAGCAGACGAAGCAGACAGGCTCCAGAAATTCCGCTCAGGATTTCAGCTATATGAAGAAAGAGCGTACTTCCGGTACCCTTCCATTCCAGAAATCCACCCCGGCGGCAGGACTTACCAGACCGGCATCTTCTCAGCTTGGATCAGCTCGTATGCCTGAGAGAAAGGTGCAGGAGAGAGACATCCAGATCCCGGATTTCCTGAAGAGAAATTAAGAGACAGCTGTTAATAGGGTTATATCAGAAAAAGACATCTTACATCCTGGTCCGTAAAGACTGAGCATGTGAGATGTTTTTTATATGCAGATATTTTACTTATAAAAATGTTTATCCTTTTTTATTCTGCCGCACTAAAACATAAATCACATAAATAATATAAAACAACTAACAGCAATATAAATAATATTACATTGACAGATATAAAAAATGTAGTATAGTTTAAGTAATAATTCGGGATGCTGACTGAGTGGGAGAGAGATAAAGGAAATCAATGGATACTTACGATTCTGACAGCCTGCTCGCAGATCACGAGAGAAGGATTCTGGAGATTTGCAAAGAACATTATGAGGACAGAATTCATATCCGGTATGTAAATGCAGAGATAGATGACGGATCAGAGATTGCGGAGTTGATGAAGTATTTCAAGACAGCAGATCCGGATGATACCAGTCATGGAGCTTTATCAGAACGGGTACATTTTTTAAAATGTGAGGAAAAGGGGTTGAAAATCATGTGCGAAGTTACAGATAAATTTATACAGGCAGGAATAAAATATGGAATAGAACAAGGACGAAAACAAGGGCGAAAACAAGGGCGAAAACAGGGGAGCTTCGTAAAAGCCAGAGAAGTCACCACCAATCTTGCGAGAATCGGCATGCCGATTCTCGCAAGATTGCCTCTGTAGTAGGAGTAAACACAGCTACTGTGACCCGATGGCTGGAACAAATGCCAGCTGAGTAGGGATCGCTCCGCAGATATTTTGGAAAATGTGGAAATACAGTAAAAAGAGCCGCCTATAGGACGGCTCTTTTCATATTTAAACTCATAAAGAGAGAATCATCTGGAAAAATATTTCTCACGTATTGCTTCCACAGGCATATCCATCCCGGTCCAGATGCGAAAAGCAGCTTCCCCCTGGTAAAGCAGCATGTACATACCATTGCATGTCACGCATCCGGCGGCAGCGGCATCTTGCATCAGTCTGGTATTTCTGGGATTATAAATAATATCGGAAACCAGCAGATTCGGATGAAACATGGATACATCTGCGATGGGTGAGAGTTCTGTGTTCGGAGCCATGCCCATAGAAGTCGCATTCGTCAGAAGCGTGCTCTCCTCCAGAATGCAGCGAAGCGTATTCAGATCAGCCATGTCCGTCACATCTGCCTGACAGGAAGTGCTGCGGTTTATCTCATCCGCGAGACGCAGGGCATTTTGCCATGATCGTCCCCTTCGATTCACAATATGCAGCTTCGGAACTCCGTCCAGAGCAGCCTGGATAGCGATGGAAGAGGCCGCGCCTCCTGCGCCCAGCAAAGTCATGGCTCCGCGTGTTATGTCATAATGGTGGTCGGCGAGAGAACGTATATAGCCTGTGCCGTCCGTATTGTGTCCGATCAGCCGTCCGTTTTCATTTTTGACCGTATTGACGGCACCGATCATGCGGGCGGCAGGAGACAGATCGTCCAGAAATGGAAGGATCCGCTCTTTCTCCGGCATAGTGAGATTAAAACCGAATACATTCATATCCCGGAGAGCCTTTACAAGGCCGGCGAGGTCAGCCCCGGCCGTGTCGAAGCACAGATAGACAAAATCCAGATCCAGAAGCCGAAAAGTTTCATTGTACATCATCGGTGATATGCTGTGAGAGACGGGGGTGCCCAGCAGCCCTCCCAATCTTGTATGACCGGTTATATTATATGACATAGTGATCTCCTCTCTGAACAGACACTGCTTTTCTGCGGCGCTGTATTAAAACCCAATGTAATCTTATCGTCTGGAGGAAGATATGTCAAGAATAAGAAAGATATATTTGTCTATTATAAACACAAATAATTGACAGATCTTTATTTTTATTATAATATTTAGCTACATAATAAATCGTCAAAGAGTCCGGTAGGAGCTGATGATTTTCAAATCATTCATTAAAGGAGGAATAACAGTATGAAAAAGATAATTACGCTCGGTCTTTCCGTCATGATGGCAGGTGCTATGACTATGGGAGTGTCCGCGGAAGAGAAAGTTGATCTGAATGTCATTGCCGCCCAGTATGGTCAGAACACCGCAGACTGGTGGGCAAAGTTTGTGGAGGATTTCAATGCGGCCAATCCAGGCATCAATCTGAATGTAGAAGTGGTTTCCTGGAACGATATTTATACTGTAGTGAATACACGTATCGGTAATGGTCAGGCTCCTGATATCCTCAATATCGATGTATTTGCCGATTATCAGGCAGATGATCTGCTGCTTCCGGCAAAGGATTACGTTTCTGAGGAGACTTATGCGAAGATGTATGAGTCATTCCTTGCACAGTCTGAGATTGACGGTACGGTATGGGCTGTTCCGGATCTGGCTTCTGCCCGTGCTATGTATTACAATGCAGATATTCTTGAGGCTGCAGGAGTGGAAGTACCCACCACATGGGATGAACTGATTGCTGCATGTGAAGCTATCAAGGCATACGATGACAGCATTTATCCGTGGGGGATTGATATGACGACTGACGAAGGACAGGCGGCTTTTGCGTATTCTACCTGGAACAATGGCGGCGGTTTCGTAGATGAGAATGGCGACTGGGCGCTGAATACACCGGAAAACGTGGAAGCAGTCGAGTATGCCATCGGTCTTGTGAATTCCGGATATACCAACAGTGATCCGGCAAATGATACCCGTTATGATCTGCAGGATATG
>JAQXWO010000231.1 GCA_029225485.1 Lachnospiraceae bacterium
TGAAACAGAAGAATAAGTACCCGATACAAGCGCTCCTGAAACTGATGAATATGTACCCGAAACAAGCGCTCCTGAAACTGAGGAATACGTGCCGGAAACAAACGCTCCTGAAGCAGAAGAATACATTCCTGAAACAAGCGCTCCAGAAACAGAAGCTGTGTCTTCCTCTTCTCTCGGTCAGCAGATCGCAGACTATGGTGTACAGTTTGTAGGGAACCCGTATGTATGGGGCGGCACCAGCCTCACAAACGGCGCGGACTGCTCCGGCTTTACCCAGTCTGTATTTGCCAACTTCGGGATCTATCTGACCCGCACGGCAGAATCTCAGGCTTACGGCGGTACCTCTGTGAGCCTCGACCAGCTTCAGCCGGGAGATCTGCTTTTCTACAATTCCACCGGAAGCATCGACCATGTGGCGATCTACATCGGCGGAGGACAGATCGTACACGCAGCAAACTCCACCAAGGGAATCATCATTTCCAGTGCGTACTATGCGACTCCGGTGCGCGCCTGCCGGTACTGGTAAGAAAAGCATCCTGCACATTATACTTTCGTTTCCTGTAAATCAACAGGCGGCAGAAAACCGCAGCACGAACAGAATACGTCTGAACGCACTGCGGTTTCTTGTATCTTTTTCCTGTCTTCCTGTTTATATGACAGATTTTCCTGCCTGTAAGATACACACTATCTGTCAGTAAACGTCACACACTCAGTCTGCTCACATTTGCACGCGGCAGCTCCCGAAATATCCACGTGTTCGGCATGACACTTACAGCTTTTGTTGTATTTACAGTTTTGTACTTCACAATCGATGTCGATCTTCGCAGACGGGCTTCCCACGGCGCTTTTCACACTGTCATGGGTGCGTTCCCGGAAACTTGCACAGCAGGTATCCTGGCATACTTTCGCATCCTCTCCTGCCACCTCGATATCTCCTTTGGAACAGTACATTGCATTGTTATAAACACAATTCTGTGCTGAACAAACCAATGCCGGCATAGTCCATACCTCCTTACTTTTGATATTAGTGCGGCAGTCCAGGCGATCTGCATGTCCAGAATCTCTGAGACTGCCCTTTTTACACAGCATCTCTGCCCTGCATCACTTAGTATGGACGATTCCTGCCGGATTTATTCTATATGTGTACTGTCCAGACCAGGCAAAATTATTTATTCTTTTCTTCCTTCACAACGGTCTCACGCAGCACGCGGGTCTTGATTTCTTCCTTGATCGCTGCCGTGAAATCCTCCAGGGTCTTCTGTCCCTCATCGCCTGCAAAGCGGCTTCTGACGGATACAAGTCCTTCTTCTTCCTCTTTTGCACCTACTACCAGCATGTACGGTACCTTCGCCATCTGTGCCTCACGAATCTTGTAGCCGATCTTCTCTGCACGGGTATCTATGCTGGAACGGATTCCATTCTCTTTCAGGGCTGCATCAACTTTTGACGCATAATCCAGGTATTTATCAGAAATCGGAAGCACACGTACCTGCTCCGGTGACAGCCAGGTCGGGAAGGCGCCTGCAAAATGCTCGATCAGAATACCGATAAAGCGCTCAATAGAACCGAATGCCACACGGTGGATCATGATCGGACGATGCTTTTCACCGTCTGCGCCCATGTACTCACAATTGAAACGCAGCGGAAGCTGGAAATCCAGCTGGATCGTACCGCACTGCCAGGTCCTTCCGATGGAATCCTCCAGATGGAAGTCGATCTTCGGTCCGTAAAAAGCTCCGTCTCCTTCGTTTACCACATAGTCCAGTCCCAGATCATCCAGTGCACTGCGAAGGCCATCGGTAGCCATCTCCCAGTCCTCATCGCTTCCCATAGAATCTTCCGGACGTGTGGACAGCTCTACGTGATATTTGAATCCGAAGAGGCTGTAAACATCATCGATCAACTTTGCAACACCCTTGATCTCGTCATGGATCTGCTCCGGAGTCATGAAGATATGGGCATCATCCTGCGTAAAGCAGCGCACACGCATCAAGCCGTGAAGCTGACCGGATTTCTCGTGACGGTGTACCAGACCAAGTTCTCCCATACGGAGCGGCAGATCACGGTAGGAACGCGGTTCTGACTGATATACCAGAACTCCTCCCGGGCAGTTCATAGGTTTAATAGCAAAATCTGTATCGTCGATCACCGTGGTGTACATATTTTCCTTGTAATGATCCCAGTGACCGGAGGTCTCCCAGAGCTGACGGTTCAGCATGATCGGAGTGGAAATCTCCACATATCCGGCTTTTGTATGAATCTCACGCCAGTAATCCAGCAATGTATTCTTCAGAATCATTCCTTTCGGCAGGAAGAAGGGGAATCCCGGTCCCTCATCCCGCATCATAAACAGGCCAAGCTGTTTGCCCAGTTTTCTGTGGTCACGCTTCTTGGCCTCTTCCAGACGGGTCAGATATGCGTCAAGGTCTGCCTTCTTCGTGAAAGAAGTACCGTAGATTCTGGTCAGCATCTTATTCTTCTCGCTGCCTCTCCAGTAAGCTCCTGCCAGACTGGTCAGCTTGAATGCCTTCACCGGCTTGGTGGTCATCAGATGCGGTCCTGCACAGAGATCCACAAATTCTCCCTGCTGATAAAAGCTGATCTCTGCTTCCTCCGGCAGATCTTCGATCAGCTCTACCTTGTAAGGCTCCTGTTTTTCCTTAAAATATGCAATAGCCTCATCTCTCGGCTTCGTAAAGCGGGTGATCGGCAGAGCTTCTTTCACGATCTTCTTCATCTCCGCTTCGATCTTTTCCAGATCTTCTGCTGTCAGCGGTGTCTCACTGTCCACATCATAGTAAAAACCATCTGCGATGGACGGTCCAATGGCAAGCTTCACATCCGGATACAGACGTTTGATAGCCTGAGCCATAATATGTGATGTCGTATGTCTGAATGCCGCTGCTCCCTCCGGACTGTCAAATGTGAGAATACTCAGTTCACAATCCTCAGATACGACTGTTCGCAGATCCTTTACTTCTCCATTGACCTCTCCGGCTGTGGCTACTCTGGCCAGTCCCTCACTGATATCTGCTGCAATATCAAGAATGGACATCGGCTGTGCGTATTCTTTCTTGGAACCATCTTTTAATGTGATAATCATTTATTTTTCCTCCTCTTCCTGATCATCTGTACAATTTGTCTTAATATCCCATGTGTTGTTGCTGAAAAATCCAAATCCGTTCTTCAGCGGAGATGTGATCCATCCAATCAGTACACCAAGTAAAAGAACATCCGCGATCAGAAGACCTTTTTCTGTAGGTGTCCAGCTGGAAAGAAAATATGTCTTTAATTTATCTTTCATAAAATTCTCCTTTCTGCTGATTCCTTTTCACGCTTCAGTACGCCATGCGCACCTCGATTCCGCTTCGTTGCATACCCGCAGGGCACAATGTCCCGGTCACATGCTTCGCCCTGTCCGAAAAGTAATTATCATGGCTCATTGCCTGCAAACAGAAATGTCCCCGGCAGCTCAAAAGAACTGCCAGGGACGATAAATACACATTATCGCGGTTCCACCCTGCTTGTTTTCAGCAATAAAGATGTACGGGACATCTTTCAAAAACCACTTGATTCGACTATAACGGAGTCACCGGACCGGATTGGGGCCGCTCAGAGGCAGTTTTCAAATGGTTCCGCATAAAGGACTTCCAGCAGCTGCCCTTCTCTCTGGATGCTTCCGCATTTTACTCTTCTCGTCAACGTGTTATGTTATTCTTTTTTCTACCCATTCTGTATCTGAACAGTCAGATTCCAGACTCCTATACTCTATACCATTCCATGTAGTTTTGTCAACAACCGATTTATTCTCTCAATGATACAGATCAGACTTTCTTAATACGGAATTTATAATTTCCCACACCATAGAATCCTTCAATACGAATATAATACCAGATATTCTTTTTCAGGTAAACTGTATTTGAATACTCAGAATTTTTATGCAGATAACTGCTGCCGCACAAATCCTCCTCATATTTTGAGACAAGATATCCTTTGAAAGAATCTGTCATGCTCAGATTTTTGAAATAAACCGTATACTGTCCTGACTTTGTTGGTTTAAACCGGAACCAGTCTGTATCCAGATCTCCGTCACTGGAAAATACATAATACGTATTTGTTTTCACAACAGATGCCTTAGCCTTTGTATCTCCGGTCTTATCCCTTCTGGCTTTTACCTGGAATTTAAAATTTCCGGTTCCATAATAACCTTCTACCTTTACATAGTAATATGTATTCTTTTTTAACTTTATATTCTTAGTATAGTCATTCCCTTGGTGCAGATAGCCTGAGCCAAAAAGCTCTTCTTCATCTTTCGTGCACACATAAATCTTGAACGAATCTGACATACTGAGATTTTTAGCATAGAAAGTATAAAACGCATCAAAGTCTTTCGTTTTAAACTTATACCACAATGTCTGCGACTGTCTCTTTAATCTTCCCACATAATAGGTTCCATTACAGGATACAGTTTTTGATTTGCGAATAGTGGAAGCGCCCTGTACACTTTTCGTGGCGGCTTCTGAAACCGCTCCTGGTACATTCGCCGACCAGGTAAGAACAATAGCAAGACAAATGACAGATAATAATCTCAAACAAACCTTTTTCATAACCAGCCCTCCTGATTTTTTGTTTAATTATATTAAAATCCATCCTGTTTGTAAAGAACTTTTATAAAGAATTAGCCAAATAAAATTCCAAAAGCTGGCTTAAAATGCAAGCATTTTACACATCTTTCTAAAATTTTATCTGGCTTTGAACAGTTAAATTTTATCTTAATAAAAAGCCTCTTTTAAAAAATATTTACAATGTCTCCAGCTCGTCCATCCATATTTTCACGCAGGCATCGCTGGGCATGCGCAGATCGCCTCTGGGAGACAGCGCCACAGACCCGACCTTAGGACCATCCGGAATGCAGGAACGTTTGAACTGCTGTGCAAAGAAGCGCCAGTAAAATTTTTTCAGCCATTTGAGAATCGTCTCATCCTCATATACTCCGGCAAATGCCAGCTTTGCAATCCGGTAGATTTTGCGGGGTGCATAGCCGAACCGGAGCAGGTAATACAGGAAAAAATCATGCAGCTCATAAGGGCCTACCAGATCTTCTGTCTTCTGAGATATCTCACCGTTTTCCGGCGGCAGAAGCTCCGGGCTGACCGGAGTATCCAGCACATCATACAGGATCTGGCTGATGGCCTGATCCTCACAGGTATCTGCATAATAGCGCACCAGATGGCGTACCAGTGTCTTCGGCACGGAACAGTTTACCCCGTACATCGACATATGGTCCCCATTGTAAGTTGCCCAGCCAAGTGCCAGCTCCGACATGTCACCGGTACCGATGACCATGCCTCCTTTTTTGTTTGCAATATCCATCAGGATCTGGGTACGTTCCCTGGCCTGACAGTTCTCATAGGTCACATCATGTACAGAATCATCCTGACCGATATCCCTGAAATGCTGATTGACGGCAGCTTTGATATCCACCTCCAGTAATTCGGCTCCAAGACGGCGTGTCAGCTCACAGGCATTGTGGTAAGTCCGCCCGGTAGTGCCAAACCCAGGCATCGTCACGGCAGTCATCTGACTGCGTGGAAGCCCCAGCATATCGTATGCTTTCGTCATCACCAGCAGCGCCAGAGTCGAATCGAGCCCTCCTGAAATCCCTACCACGGCACTCTTGCACCCGGTATGCTCAA
>JAQXWO010000232.1 GCA_029225485.1 Lachnospiraceae bacterium
GAAGCCAGGATCTGCGGCAATCTTTTCTATGACTGCGGCGAGGCGGCCATCAAGTTCCCCACGAAAGAGAATGAAGCCCGGGACAATCTCTATGTGAAGATGCCCGGCGGATATCTGAGAGTATTGTATCCCGCACCGGAAGCCTGCCTTGACCTGAAGAGCTGGCAGGAGTTTTACGGATTTGATAAAAAGGGACAGGAAGGCTGGTTTGAGATCGAGGTGGATACGGAGCAGCTGATCATGAGATGTGGGGAATCCGAATATATTCCACAGGCATTTTTGCGTATGCATGGGAAGGACGGATATCTGAAAGAAATCAGGGAGGCAATTCCGGGGAATACCTCCGCGGAAGTGCTGACAGATTTTACAGGAAAAGTGACAGGAGACAAACGGATCGCCGGACCCATGGCGGAATGGAAAAGAGATGTCTGGTTTTCCATTGATCCGAGAAAGAAATAACATAAAGAAGGAGACGAGCATGAAATTATATATTAATGAAAATGAAAAAAAAGGATATATTCATCCGGAAGTCTATGGACATTTCAGTGAACATCTGGGAAGATGTATTTATGAGGGAATGTATGTGGGAGAAGATTCCGACATTCCCAACGTGAACGGTATGCGCACCGATGTGGTGGAAGCGCTGAAAGAGATTCAGATTCCGGTGCTTCGCTGGCCCGGCGGCTGTTTTGCCGATGAGTACCACTGGAAGGACGGCATCGGCCCGAAGGAGACCCGCAAAAAGATGGTCAACACCCACTGGGGCGGCGTGACGGAGGACAACAGCTTTGGTACTCATGAGTTCTTTGAACTGTGCCGCCAGCTGGGCTGCAAGACGTATGTCTGCGGCAATGTGGGCAGCGGAACGGTGCAGGAGATGAGTGAGTGGGTAGAGTATATGACGCTGGACGGCATTTCCCCCATGGCGGACCTGAGAAAGAAGAACGGACAGGAGAAGCCCTGGAAGCTGGATTATTTCGGCGTGGGCAATGAGAACTGGGGCTGCGGCGGTAATATGACACCGGAGTATTACGGGGAGCTGTACCGCCGTTACCAGACGTATGTGCGCACCTACGATAAGGATCGCCCGATCTTCAAGGTCTGCGGAGGGGCTGACTCTGTGGATTATAACTGGACGGAAAAGGTGCTCAGAAAATGCTTTGAATCTCCGGCTCCAAAAGCAGCCCACGGATTTATGGATGGTCTGTCGGTGCACTATTATGTGGGTTCGGAAAAGGGGGAACACAAAGGAAGCGCTACGGATTTTGATGAGGAGGTATTCTATTCTTCCCTGACGAGAGCGCTGGGAATGGAAGAAGTCATTGAGAAGCACGGAGCCATCATGGATCAGTTTGACCCGGAAAAGAAGATCGGTATGATCGTGGATGAATGGGGCTGCTGGCATGATGTGGAGCCGGGAACGAATCCAGGATTTCTGTTCCAGCAGAATACCATGCGGGATGCCCTGGTGGCAGGCGTGACGCTGAATATTTTCAACCGTCACTGTGACCGTGTCCGGATGGCATGCATTGCCCAGATCGTCAACGTGCTGCAGTCCGTCATCCTGACCGAGGGCCCAAGGATGGTGCTTACGCCCACCTATCACGTATTCCATATGTACCGTCACCATCAGGGGGCCGAGCTGGTGCAGAGCAGCCTGCAGGGTGCCGGCATGGTGGGTACCGAAGCAGATCAGGTCACCGATGTCCATCAGTCCGTGTCCATAGACGGACAGGGCAGACTGACGGTGACGCTGGCCAACGTGGCGCTGAAGGAAGCAAAGGAGATGGAGATTCTTCTGGCGGAGCGCAGACCGGAGCAGCCGGAAGTCACGCTGCTTACCGGTGCGGTGACAGCTCACAATACCTTTGATGCCCCGGATATAGTAAAAGAGCAGACATTTGATCAGTTTGAAGTGACAGAGAGAGGCCTGAAGTTTACTCTGCCGCCATGCAGTGTCATGACGATCCGGATGTGAACCTGTCCCCTTGACTCTCTGGAAAGGAAGAATTTATGAATCATAACCTATATATGAAAGTGTATACCCGGGACGCTGTCCCGGGAGTTTATCCCGACGGACTGGCCCGCAGTGTGCATTTTGCGGTGAGCCGGGACGGCGCGGAGTTTGAACCGCTGAATCAGAACTATGGGATCCTGTTTGCCACCGGGCTGATCCGGGAAGATAACACAATCTGCCCGAAGGGGATGAAAGAACCGGGGATTCTCTGTCTGCCGGAGGGAGGATATCTGATCTCGGCAGTCAGGACCGAAGAGGACGGCAGCCCGGAAGAGGA
>JAQXWO010000233.1 GCA_029225485.1 Lachnospiraceae bacterium
CCTGTTTCGCTGGCCTGCTGTCCCGATAGCACAGTTGTAAAAGCCTCAGCGTAGCCCGCTACGCCTGCGTTTTTACAACTGTACTCTCGAAAAAGCATTCTCAGCGAACCAGTGCGGTATTTAGCGTGGATTATACTAGAGTCTGCTTCTGATGTGATAACTTCCAGCTAATTCTGAGTATAAATCAAATTTTCATCGGAAAAGGTCATTGCCATAATGCAGAAAACATGGAAAAATGAGATGTATAAGGAGGCGAACTATATGAAAATATTATGCTATACCAGACAGCCGATGGAGGATGCGATTTATTCAGAAAAGCTTGCTTACAGCATGCATCTTGCGATTCAGGAGGATGATGGAACTATTACGGAGCTAAATCATAATTCAGGGATTTTGTACGCAAAAGCCGTTCAGAATGAGGATGGGACTTTGCATGCAAAATGTCTGAAAAACCCATGGCTGTTTGAACTTGCAGACGGATCTTATGGTGTGATTGCTCTTAGAGTGGAGGCAGATGGCAGTGAAGATGATTCTTCCAGAGGAAAACTTTTGTATTGTACTTCTGATGATCTGATTCATTATACAGAGCATCCTCTGCTGAATCTGGGAGGAATCTGCAGTATCGAGGATGCGGTCTGCGAGTTTGACCGTGAGGAAGGACAATATATTCTGAGCTGGAGGGAACGTAATGGAAAATGTTTTCTGCTGAAAACACGGAGGCTGGATGAAAAGAATCTGAAAAATTCCTGGGGAAGTCTGACAGAAACAGAATATATCAAAAAGACTATCCAATTGACATTACCGGCAGGAACGGTTCTTCCGGAAGGCGCCGTACTGTGCAATGCCCTGGATATTTCACAGGAGACGGCAGGAAAATTAAAATGTCGTTTTGTGACTCCGGTGAATACTGCCAATGAGGTTCCATCCTATGTCAGAATTTCCGGCCCGAAGGAGCTGGCAAAGGTAAAAGCCCGGTGCGTATACAGTGACGGAAGCTTTGTTGAGAAGAGAGTGGACTGGTATATGGATACGATAGACTGGGATACTCCGGGAGTTTATGAAGTGGAGGGAAGAATCCATCAGGATCACTATGAATTTCCTGTGGCATGGCATAAAGCAGATCCATGTATCGGAAAATGGAATGGAAAATATTATTTTATTTCTACAAATGATCAGGATCATGAACATAGTATCTATATCCGGGAGGCAGACAGTATTCCGGCGCTGGTGACAGCGCAGCAGGTTAAAATCCTGGATGCATATACCTATCAGCATCTGGGCAATCTGTTGTGGGCACCGGAGTTTCATATCATCGAAAATCGGCTGTATGTGTTCCATGCAGGTACGCCACAGGAATTCCTGAAGGAACAGTCCCATGTGATGGCTTTGCGGGAGGGAGGCAATCCTGTGAAAGCTTCTGACTGGGAAATGCCGGTCAGAGTCCTGAAAAAGGATGGGACTCCTCTCTATGGAGAAGAGGGAATCACACTGGATATGACAGTTTTTGAAGCCGGTGAGAAATACTATGCCTGCTGGTCTCAGAGACAATTCAAACCGGTGGATCAGGGGGCATGGCTGTATATTGCTTTGTTGAATGCGCAAGAGCCGTGGAAGCTGGATTCTGATCCGGTGCTTCTCTCTGTTCCGGAATACGGCTGGGCCAATAATCATACCTTTGTGGATGAAGGGCCTTTTGCATTAAAATATGATGGAAAGATTTACCTCACCTTCTCCAGCGCGGCTGTGGACAGCACCTATGTAGTAGGGCTTCTGACGGCAGAAGAGACGGCGGATCTGCTGGATCCTTCCGTATGGTGCAAAGAAAACTGTCCTTTGCTTTCTTCCAGAAGCGTAAAGGGTGAATATGGTACAGGGCACAATGCTTATGTGACGGATGATGACGGCCTTGTATGGAATACATATCACGCAAGATTGGGTGTCACAGGACCCAGAAGTTCCGGAATCCGGCGGGTGCATTTCAATGCGGACGGATTTCCGGTACTGGATATGACAGAGGATAAAGATCTGAAGCCGGAGCTGGCGTCAGTGCGCCTGCTGGCAGAAGTGGTGAAAGAGGAGAACTGACCGGCTACAGTTTCTGCCGTCGGTATTGTCCTGGGCTGACCTTCATTTTGCGGCGAAACTGCCGGCAGAAATGTTCTACATTATGGTAACCGCATTCTTCCGCGATATCGGCCACAGGCCGGTCAGTGCAGGAGAGCCGGTCGCAGGCCATGCGAAGCCGCCCTGTGATGACATCTTCCATACAGGAGACTCTGAACGCTTTGCGGTAGATGGACTGCAGATAACCTTCGCTCAGATGCATCCGGTCTGCCATGGAGGGGATGTCCCAGGGAAGCTGTGGATTGCGATAGATACTCTTTCGTAAAGCCAGCAGTTCATGTATGTGAGGAAGAGAATATTCATTGTTCAGGGCAGATTCAGCAACGGTGCGGAGCCGGTTAAAAAGAATCTGCAGAAGATGATGGATGATCCGCTCACTGTCCGGCTGAGGAAAAGAATGTTCCCAGGTAAGCAGCTGAAAAAGATTGTGAATATAATCCGGATCAGCCACAGGGAAAGGAATGCCTGTCAGCGGAAAAGCAGTTACAAAAGTTTCATCAGACTCAAAACGGATCCAGTCATTTTCATAGCTGTTCTGGCAGGCGCGGTAATATATTTTTGTATCAGGTGGAAACAGGACGGCGGAATGGGCAGGATACTCTGCAAGTTTTCCGTCAGTCCAGAAAGCAGCCGGTGTATGGATCAGCAGGAGAAGAAAACAGTCGTACCCTTTGGGCTGGTCAAAAATAAAATCTGCCGGGTGTGATACCCCATATTCTACATAACGGATATGATTCATAACTGCCTCCGAACGTCCGATGCGCTTATCAATGAGAAATAATTCTGTAAAAATCAGGAAGAGTAAAGTGCACTACCTGAGAAGTCTGTATACAGTATAAAAAGAAGGAAAGAAAATGGCAAGAAGAAATTACTTGTGAATGGTAATTGCGGCAGCGTAATCCTATAATAGTAATTGACGGAAGATGGCAAATATGGTATAAAATTTAATATATTATAGCATTGTTTATCGTTTAACTGAAATACCCGAATCTAGATGAAAAGGAGCAGGGTGAATGGTTACTATTAAGGATATTGCCCAGAAATGCAATGTATCAGCTACCACTGTATCCAACATTCTGAACGGAAAAGCGAAAGCCGGCAAGGAGACGAGAGACCTGGTGATGCAGACCGTGAAAGAGATGGGTTACCAGCCCAACTACATTGCCCAGGGACTCCGGAACAGCAGGACCAGGATCATAGGGATTATCGCAGAAGATATCACACAGTTTACCATCCCAAAGATCATTGAGGGGATCATGGAGCACTGTGAAGAAAAGGGGTACCGGACCATCGTTCAGAATCTCCGCCTCTATGCCAGATGGAGCGACCAGTGGTATGATAAGGACAAGGATTATCATTCTATACTGGATCCCGTACTGCAGGAGATGCTTTCGATCCATGTGGACGGGATCATTTATGTCGCGGGTCATGCCCGTGTGATCCACTGCTTTCCGAAGGGGTTCCGTATCCCGGCGGTCATGGCGTATGCTTATTCGGGATCCAATGAGGTACCTTCTGTTGCCATCGACGATACGGCAAGCGCTTATGAGATCGTGAAGTATCTGCTGGATATGGGACATCGCAGGATCGGAGTGATCGGAGGACGTTCCGACAATATCCATACGCAGAAACGTCTTCTGGGATACCAGAAAGCGCTGTTTGAAGCCCGGGTTCTGTTTGATCCGGGTCTGGTAAGATACGGCAACTGGTCCAGGGATCTCGGCTATCAGGCGGCCGGAGAGCTGATGGATTGCGGTGTTTCCGCGCTGTTCTGCATGGCAGACCAGATGGCAGGAGGCGCATATGACAGGATCGAAGAGAGAGGACTGAAAGTGGGAAAGGACATTTCCGTAGCCGGATTTGACGATCAGGACATGGCGGAATTTTTCCGTCCCGGGCTTACGACGACCAGGCTTCCATTGAATGAGATCGGTCTGGAGGCAGCCCGTTATCTTCTGGAAAAGATTGAAACAGGGAAGATTGCGGCAGAACAGCCGGGAGAAGCACTGGAGACGCTGGTGCCCTGCAGGATGCAGATGAGAAGCTCTGTGGGAAGAGCACCGGCTCTGTGGCAGGCATAAGCTGCGGATAGTTTGAAGTACAGGGGTTTATTACCCCTTATAAAAGAACCGGGGAACCGTTTGTCCGGACAGGCAATGGTTTCACGGTTCTTTTTTTATGTTTCGTCGGTTTCTGTCTGCGGGGCGCTGTTCCTCGGGGCATCCGGGTTTCTGTCAGGCTGTACGGAATTCTGATTTGCGGATACTGATCTCACCCGTGATCAATCACTTTATGCTCAGCAGATCTGCGTTCATGACCGCACAGTCGTGAAAGTCCTGGCGAAGCACATCATTGACGAAAAACGACAATATTACTGATAATATAAAAAGGTTTAACGAAACATAACATAGATGATAGACTACAAGGAAGAGTAAATCCCTAAAACAAATAGGTATAAATAAACAAAAATATATGATTAAATTTGTTGAAAAAGTTATATTTCACGAGAAAAGGATGAAAAACATTGACACATAATCGGAAAGAATATATAATCCAATTAAGCCTAGGTTAAACGATAAACAAAACAGGTGAAAGGAGAAGATGTATGAAACTTTTCAAGGATAAAAAGAAATGGTATTCATTTAAACTGTTTCTTCTTATTGTTCCTTTTTTAGTACTGGTGCTTCTGTTTTCCTACTATCCTCTGTACGGCTGGCTGTATGCGTTTTATGATTACAGACCGCCCAGACCGTTCTCGGATGCAGAGTTTGTAGGTTTGAAGTGGTTCAGGTCTCTGGTGGAGAATCCGGTCAAGGTATCTCAGCTGACTCAGGTGCTGAAAAATACCTTTGCCATGAGTGCCATCACACTGGGCACTTCCTGGCTTCCCATGATCTTTGCCGTATTTATGAATGAGATCAAGTGTGTACCGTTCCGGAAATTCGTACAGACCGTGACCACACTTCCGAACTTCATCAGCTGGGTACTTGTATATTCTGTGGCGTTCAGTATTTTCAATAGTACCGGTATGATGAACACGCTGCTGGTAAATCTGGGAATCATTGAAAAGCCGGTTCTGTTCCTGCAGTCATCCGAGCACGTCTGGCTGACGCAGTGGCTGTGGCTGACCTGGAAGAACCTGGGCTGGGCGGCGATCATGTACATTGCGGCGATTTCCGGTATCGATGATGAACTGTTTCAGGCGGCCAGGGTGGACGGAGCCACCAGGATGCAGTGCATCCGTTACATCACGATTCCCAGTCTACTTCCGACTTTCTTCGTGCTTCTGATGATGAATATCGGAAACTTCCTGTCAAACGGAATGGAGCAGTATTACGTGTTCCAGAATGCATTTAATAAGGAGAATATCCAGGTGCTGGATCTGTACGTGTACAATCTGGCGATGGGAAGCGGCAGCTACTCCGTATCCGTTGCCCTCAGTATGCTGAAGAGCGTTGTCAGCCTGGTACTTCTGGTAATTGCAAATGCCGTTTCAAAGGCAACCCGGGGAGAGAGTTTCCTGTAATGGCAGGGGAAGGAGAGGACTTATGATCAAAAAGGCAAAAAAGCAAAAAATGCATCAGAGCTTTGAAGACCGGATGGTCAGCGTGGTATGCTACGTCGTGTTTTCCCTGTGTGCTCTGCTCTGTATCTATCCGTTTTATTACATATTTATCAACACCATCAGTGCCAATGACCTGAGTGCCCGGGGAGCGATCCTGTTCTGGCCGCAGGGAGTGCATCTGAAAAACTACAGCAGCGCCCTTCGGATCGACGGACTGTTTCAGGCCGCAAAGATCTCCGTCATGCGTACAGTGATCGGTACCATCGGTACGGTCAGTGCTTCCGCATTCCTGGGATTTATGTTCACCCAGGACAAGATGTGGCACAAAAAACTCTGGTATCGTCTGACGATCGCTACCATGTATTTCAACGCAGGTATCATCCCCTGGTTCCTGGTCATGAAGAATATGCATCTGACCAACAATTTCTGGGGATATATCCTTCCGGTCATTGTATCTCCCTTCCACATTGTTCTGACCAAGACCTTTGTGGAATCGATTCCGAAGGAGCTTCAGGAGGCTGCCGAGATCGATGGAGCGGGCATTATGACTGTATTTTTCAAGATCATGGTGCCGGTTATCAAGCCCATCATGGCTACCGTGGCAATCTTTGCGGCTGTCAATCAGTGGAACGCGTTTCAGGACACCCTGCTTCTCGTTACCGATACGAAGCTGTATCCCCTGCAGTTCGTATTGTATCAGTACCTGAATCAGGCAAGCTCCCTGTCCGCGCTGGCAAATACCAGCAGTTCCA
>JAQXWO010000234.1 GCA_029225485.1 Lachnospiraceae bacterium
TGGATGTCTGAAAAGGCTGTGTCAATTGGAAACTATGTAGTGGCAACCGGAATAGATACTTTCCTGGGTGTAGAACCGCAGGTTTCAGGTTCGGATCAGATGGTATGGTGGCTGACAGAAGGAATTCGTGACTGGGTGGAAGCTGCGTATACGGTTGAGACAGATATTGAAAAACTGGGTGATGCTATGCTGCAGCGTATTGAAGAGAAGAGAGCGGCAATTGGAATCTGATTTAATTGGAGGTGTAATACAGTGACATTATTTGATGTTGTATTTAGTGGAAACGATACGGTATACGGCTTAACGGAAGGAGCAATTGATGCAGCCATCGCACAGCATGGTGCAGACAAACCGGTTGCATTTCCGGATACCGCTTACAGCTTACCCTGCTACTATGGTGTGACGGGCACAAAGATTGCTGATCTGGGTGATCTGAAAGAAGCTCTTGGTGTTGTTAAGACTCTGATGACAAGAGAAAAACGTTTGAATGATGTATTCATGTCCGGTGTTGCTACGGCACTTTGCGCTGAATTTATTGAAGTTCTGAAATATATGGATGGTGCTGTTCCCTATGAAGCCCCGTGCTGCGGACATCTCGGAGATGCAGTCATCCGTGAACTGGGTGTTCCACTTGTAACAGGCGATATCCCGGGTGTAGCAGTTATTCTTGGCGCAGCTCCCACTGCAGAAGAAGGCGTTGCTCTGGTAAAAAGCTATCAGGAACAGGGCATCCTGGTTACTCTGGTTGGCGGAATCATAGACCAGTGTGCAGAAATGGGCTACAAGACCGGTGCGAACGTTCGTGTGATTCCTCTTGGAAAAGACGTCACATCTGTGATCCATGTAGTTTCTGTTGCAGTAAGAGCGGCTTTGATCTTCGGTAACATCAAACCTGGAGATGCCGCAGGTCTGATGGAATACACATTCAAGCGTGTTTCGGCATTTGTAAATGCATTTGCTCCGCTGGATCCGGTGATCGTAGCCTGCGGTGCAGGTGCTGTAGCACTGGGTTTCCCGGTTATAACAAATGATGTGGATACTCTGGCTGCTGTTCATGCAAATGTTCCAAAGAGCATTATTGGCCAGCCGGATATCGAAAAATTCAATGCCACCTCTCTGGAAGCACGCGACATCAAGATCAAAATCACCCATATCGATATCCCGGTTGCATTTGCTTCCGCATTTGAAGGTGAGATCATCCGCCGCGGTGATATGCAGGTTGAATTCGATGGTTCCCGTGTAAACTGCTTCGAACTGGTACTTACAAAAGAAGCAGCCGAGATTGAGGATCACAAAATTGAAGTGATCGGACCGGATATCGATGAGATGCCGGAGGGAAGCAAACAGAGCATCGCTTATATCGTAGAAGTCGCAGGAAAGAACATGCAGTCTGATTTCGAGCCGGTATTTGAGAGAAAGTTCCATTCTTACCTGAACTGTGTAGAAGGTGTGATGCACACAGGTCAGCGTGATATGATCCGTGTTCGTATCAGCAAAGATACCTTTCATGCAGGCTTTCGTGCAAAACACATAGGTGAAGTTCTGTATGCTAAGGTTAAGAGTGAGTTCGCAGCAGTTGTTGACAAATGTCAGGTTAAGGTCATCACAGATCCGGAACAATGTACAAAGCTGCGCAATGAACTGGCCACTCCGATGTTTGACAAACGTGATAAAAGGCTTCAGACTCTGACAGATGAAGGTGTAGATGTATACTACAGTTGTATCATGTGCCAGGCATTTTCTCCGAGTCATGTATGTGTGGTAACACCGGAAAGGCTTGGACTTTGTGGCGCCGTTTCATGGCTGGATGCAAAAGCAACCAATGAGCTGGATCCTCAGGGACCGTGTCAGATTATCACAAAAGAAAGGGTTATTGATGAGAGAATTGGTGAATATGAAGATGTAAACGAAGCTGTCCGGAAATTTTCCCAGGGAGCTTTGGAAGATGTATCTTTGTATTCCATTATTGAAAAACCGATGACATCCTGTGGATGTTTCGAATGTATCTGCGGCATCGAACCTCTTTCAAACGGTGTATGTATAGCTAACAGAGAATATGCGGGCATGACGCCAATCGGTATGACCTTCTCAGAGCTGGCTTCCATGACAGGCGGTGGAGTTCAGACACCGGGATTTATGGGACATGGCAAGCATTTCATTGCTTCTAAGAAATTCATGAAAGCAGAGGGCGGTGTCGAACGCATCGTATGGATGCCGAAGGAACTGAAGAATCAGGTTGCAGAGAGACTGAATGCTACAGCCAAAGAGTTATATGGTATAGACAATTTCACAGATATGATTGGTGATGAAACGATAGCAGAAGATCCTGAAACCCTGCTTGAGTTTTTAACAGAAAAGGGCCATCCTGTACTTTCTCTGGAACCGATGATGTAAAATAACAGCCAGACTTTTAAAGTCTGGCTGTTGGTGTAGTGCGCCTGGCACCATTTGTCCTAAAGCAGAGATCTGTGCCTGCATGAAAGATCAAAGGCTGCGTTTATGTTTTAGGAGTCACGGAACCTGTCCCCCTGACTCTCCCGGATGGAGACGGTGGAAGAATACCTCGCCAGCTATATGCCGGTTCAATAGAGTCAAGGAGACAGAGTCATTGCCGTATGATTAATCCGGAGAAGAAGGATTCTTATACTTTGAAGGACTCACAGCCATATACTTGCGAAACGTTTTTACAAAATAACTGGTATCCTGAAAGCCGCATTGAAATCCGATCTCTTTAACAGACAATGAGGTGCTGCGCAAAAGCAGTTTTGCCTGTTCAATCCTGTGTCTGGTTACGTATTTCATTGGTGAAAGATGGCAGTATTTTTGGAAACAACGATCTGCTTCACTGCGGCTGATACTTGCGGAGGCTGCTATTTTTTCGACAGACAGTTTTTCCGCAAAATGACTTTCAATATATTCCAGCATTCGTTTGAGACGGATTTGGGAAGTTAACTCATTTTTGGGCAGATCTGTGCGTGGCAGTTCATCCTTGTGCGTATACAATAACTGGAATATATGACACAGATCCTGCAGTATTTCCAGTTCAAAGCAGTCCGAGGATATCGTATCTTTTGGTAAAAAATCATCGGAATGTTTCACATAAGATCCTTCCGCACCATATTTTGACAGAAGCGTGTAGATATGGAACAGTGTTTTTATCATCTGCTGATGCCACTCTATGCCAGGAGAAAAAATGATATAGGGGAGATCAGACTGATATAGAAAGGGAAACAAATATTTGTTATAAATATCGCTTGTTAATGGCGCAATCAGGCTGCCTGCAAATAAAACATTCGGGCAAATACAATCGGATGATTCTGTTACCTGCCGATATCCGTGCAGCAGATTCCCGTTGATTAAAATGGTTTCTCCCTCAGAAACCAGTACATTTCCGGAACCGATCTGTACATTCACCGATCCTTTTGTAACTGAGAAAAATTCCAGTTCAGGATGCCAGTGCAAGGGGACAGTCCGGTTACTGCAGAGAGAAAGATTGTCTACATAATATTGAATTGGAAAAGAGGCACTGCCGCAGGGAAGCATTTCCCTCAGCAGATGGTTCAGCGGCATGGTAGGATTCTCCTGCATATGAATAACTCCTTTTTGATGTTTGGGTAAATAATACCATAAAATGAGCAGAAAATCCATGGTAAAGAGACAAAACGGGTGGTATTTTTACAAGAAAGGTTACTGTTCACAGGTATTTGAAAAACAGCAGTCTGACGCAGGTATATCCGACTCGTCTGACCTCGAAACGGACTGGCATGAACGATGTCTGACCGGAAAGGACATAACATGTCCTGCACCGGCAGACGTCGTTCATGACTGTCCGGGACGGAGGCAGCACGAGTGGATATACCTGAGGCAGACTGCGTGGCTCTGAACAGTAACCAAGAAAGTGCTTATCAATAAGGAAAGGAAAGAGAACTGCATGGCTACGATACTGCTTATTATTATTTATGTTTGTTATATTGGATTGGGTGTCCCGGATTCGCTTCTGGGGACAGCATGGCCGGCGATTTATGAGGAGCTGAGGCTTCCTGTTTCTTATGTGAGTCTGGTATCTATGCTGATTTCCGGAGGAACTGTCATTTCCAGTTTATTCAGTGCCAGAATGGTTGCAAAGCTGGGAACCGCGAAAGTTACGGCGATCAGTACAAGTTTAACAGCCGCCGCATTATTGGGATTTTCCTGCTCACATAATTTCTGGTGGCTGTGCTTATGTGCTATTCCATTGGGAATTGGAGGAGGTGCAATTGATACGGCATTAAATAATTATGTTGCGCTGCATTATAATGCGATGCAGATGAGTTTTCTGCATTGTTTTTATGGAATAGGTGTTTCCCTTAGCCCGTATTTAATGTCACTTGCTTTATCTGAGAACATGGATTGGAGAAAAGGATATCGGACCGTATTTTTCATTCAGATGTCCATTGCGATTCTTACGATTATCAGTCTTCCATTATGGAAGAAAATCCGAACATCCAAAACAGAGGAAGAAAAAACAGTCAGGGTACTGCCTTTTGCAGAGATGATGAGAAACAGAAGAATAGCTGCTTCCTGCGGAGTATTTGTTGGTATAAGTGCTCTGGAATCAACCTGTTTAATATGGGGAAGCACTTTTCTGGTAGAATCAAAAGGTTTATCTGCAGAGACTGCTGCAAAAATGATTACCTTTTATTTTGTGGGTATGGCAATCGGCAGATTTTTATCGGGACTGCTTACGGTACGCTTTTCAAGCTGGCAGATTATAGGTGCCGGTATGGGAACAATTCTGATGGCTGTTCTTTTGCTGCTGTTTCCAGCTGGTTATATAACCGCAGTAGCGGGATTGTTTCTGATAGGTCTCGGGAATGGACCGATGTTTCCAAACATGACGTATCTGACACCTCAATTATTTGGAGAGGAATCCTCACAGTCAGTCATCGGAATACAAATGGCATTTTCTTACATTAGTATCATGTTGACACCGATACTTTTCGGTGTACTGGCACAGAACATTGGAACATGGTGTTTTGCTCCGTTTCTGAGTGTGATGTTTGTAATAATGGCGGGAATGACGATGCTTGTGAAGCGCATAAGATAGAGGAAAACTTGTCTGAAGAGGTGAGCTGCGTTGAAATTTCATTTGGAAAATCCATTGATAGATTATATCAATACACTGGTTAGCTTTGTGGCGTTGAATTTTCTTTTTCTGCTGTGCTGCATTCCTGTCATTACGATTGCACCTGCGCTGACAGCCATGTATACAGTGACACTTCACGAGGTAAAAGGAGAAAATGGGTATATCATCCGTACGTATTGCCGTCAGTTTGTCCGTAACTTTGGACAGCCGTTTGTGACAGGTCTCTGCCTGTCTGTTCTGCTGCTGATCGTTGGTTTTTCTGCCGTATTCTGGTATGGGATGGGAACCGCCGTTTCTTCTGCCGCAGCAGCAATACTTCTGGCAGCGGCGGCAGTGATTTATTCTGCTATGATGTATGCATTTCCTCTTATGGCAAGATATCAGAATTCCTGGAAACAAACAGTCAAAAATGCGTTGTATATGGCAGCAGGCCATCCTGCCTGTACAGTCATATTACTGGCAATGGCTGCATCTGCCGTTATGGGACAAGTGACGACGGTAAGTGCATCTGAGGGAGAAGAGAAGTATCCGGAGTTTCTGACGATTGATGTGTTTGATCATATCTCGAATTTTCAGGGAGTCCAGTCCGGATGGTTTGCGCAGCTCGTGAAGGAGAAGTTCAACATGGAGCTGAATTTAATCTCTCCCAATGTAGCAGGAGGTGGTGATACGTTGTATCAGACCAGATCCGCGAACGGCAATCTGGGCGACATTATTATCACAAATCTTGACAAGAGCCGTCTGAAGGATCTGGTGCAGGCCGGGCTTGTGCTGGACATGACGGAATACATGGACGGTGAGGAAAATCTAAAAAAGTATGAAGATTCTATCGCAAAGGTGAGCGAACTGGCAGAGCAGGAAGGATTGTGGGCAGTACCAAGAGGAGTCTCCGAGGTGGCGGCGACCGTTCCGAATGAGATCACAGAGCCTACGAATTCCGCATGTCTCAGATGGGATCTGTATAAGGAGATCGGATATCCGGAGATACATACGCTGGAGGATCTGCTTCCGATCCTGAAGCAGATGCAGGAACTGGAGGAAACATCGGAATCAGGACAGAAAGTGTATGCATTTTCTCTTTTCAGTGACTGGGACAGTGATATTATGCATAACGCAGGAGCTTTGTCCGCACTGTACGGTTATGATCCACAGGGATTTGCACTCTTTAATACCGTCACAGGTGAAACACAGAGTATGATAGCAGATGATTCTTTCTATGTAAGAGGTCTGAAATTCCTCTTTGATGCAAATCAGATGGGGCTGGTTGATCCGGAATCCACGACACAGAATTTTGATACGGTATCAGCAAAGTATTCTGATGGCGCCATTATTTATTCGATGTGGCCATGGCTTGGCACCGGCTACTACAACAGCCAGAAAAACATGGAGGCAGGAAAGGGATTCCAGTCGGCCGTTATTGAGGATGCATCCTATGTTTGCTGGGGCAGCAACCCGAATGGAGAAGCATCTATGGGAATCATGGTAGGAAGCCAGACTGCGGATCCGCAGAGAATGGTTGATTTTGTGAACTGGCTGTACTCTCCTGAAGGTGTTCAGGCGGGAGGCAGTGATACCAATTCCGTCAGTGGTCCCGAGGGTCTGACCTGGGAAATGGTGGATGGACAGCCGCAGTTTACAGAGCTTGGGAAAAAGGTATTCATCGAGAAAGATTCTTCAGCTGCCGTTCCGGAAGAGTGGGGAGGCGGTTCTTATATCGACGGAGCTTGTGCGCTGAATTACGCACCGCTTGGTACAAAAGATGTAAACGCAGAAACAGGTGTGCCATATAATTATCTGATGTGGGATTCCTATAAAGCCATTACGGAGACGGCTCTGACAAAGGACTGGGCAGAGCATTATGGAACAACGGATGCTCCGATTGATTATTTCAACGGACTTGATATGATTGCTGTCATTCCCGGCACCACATGGGCTGCGCCGGAGTATTCTACGGATATCAGCGCCATCAAGGAACAGTGCAGGCAGACGATCGTAGACATGTGAATGAAATCGTGAAAGCCATGAAAACAGGATGGAATCTTGGCAATTCACTGGATGCCTTCGCGGTATCAGATCTGCCGGGAGGTGAAACAGGATGGGGGAATCCTCCTACGGAGAAGCGGATGATCGATAAAATTGCTGCAGCCGGTTTTAACCTGATCCGTATTCCGGTTACCTGGTTTCCTCATGTGAATGACAAGGATCATGATACAATTTGTCCGGCTCATCTTGCCAGAGTAAAAGAAGTGGTGGATTACGCCGTTTCGAATCATATGTTTGTCATACTCAATACGCATCATGAGAATTCCTGGTTGATTCCACAATGGGAAGGCTATGAAAAACGAAAAGAAAAATACTGCCGTATCTGGGAACAGATAGCAGAATGCTTTAAAGATTACCCGGATTTACTGTTGTTTGAGGCATTGAATGAGCCGCGGATCGAATTCGGAGAAAATGAGTGGGGCGGCTGCACACAGGAGGTGCGGGAGGTGATCAATGCCCTTCAGGCAGAATTTGTGAAGGTGATACGAAGCTCCGGCGGGAACAATCAGGAACGATGTATTCTGATCACAACTGCCGGAGCCTCCACGGCTCCGGAGGCACTGGAAGGTCTGGCGATACCGGAAGACCACCATCTGCTGGTATCACTTCACCTGTATCTGCCCCAGGAATTCTGTACAGCGGCAGATAAGGAGCATGATATGACAGTCTGGGACAGAACAGACCGGTATGTACTGGATCAGATATTTGAGAGAATCGATCAAATGCTTCTTCAGAAGGGAATCTCTGTGCTTATTACGGAATTCGGAGCCGTTGATAAGGGCAACACGAAAGAAATCGTAAAATGGATGGAAGATATTCTTTCCGGGGCAGCACGACTGGGAATCAAATGTCTCTGGTGGGATAATAATTATGAAAATGTGCCGGGAGACAGTTCTGCGGTTTTCCGGCGGGCAACATGTGAATGGGTGAGACCGGAGATCCTGGCGTGTCTGCTCAAAGCCAGATCATCTTAATTAACAAGAAATGTTTTTCAGACACGGCATAGAAAAAGTCCCGTTTTTACGGGACAGTCTGGAAAATATTTCTTTTGAACCGAGTCGGCACCCGTCCGCACTCGATGAACTTCCTTATAGAGAAATTTTTTTGGCCGGA
>JAQXWO010000235.1 GCA_029225485.1 Lachnospiraceae bacterium
CTTCCCATCCGTCTGCTCCGTCACATAGGTAACACTATAACCGTCCGTATTCTCCGATTTAATAGTTCCGGCTGTTTTTCGATTTGTTTCGTACTGGTAATATACCTCTGCTGCCGCACAGACCGCATCTTTCACCGCATCGTTTTCCAGTTCAAAGATATCTCCATGTACATAAGTCAGCTGCCGTATGTACGCTTTTGCCCTGCGTTCCATAACAGAAAAGGCTTTTTCTTCAATGAGGCTTCCACCGTATTCTTCTGCATAGTATTCATATGTCACATACACACGGCATCACCTCCTATTCCCCTGCTTTCAGGATGGCGAACGGGCATCTTTTTGTCTTATCCTTCTCCACAGAGTTGATCGGGTTCGGAATCTCCCAGCCCAAACGCATGACAGCTCTCAGAGCGACCATATCGTTCTGCATCAGATTATATGCGATTGATCCATCCGTATTCTGTACTACGCCTTCCGTAAACAACTTGAAGGTAATGTCCTGACGGATAGCATACGCCAGCTGGCTGAAATCTCCGGAAATCATCAGTGCTTTGGATTTGTCAAAAGCACCATTGTTCGGGAAGTTCATCGGAGATCCGTCCAGTGCATACTGGGTGCTTCCCTGCAGATCCTGTTTAAACAGTGGATCACCATTTGTATTTTTCAGTCCTCTCAGTTTTGCTCTCATAGAGATATCTGCCATATGGCCATTTACAAAGTAGCCGCAGCTTTCCACTTTTGCGATCACGCCGTCCTCTGCCATGATCTTATCGTACAGACTGTCTGCTGCACCGAGAGTTACCACGGCTCCTGCCTTTGTCGCAGTCGTAACCACGCCATCTCTCCAGGTAGTTGGTTTGTTTACATCAAACAAGATTGCGCCGTCGATCACTCTGCCAAATGCCTCAGTAACTCTTGGCTTTACCTCAGCCCAGATATCATACTCAGAATCATCCAGAACCGCTTCCGGAATCGGTACGATAACTGCGATTTCTTCTGCCGTGATGAACTTCTTATCCCATGCCTGTTTGGTGGTCTGTTTCTGTCCGCTGTCACCATTTACAAAGTAAGCGATCGGCAGCATATCCAGTACCGGCATCTTGTACTGTTTGCTGGTCATGTTCGCCAGTTTTCGTCCTCTGGAAAGTACCGCGGACTGCGCAATGGTTCCCTGGATAATTTCATTGGATTCCTGAGTCGGGATCAGAGATTCTGCTCCGGATCTGTCGATAAGATTTGCATCGTTCGCAAACATTCTCAGATTCATTCTGTTTCTATTCATTTTGTTCCTCCATTATCTTCTCGCAGCCATACGGATTGCATCGTTGATGGATGCATTCACATTTCCTCCGGATCCGTTGGAATTTCCACCGGAAGAAGAAGTCATCCGGTAAGAATTTCCTGCAGTAAACCGCGGATTTTCCTTCAGATACTTCTCAGCTGCTTTTTCAAAAGTTGTTTTGTCATCTACGAGTTTCGATACCTTGAACATGACATAATCCAGATCTTCTGCTTTTACACCTTTTCCGGCCAGAGTTTTCTCATTCTCCATCTGCTGCACTTTTTTCAGTGCATCGTCTCTTTCTCTCTGCAGTTTTGCCGTATCCGGCTGATTGGCTGCACGTTCGTTTTTGAACTGCGTGATCGCTTCAGTAACTTCTGCTTCTGTCATTCCCTGACTTCTGAAGAAATTCGCGAGTGCTGCACGTTCTGATTTGTTCACCCGTGCACTTGCGATCTCTTCCAGCTGTTCATAGGTATACGTTCCGGCATGTGCTCCGGATGCACCACCAGCGGATCCCTGGCCGCCGTTCCCAGACCCGGCATTTCCACCCTGATTTCCAGAGCCAGCTCCTGCGCCGTCCTCAAAGAGCTGTAAGTTCATTCTTCTTTTCATGTTTTTCCTCCGTTTTGCCTCGACAGGCTCCCGAGCTTTTACTGTCTTCACGTTTTGGACATAATAAAAACGCCATCTCAGGCGCTTCTTACAAAAATGTTATACAGTTGTATTCCCGGTTGATATCCGTCAGACCAAGAAACCAGGAGTCTACCAGGAGCTTCCCTTTTTCCGAAAGCTGCTCCCATTCAATAATCGCTTTTCCGCTGCTTTCCAGTGTCAGGATGTGGTCTTCTGTCAGATCTCGCAATGAATTGATCAGGTTGCATGTCAGCGCTGACACTGCTGCACATGCCCGGTCGATTCCATCTGAACTCTTCCTGCAGGCGTGTCCGGACATCCAGATACTGTGATCTGTTATTTTAACAATGATCATATTGCCTCGTTTCTCCGCATTTTACACATCTGCAGATATATTTTCTGTTCGCAACATCGTAATGCTTCCGGAATCTGTGTTTGCAGAACTTTCTCCGGATCCAGTGATAGATCTTTTCTACCAGCATGTCCTCACCTCCTTGCACTGGTGCAATTCTATAAAAAATGGCACAAAAATACCACCGGCCATTATTGACTGATGGTATTTTATTTCGTAAGTACTTTCTCAATATCTTCAATTGTTACGCTGATCGTTTCCCAGTCCTCCGGTGAATTTCCAACATCCACGATAAAAGCTTTATTCTCAAAGACTTCCATAACGTCCGCCTCTCTTCCATCTTTCAACAACACCCTGTCAAATTCTTTTATTTTTCTCATTTTTTGATCTCCTTTATGTATGTGCTGCTCATCGATGTTGTATCATCCTGCCGGGCCATCCATCCAACTACAACATTTGCCGGCATTCCTTTTTTCCCGTATATGATGATTTTCTGTTCATAACGGTCGCCATATCCATTGTTATCTCGATAGTATGCTGGATACCTTCCTGCGCGTTCGCATATCTCTTTCTGCAATTCTTTCCAGTTGCCAAGATCGTATCCCAGCCTGTCTGAAAAGGCTTTTCCCTTTGCAAGTCCTCTCTCATTTTCACCACCAAAAAGATACTTTGTAAACTTCGTGTCTGAAACGACAAGGTTTTCAAGATTTGGCAGCTTTAATTCTGGATGGCTTTTCAGTTCTTTCTGTCGTTCGTAGTCCAGCTGAAGGAACTTCCACATCTCACTATCATTATATTTCATCTGTCCGAACTTCGCAAGTGATCCGATAGAATCTCCCAGCACCTCTTTATACCGCTTATACTGGTTAAGATCTTTCTGCATATTGTCCACCATTTTCTGTGGAAACATGCCTTTGATCCGGTTGTCAGTGATCACTCTTCCAAGACCATCCATATACACGCGTTCCATCTGCTCCGGAAGTTCCATCTTCCTGGAAAATGCCTGATACTGATGCAGCGTATTAAGATATCTGGCTTTTGCGGCCAGGATATCATCATTGCTTCCATCGCCTCTTTCAAGATTTTTTATGTAGGCACGTTGGCTTCTCATTTTTGTTTCCATTTGCCGCTGTGCCTGGGAAGCCTGATAGGCGTTGTACTGTTCCCCCTGGTAAGTTCGAACAGTCTGTTCTTTTTCTTCCATCGCAGCCAGCTGTTCGTCCGTGTATGTACGTACTGAAAACCCTTCCAGGAATGCGTAATAACTGTGCCGACAGTTCCAGCCACATAAGCCATCTCCATCACCCAGTCCGCAGATGCTCTGCAGCTCCTGGTAGTTGTACACTCTTCCACCCCACCAGTGGGAGGGGCGGTGTCCGGCATGCCATGAAACTTCGTATTTGTCCGTATTCAGGTCTTTTGCCACCTGTTCGTTAATTTGTGCGCTCAGCTGTGAAACTCCCGTTAAAATGGCTCTTCTGACCGCCACAGGTGCTCGGTTCTTCCATCCTGATGCATAATCGATAACTTGTAATCCGGACGAACTCAATTCTTTGACTACACGCCGCAGGACAGTGTTGTAATCAAAGGATCCTGTCACGATGTCCATACAGGCTCTGTCCAGGTATTTCTGGTAGTATGTCGCTAACGGGGTAAATGCAACCTTTCCGCCGCCTATATCCACCGTCATTCCCATGGATTGTGTCAGGTTCCGGATCTCGTTTTGCGTCTGTTTTACAATGGCGTTCGACCACTTCCGGATCGTCTCGTTATCCTCCAGCGGGGTGAAGCTCCCGTTGATCTGCTCATAGGCCGCCCGGTTCCGAACATATTCCCAGTCGCAGACCTGATCGTACAGCTCCCAGATCTCCGGATCCGATATTTCCAGAAGCTCTTTCAGCTGAGATTCTATAAACTCTGTACTGCCTCCCAGAAGAAGCAGCTTGTTGATCTGGTAGTCTGCCGTGCTGGTGATCTTCTTGGTCTTGCGGATCCGGCGCACGATATCAGAAAAAATCCTGTCCTGCA
>JAQXWO010000236.1 GCA_029225485.1 Lachnospiraceae bacterium
GGGGAAATGCATGAAATTTGTGTTTGAGCAGAATCTTCAGGACTATATGAAGAGAAAAAACAAAACATCCGTTGTCGTGGAGGTAGTCACAAGCAACAATTCGGACTTTGAAGTGACGGAGCTGCATGTACATCTGGAGGATCCCAAAAGGGCAGATTTTTTTAAGACGAAAAAGCATTTCAAGAGTCATGAAACGCCGGAGGGAGAGGTGCTGCTTCCGCCGTACCGGCTGGAGTACGGGGAAACAGTGACCTTCGGGTTAAAATCCTTTTTGTGGGTGAAGTACGTCACATATCAGGGGATCCGGCTGTAGGATCCCTTTCGATTTTTCCGGAAGCAATCGCCTGATCAAGCCAGAGATTCAGAGAGTCGATGGCCAGGGCCATTTTGCCCAGTTCTTCTTTGATTGTCAGAAAATCCGGCATTTCGTTTGGAGACAGTTCTCCATCTACGGTGATTTCAATGAGACGTTCTTTTTCATGTGCCAGTTTATTGAGGGTAGCCAGCATTTCCAGAGTGATCTGGGAAAGCTCCTTGACCTTGATCTCAGGCACGTATTCCTTTCCTATGGGGCATTCATGAGAACAGAAGTAGTTGCACAGGGAAGGAGACCTGTAGCAGTCAGCCATGGCAAGGACTTCTTCCGGATGGGGCAGCGTCCGTTCGTTCTCGATCTTCTCGATCCGGTCAGCGGAGATGAATCCGAGCTTTTCAGCGGCAGCTTCCCGTGAATAATCCATCTCTTCCCGGCTTGTCTGGTATATGTTTTTCTTTACTTTCGTAGATTTTCTTCCCATAATCCTGATTCCTTTTCTGCAGTTTCTTTTGACACTGTTATCATTATATCTGATTCCATGAAAAAAAGAAACTGCTATTACGCGCAGAAAGCGGAATAGCAGGGGTTATTTTTGTGAAAAGACGGTTTATTTTGAAAGATTATGAGACTATAATAAAGGCATGTCTGACAGGAAGGAGAATTCAGATGCCTACAGATCAGCGGATTAAAATCAGCCTGCTGCTGGAAAAAATGCACGGGCAACAGGAGTTCAGCGAAAGGCTGGGCATAGAGGATGTGTCCACATTTCACAGAAAGAGAATCGTCAAAGAGGAGGAAAAGAAATCATGTTGAATTTATTATTCTTGATTTTATTATTTCTTGTATTCGGGAAGCTTTTGATATTTGCCATAAAAGCAGCATGGGGGCTTTCAAAAATCATATGTACCGTCATACTGCTTCCGGTGATACTGCTCATTCTGATCCCGGTGGGACTGATCGGGATAGCTTTTCCGGTTTTACTGGTGATCGGGCTGGTGGTACTGATTCTTCCCAAAAACTGATAACCAGGAACAATACGTAAACAGGAATTTGAGATTCGAAGCAATTGGCGGAGGAGATGTATGATGGATGAGAGAAAAGAAATACAGGAAGCAATCTATGCCGGGGAACGGGCGCTGGACAGCCTGTATGCGGCACAGGACAAACTGAACAGTGCAAGAAGCTGGGGAATATTTGATCTGCTGGGCGGAGGATTCTTTACGGACCTGATCAAACACAGTAAAATGGATGATGCCGCCGGCTGTATGGAAGATGCAAGATACCGCATAAAAGTATTTCAAAAGGAATTAAAAGATGTGGATCTCACATGTAACCTTCGGCTGGAGGTGGGAGGATTCCTCAACTTTGCAGATTTTTTCTTTGACGGCGTGGTGGCAGACTACCTGGTGCAGTCGAAGATAGCGGATGCCAGAGAGCAGGTGCAGGATGCGATTTCTATGGTAAAAAGCGCTCTCGATTCTTTGAGGCGGCTTGTATAACAAAAAAAATTATGTTAGAATTTCATCGGTCAGGCTGTGAAATATTTCGTCGATCAGAAGTTCTTACAGTAACGATTCAATCAGACTGAGTTTGACAGGGGGCCACAGTGTGCTCCCTGTTCTGCTGCTGTACGGGAAAGGAAGAAACATGTTTGAGGAAAGAGATTACATGATGCGTCTGGTACACGAGCTGATCCGGACGCTGATCCGGCTTATATTTGGAATAGATATTGACCAGTACCGGGAAAAAAAGGTTCCGGCAGAGATCGAAGAGCAGTACAGAAAGCTGAAGAAAATGACCGAAGAGGGGCAGATCAATGAGGCAGAAAATCTTCTGTCAGACTGGATGGATCCCCGGAACCGGCAGCAGTTTCTGCTGGCACTGCTGTTTTATGAGGGATTGAATCAGAAAGAGGATGATTTTCTGACAGAGCATGGGTATTCCCGTCAGGAAATCCGTGAGGGCATTGTGTCTGCGGCTGGGCTGTATGGATATGGAAGCATGGCGGAGACTTTTGCGGAGTAGGAGGAAAACATGACAAAAGAAGAACTTGCGCTGGAAATCATAGACCGTTTGAAGAAGGAGTATCCGGATGCGGGATGTACGCTGGATTACGATCAGGCCTGGAAGCTGCTGGTCAGTGTCAGACTGGCGGCCCAGTGCACGGATGCCAGAGTGAATGTGGTGGTGGAGGATCTGTTTGCAAAGTATCCCAGTGTAGATGCGCTGGCAGAGGCTGAGCCGGAAGAAATCGAGAAGATCGTCAAGCCCTGCGGTCTGGGGCACAGCAAAGCCAGAGATATCAGTGCCTGCATGAGACAGCTGCGGGATCTTTACGGAGGGAATGTTCCGGATGACTTCGACGCGCTTTTGAAGCTGCCGGGAGTGGGCCGCAAGAGTGCCAACCTGATCATGGGAGATGTATTCGGGAAGCCTGCCATCGTGACAGATACTCACTGCATCCGTCTGGTGAACCGCTTCGGACTCGTGGATCAGATCAAAGAGCCGAAAAAGGTGGAAATGGCCCTCTGGAAGCTGGTTCCCCCGGAGGAAGGCAGCGATTTCTGCCATCGTCTGGTCTATCACGGGCGGGCTGTGTGTACCGCACGCACGAAGCCGTACTGTGAGAAGTGCTGTCTGGCGGATATCTGCGGGAAATGCGGAGTGTGAGATTATGGATAAAATCTATTGACGCTTTCTGTTTTATATGTTAAGCTATGAAAAACAAATCAACAGGAGAAGTTTATGTTAAGCGTGTTAATTGTAAGCAAAGAGGATTCAGCCAACTGAATATCTGCAGGCAGATGTTATTGATTACACTATCAGTCTGCCTATACATCGGTGTTGAACCGGTGTGTTTGCCTTACAAAATGCTTCATAGCTCCTCATATAAGAGATACCTTTTTGGCGCTTGAAAGCATGGCTGTCTGGTCATGCTTTTTCAGTATTCAGAATATCGGCACTGGACGCTGATATCCGGTTTATGTGTCATTTCTCCGGCAGTTTTCTGGCGGCGTGTGAACATCAGGGATGATCTGCATACTGTGGCTGCGCTGTTGATGAATGGTATGTCAGACCATGGAGTGCCCATTTTGCCGGGCAGCTGCATGGTCTTTTTCTTTTGAACGGATGCCTGCAGAAATATTTCGGTTTTGACTGGATCCACAGGAAACAGAGTTTATAGTCGAATCAAACAATTTCATCAGAAAGAGGTTATCATGTATTCAGAAGAACATATTTTGGAATTTGATCAAATAAAGGAACTGTGGGCAGGCTATGCCCTGACTCAGGCGGCAAAAGAGCAGATTTGCCGGATATGCCCGATTTTGTCGGAACGGGAACTGAAAGCGAAAATCAGGGAAACTACAGAGAGCAGGAACATGATCGAGACCTGTGGAAATCCGCCGCTGGTTTCTTTTCAGGGAATCCCGGAGCTGCTGACATCGGCAGTAAGGGGAGAGTGCCTGAGTGCACCGCAGCTGTCGGAAATCGCAGCGGCCCTTACAGCTGTGAATCGCCTGAAAGGGTATCTGAACAGAGGAAAGCAGCGGGATTTGTCATTGGCTTATTTTGAGGAAAATCTGGATCCGCTGGAGCTGATCCGAGAGGAGATTGAGATGCAGATCACAGGAGAAGAGGTCTCCGATGGTGCATCCGGTCTGCTTCGTTCCCTGAGGAGCCGGATGATGATCGCGGAAGAGAAGATGCGGGAAAGGGCAGACGCAGTGATCCGTACGAACAAGGAATGTATGTCCGATCAGTTCAGTACCTTCCGCAATGGAAGAATCTGTGTGCCGGTGAAAAAGGAGTATAAGTATAAGATCCCGGGAAGCGTCATCGACAAATCATCCACCGGGAATACACTGTTTATAGAACCGGCTGCATCGACCCGCTATTTTGAAGAACTGCAGGAACTGCGTCTGGAGGAAGAAAATGAGGTGCGCAGGATCCTGTATGAACTGACAGCTCTGGTGGCAGAAGAGGAAGAAGCATTCCGTCAGAATATCCGGACATTTGAGCGGCTGGACTTCGCCTTTTCCAAAGGGAAACTGAGCCTTCATTACGATGGTACGGAGCCGACAGTCATCACAGAGCGGCGGATTGAGCTGAAAGATGCCAGGCATCCGCTGATGTCGCGGGATATCTGTGTCCCGCTGCAGTTTTCCATAGGAAACGGTGTGAATGGAATCGTGATCACAGGGCCCAATACGGGAGGCAAAACCGTTGCCATCAAGACAGTTGCCCTTACCTGTATGATGGCCCAGTGCGGTCTGCATGTATCCTGCCGGGAGGCGCTGGTATGCATGAACAGCAATTACCTCTGTGATATCGGAGACGGTCAGAATCTGTCAGAAAATCTGTCCACGTTTTCAGCCCACATTACGAATGTACTGGACATACTCCGGCGAGTGAATCCGGAAAGTCTGGTCATCATGGATGAACTGGGATCCGGGACAGACCCTCTGGAAGGAATGGGGATCGCGGTAGCCATTCTGGAGGAACTGAAAAAAAGCGGCGCCTTGTTTCTGGTCACGACTCATTATCCCGAGGTAAAGGTATTTGCCGAGCAGGAAGAAGGCATCGTGAATGCCAGAATGACTTTCGACAAAGAGAATCTGAAGCCACTGTACCAGATGGTGATCGGGGAGGCGGGCGAGAGTTGTGCATTTTATATTGCACGGAGGCTTGGCATGCCGCAAAGCATGATCGACCGTGCGGCGAAAGCGGCTTATGGAGAAGAGACAGGCAAGAACTGTGCAGAGGCAGATAGAGCAGCCGGAACATGTCACGGCAAGTCAGACTTGCCGGAAAAAGAAAAACAACATGTTAACTATAAGAAGGGAACGGCAGAGACAGATGAACTGCAGAAAATGCCTGCTCCGCGTATCATTCCCCGGAAGGAAGGTAAAAAGAAAAAAGAGATATCCTTCCGCATCGGGGACAGTGTTATGGTATACCCGGATAAAAAGACAGGCATTGTCTGCAGGAAAGCAAATGATAAAGGGGTGCTTCAGGTACAGCTTCCCGGCAAAAAGATCTGGATCAGTCATAAACGGGTGAAGCTTCTGGTGGCTGCGGAATCTCTGTATCCGGAGGATTATGATTTCTCTATCCTGTTTGATACTGTAGAAAACCGGAAGCTGCGCCACCAGATGGAACGGAAGTATGTGGAGGGGAAGGAGATACGAACGGAGAGGCAGCCTTAGCAGACTGCTTCTTGTGTGAAAGTCTGCCGTGTGTTATGATGATTACATCAGCGTGAAGGATGGATTGGATCGTATTTAGAATTGTGATACAGTAAAATCAGAAAGGATGCGGTGATATGGGAATCTATTTAAATCCTGGAAATTCCGGTTTTCAAAGAGCGCTGCGCTCGGAAATATATGTGGATAAAACAGGTTTGCTGAATTATACCAATTCCGTTCTGGAGACAGAACAGTGCTGTGTCTGCGTCAGCAGGCCAAGGCGTTTTGGAAAATCAATTACGGCAGAAATGCTGGTCGCTTATTATGATTGCAGCTGCGATTCAGAGAATATGTTCCGGCATCTGGAGATAGCAGAAGCACCGGATTTTGCAGAACATCTGAATCAGTATGCTGTGATTCATGCAGACATGAATACCTTCCGGCATAAACGGGATTCCAGAACAGGAGAGAATATTACTGCGCTGGAAGCAGTAGGTCTGTTTCATAGAGAGATTATCCGGGAATTAAAAGAAAAGTATGGAGAAGTGATATCGGATGAAGATTGTGATCTGCCGACGGTGCTTGCAAAAATAAACAGAAGTGCAGGAACGAAATTTGTCATTGTAATAGACGAGTGGGATACAGTATTCAGAGAAGATAAACATGATGAAAAGGCACAGACGGCTTATATTAATCTTCTGAGAGGTTTATTTAAAGATGCTACTTCCAAGTATTTTCTGGCTCTTGGTTATCTGACCGGAATATTGCCGATCAAAAAATATGGTACAGAATCGGCATTAAATAATTTTGACGAGTTCACCATGCTTCAGGCAGAGCCACTGGAAAAGTATGTGGGTTTTACAGAACTGGAAGTGTCCGGTTTGTGTGAACAGTACGGATTGGATTTCGATGAGATTCAGAAATGGTATGATGGATATGTCCTTGCCGGAGGTCTTCATATTTACAATCCCAAATCAGTAGTTGATGCTGTCCGAAGGAGGAAAATCACCAGTTACTGGAGCAGGACAGAAACATATGAATCCTTGAAAACGTATATCAGTATGAATTTTGACGGACTTCAGGATGCAATCGTTCAGATGTTGGCTGGCGGGAGATGCAGGGTGAATACGGGTACATTTGAAAATGATATGACCAGCTTTGCCAGCCGGGATGATATATTGACAGTACTGGTTCACCTTGGCTATCTTGCCTATGATGAAAGTACGGAGCAAGTATATATTCCGAATGAGGAGATTAGAGAGGCTTTCTCCAATGCGGTGCAGAAATGCGAGTGGACAGGGGTGATCGATGCAATTAGAGCTTCTGAAAAAATACTGAAGGCAACATGGCATATGGACGAGTATGCAGTTGCCAAAGGAGTCGAGCAGGTTCATATAGAAAACACATCTATATTGCAGTTTAATGATGAAAATTCTTTAAGCTGTGTCATTTCACTGGCATACTATCAGGCTTTGGATGAATATACGCTGGTTCGGGAAATGCCTGCAGGAAAAGGCTTTGCTGATATCGTATTTTTACCGCGGAGAAAGTCTGATAAACCGGCTATGATCGTCGAGTTAAAAAACGGAAAATCAGCGCAGGAAGCATTGAATCAGATAAAAGAAAAAGAATATGTCAAAGCTCTGGAAGAATATAAGGATAATTTGCTGTTGGTTGGAATCAGTTATGACCAGAAAACCAAGGAACATGCATGTAAAATTGAGAGATGGAATCTATGATCAGGCTTCCAGAGCAAATGGTATGAAAATAGATTATGACATATCCGGTTCCTGCGGGCAGAACTGATACATTTCCTCGTAAGCCTCCAGTTCTTCTTCTGTGGACGGAAGGGCAGGAATCAGGCCGGTACAGTCTCCGGCAGAACAGATATTTCCCAGATGGTCATACCCGTCGAGGGAGAGAACAGGGGTGTTTTTTTGCTGCGAGTCTGCAAATGGTTTCTTTTCTGACATGAGTTTTTTGTCCTTTCTGTAAAAATTGTCATCCGCTGCTGTGCAACCGGCAGCGGATGATGTTCTTTGAAAGAAGAGTATATTCAGAAAAGAAAATAGTATACATGTTGAGCAAGGAGTATTTTTCCATTTTTACAGGGAAAGTAACTTTATTTCAGATTGGAGAGTTCCTGCCTCAGCTGTTCCTCTCTGGAGCGGAGCTTCAGTCTGTCGCTCTGTGCTTCAAAAAGGGCGCTGGGGTATTTTTTGATAAAACGGGTAAACAGCGCATTCTGGGACAGGCTGGAAAGCAGTACGATATACTCTGGGCCGTTTGCAGGCAGGAACATGTTCAGGCATTGATCGATCATTGACGAAAGCTGATCTGCATCCGAGGCAAGTGAGGATTCTTTCGCACGGCGTGCAGCTTCCAGAAAAAGAGCAGCATCATCAGCAGGTACGATGCGGGGGGAGGACTGGTCATGGGAAGCCTGAGGCATGGAAGTCTTTTCGGACTGATATTCATATAGGAGCTGACGCAGTTCGTACAGCATCGCTTTCGTATTCTGCAGTTCCTGCTCCGAAGATAAAGCGTGTTCCCGGCGAACCAGCAGGATGTCTTCTTCTTTTTTCAGAAACGAGGGGAGCACTTCGGGCAGGGATTTTGTCCCGGTCTGTTTCTGATAACGCTGCAGCCGTTCCAGTACGTTCTGAAAAGCGGACAGACGGCAGCAGCTGTTTTCGTATTCCTGGAGCCTGCTGTTCAGGGCAGACAGGCAGGTATGTACCAGCAGCAGCTTTTCATCAAAGGAGGTTCCTGTGAGGAATTCCTGACATTTTGCAGTACCATCAGCATCTCCGCTTAGCATGGGCAGAACAGGGAGATCCTCCTGGCGGGTCGTATACAGGTGATAATATCCGTAAAAATCCCGGGCCAGGTCTTCACAGTGGAGATACTGTGCCATCAGATCCGGTGTGACCGGAAGATGGAGAGCTTCGTACTGCAGCAGGATACAGGAGAGATCCTCCCATCCCCGGGCTGTGGCGAAGGTTTTTTCTGTGAAGGTCTGCTGCAGGACATAAAAACGGTCTTTATGTGTGTCAAGATAGGAAAGGATGGCGCCGTGGATCCCGGCTGATAGGGCATAGGGACGCCAGGCCTCATAATCGGCTTCCAGGGTGATGTATTTCAGACGATCCAGAGTAGCCAGGTCGAATTCACGGACGGATTTGTTGTATTCCTGCGGATTTCCGGCCGCAGCCAGCACCCAGCCTTCCGGCAGACGCTGATTGCCGAAGGTCTTGTTCTGGAGAAACTGCAGCATGACAGGAGCCAGAGTCTCGGACACACAGTTGATCTCATCCAGGAAAAGCAGTCCCTCTTTTTTGCCGCTTTCTTTTATACAGCGATATACGGAGGCAATGATCTCACTCATGGTATATTCTGTGACGGAATATTCATGACCGTCGAACTGTTGATGACTGATGTAGGGAAGACCGATGGCACTCTGACGTGTGTGATGTGTCATGGTGTATGAGACAAATCCTACGCCGCATTCTGTGGCTGCCTGCTCCATAATGGCAGTCTTGCCGATTCCGGGAGGACCGATCAGCAGCAGAGGACGCTGGCGTCCCTGTGGGATAGCATAATTGCCCCATTGATTTTTGGCAGTGTAAGCCAGAATCGTATGTATTACTTCCTGCTTCGCTTCTTTGATATTCATAAAAGTTATCTCCTGCATATGGCTGACAGTGAATCATTAATAACCAGCGTTTGTTTTCCACAATAATAGATTGATATATATCGATTACTGCTCAGATTCAGACTTCTGAGTCCGTCAGATTCAGGTTCAGATGAATGATCCAGTCCGGAATCTTCAGGTTTTCATCTGGTTCCTTCAAAAAAACGAAGGCGGTATCATAGACTGGCTGCTCTTTTGGAAAGATGCCGTCCCCGTCGGAAAAATACAGAAGTCCCCGGAGATGTCGGATCTCTTTTTTTTGAACCTTCCGGTCAAGCAGCTCAAAGACAGGGCGAAAGTCTGTGTTGCCCTGCCCCAGTACCTGAAATCCGGGAATCGCAGCCTCCCATTCTTCGGCACTTGTAAAAATACGGTGTTCCTGGATCATGGAATCACACTGGATCAGATGCAGTCTCATCCTGGAAAAAAAGTTTTCCTTCTGCCGCAGGATGCTCCAGGTCTCTTCCAGAAAGCGCCGGACGATCCGGCCGGAACAGGAGCCGGAGGTATCGATGGCAATCGCAAATTCATCCAGACGGTTAACCTCTTTGTATTCCAGAGGTTCCAGCAATAAAAGCTTCTCATCAGAGAGTTCCATTCCATAATGATAGGGAATATAATCAAAAGAATCCATATCCAGAACAGGTTCTTCCCTGCTGATGGTGAACTGCTGCAAAAATCGATGATAATCGATGGTATTGCGGCGCTGCAATTCTGCACTTTGGACAGTGGTTCCGCCCTGAATGCCGCATTTCCCGGAGCCCACTGTTATTTCCTGCAAGCTTTTGTGAAGTGTACCCCACAGCTTTAGTTGTGTCTGCCGGTACCGGAAGTCATCGAAGCGGCTATCCGGAGTGACGCGTGCCTGTCTGGTATCTTTAGCTCCGGGAGAGGCAGTGCCGGTTTCTTTGCAGGAATACCAGAAACAATGGCTGTCCAGTGCACACTGGCGGGCGAATTCCCTGAGGGATTCGGAGCCTGCCAGAAGTGGAATCAGTGAATATGGATCAGTCCACAGAATGTCTGTAAGTCCCTGCTTTTCAAATTCTGAAGCATCAGGCAGAGGCGCAGACAGATAAGAACAGCCGGAACGGTCTCTCAAAAGTATCCGCATCATCCAGGCAACTGCCAGATCGCAGGCCATATCCCAGTATTTCATCCTGTCTTTGGCGTTTGCCGTATTTGTCAGACGGCCAGTATCATAGCATACAGGATGAAGACCTATACAATGGAGATGAATGTGCAGATAAAGACACTTTAGCCTGTCTGCCGATTCGAGAAAACTGCGGACAAGCTGCTCTCGATCGTAAAAAAGAGAAAAACCATCCGTTTCCAGAGGAAATTTCATCTGGCTGCATTTCCGGAGACGAAGACGACCAAAGGCTTCCGGAAATGCAGGAAAGGCCGTCAGGGCCGAATCCTGCAAAAATTTCAGAATCCGCAGGGAAACGTCTGCGTATTGCGAATCAGCGGCACCGGAAGTTCCAGTGGATCCTCTCGGATAGAAATCAGATGGATCTTCTGAGGTCTGTGTATCTGTAAAAAAAGAATCAGAATGGAACATGGTGTATTCCTTCAATTTCATGTGTTTTGAACTCCTGCAATTTGCTGAACAGATCACTTTTATCCTAATAGGTTCGTTTTTTACTATCATCGAATATCCTAGTATAACCCGCGATAAATAACCTTATGTTTCGCTGGTCTGCTTTCCCGATAGCACAGTTGTAAAAGCCTCAGCGTAGCCCGCTACGCCTGCGTTTTTACAACTGCACTCTCGAAAAAGCATCCTCACCGAAACATTAA
>JAQXWO010000237.1 GCA_029225485.1 Lachnospiraceae bacterium
TGGTGTTACAGTGATGGTGAGTTTAAATACACCAGCAAGGAGCAGCTGATTGAATTTTGTGTAGAACATATGGCAAATGAAAAATGGCCTGCTGAACAGGTCAGGGCGCATATGGAAGCGGTCGTACCGAAATTGAATCACTGGAAATAACAGAATGTATTATTTGAAGCCAAACAGCACGGGACGTATCGTCAGAAATGAAACGGTCTGATAAATTCCATAGCTGTCACGGTGACTCGACTATTACCTCCTCTTGTGATATACTAAAATGAATGTTTTCACAGGAGGATTTTTTATGGGCGAACAGGCGGATAATAAGAAAAGAAAGAAACATATTTGCATCGGGCTGCTGGCCCATGTAGACGCGGGAAAGACGACGTTGTCGGAGGCTCTGCTTTATCTGTGCGGCAGCATCCGCAGCCTCGGACGGGTAGATCACGGGGATGCGTTTCTTGATACCTTTGCGCTGGAGCGCGCCCGGGGGATCACCATATTTTCAAAGCAGGCCCGGCTCAGGATGGGAGATATGGATGTGACGCTGCTGGATACTCCGGGACATGTGGATTTTGCTGCGGAGATGGAGCGCACGCTTCAGGTACTGGATTATGCAGTGCTGGTGATCAGCGGGGCAGACGGGGTGCAGGGACATACGGAGACTCTGTGGAGACTGCTGGCCCAGTATCATGTTCCGGTATTTTTGTTTGTCAACAAGATGGATCAGCCCGGTACTGACAGAGAAGAACGCATGAGAGAACTGCAGCAGCGACTGGATGGCAGCTGTGTCTGGTTTGGAGAAGAGCAGGAGCCGGAGCTGTTTTATGAAAATCTGGCCATGTGTGATGAAGCAGTGATGGAGCATTACCTGGAGACGGGGGAAGTCAGCCGGGAGGAAATTGCAGAGCTGATCGCCCGCAGAAAAGTATTTCCCTGTTTTTTTGGCTCTGCCCTGAAGCTGACAGGAGTGGAGGAACTGATCCGGGGTCTGGAGAGATATACAGAAGATCCCGTATTTCCGTCGGAGTTTGGAGCGCGGGTATATAAGATCTCACGGGATGAGCAGGGGAAACGCCTGACCCATATGAGGATCACCGGCGGCAGCCTGAAAGCAAAGATGATGCTGACCAACCGCCAGAGTGCTCTGACGGAACGTGAGGATGCCCGGCGGGAGGGGATTTCTGTACATGTGGATAAGGAAAGCGTGGGCATGCCTGCGGGCCAGGCTGTCCGGCAGAGCGGCCGGGAAACAGTGGATCCGGGACAGATCTGGGAGGAAAAGGCAGATCAGGTCCGCATTTATTCCGGAACAAAGTTCGAGCTTGCGTCGGAGGTACCGGCCGGTACTGTCTGTGCAGTTACAGGCCTGACCCAGACCTGGGCAGGCCAGGGGCTGGGGATCGAGAGCGGGGCCGTGTCGCCTGTGCTGGAGCCTGTGCTGACTTACCGGATCGAACTCCCGGAGGGCTGTGATGTCCACGGGATGCTGCAGAAGCTGCGGCAGCTGGAGGAGGAAGAACCGCAGCTGCATATAGTCTGGAATGAGCAGCTGGGAGAGATCCACGCCCAGGTCATGGGAGAAGTGCAGATCGAGATCCTCCAGAGTATGATCCGGGAGCGGTACGGCGTGGAGGTAAGATTCGGGGCGGGAAATATTGTTTACAAGGAGACCGTAGCAGAACCGGTGGAGGGAGCAGGCCATTTTGAACCCCTGCGCCATTATGCGGAGGTACACCTGCTGATCGAGCCGGGCGAGCGGGGCAGCGGCATACAGGTGGAATCTGCCTGCAGTGTGGATGATCTGGCATTGAACTGGCAGAGACTGATTCTGACGCATCTGCTGGAAAAGGATCATATCGGTGTGCTGACCGGTGCGCCTGTGACGGATCTGCATATTGTACTGACCGCAGGACGGGCCCATCTGAAGCATACGGAGGGAGGAGATTTCCGTCAGGCTACTTACCGGGCGGTGCGTCAGGGGCTCATGAAGGCGAAAAATGTGCTTCTGGAGCCTTATTACAGGTTTCGTCTGGAGGTACCCTCAGATATGACCGGACGTGCGATCGCGGATATTCAGCGTATGAACGGCAGCTTTGAGGGCCCGGAGCTGGCCGGTGATATGGCGGTGATCACGGGTGAGGCGCCGGCATCAGAGATGAGAGGATATCAGATGGAGGTCAGCGCCTATACAAGAGGAAGAGGCAGGCTGGCCTGTGATCTGAAGGGATATGCGCCCTGTCACAATGCGGAGGAAGTCATAGCTGCGGCGGCTTATGATCCGGAGAGAGATCTGGACAATCCGGCAGGATCCGTTTTCTGTGCTCATGGAGCCGGATTCCAGGTAAACTGGGATATGGCAGACGCTTACATGCACGTCAGCAGCGGACTTGACGATGATATGGAATCAGAGAGCGGGCAGATGGCACAGGTATCCACTCAGATGCCGGAAATGGGCATGCCCTCGGAGACTGTGGAGTTCAAGGACCGGTTTCACGATGAAGACGAACTGAAGGCTATTTTTGAGCGGACCTACGGCACGTCGGAACAGGATACCCGGAGCAAATGGAAACGCAGGACAGGAAAAAAATCGGAAGCTTCGTTTGCCGGCATGGTATCGGGAGCCTCATCCGGAAAAAAGAAAGATCCGGAGGTTGAATATCTGCTGGTGGATGGCTACAATATCATTTTTGCCTGGCCTGAGCTGAAGGAACTGGCGGATATTGATATCGGAGGCGCCAGGACAAAGCTGATGGATATTCTGTGCAATTATCAGGGATTCCGGAAATGCAGGCTGATTCTCGTGTTCGATGCGTACCGGGTGGAGGGACATCCGGGAGAGGTGCTGAAGTATCACAATATTCATGTGGTCTATACGAAGGAAGCGGAGACAGCGGATCAGTACATAGAGAAGACCGCCCGGGAGATCGGGAAAAAATATCATGTGACTGTGGCCACCTCAGACGGGCTGGAGCAGGTGATCATCTTTGGAGCAGGAGCCACCAGGTGGTCTGCCGCCGATCTGGCAAAAGAGATCGAATGGGCAGACAGGCAGATCCGGGAGATCAATGCGAACCGGAATACGTCAGGCCGCAATTATCTTTTTGACGGGCTGGATGAAAAGCTGGCCGGATATATGGAAGATGTGCGTCTCGGCCGGGATAAAATCGAGTGAAAGAACGGTCTGCAGCCCTGTACAGGGTATGCAGACCGTCAGATAAAATGAGACAGCCGATAGGGGAGCTATCGGCTGTCTCGAGGGGAGTATAAATAATTAATAAGGGGTTTTTGTAAAAAGAACTTAATGAAGGATAAATCCTTTTTACAAGGAAGATTATAATATAATTTCCATAATTATGCAAGATGTTTTTTGGTTTTTTATCTTTTTTGTAACAAATTTTTTAAATTTCATCCGGCGTTTGTTTCTCCGCTGAATTCACCATGGACCAGCTTGATCCTGCCTGTATCCAGACATTTTATAAATGCTCGTGCCATCTCAGGATCAAACTGAGTTCCGGCACAATCCAGCAGGATCTTTTTGGCCATATCAACGGTAAAGGCTTTTTTATAACACCGCTTGGAAGTCATGGCATCAAAGGAATCCGCAATGCAGAGGATACGGGCTGTGGCCGGAATATCTTCTCCGGCGATCCTGCGGGGATATCCTTTTCCGTCATATCGTTCATGATGGCCGATCACGGCAGGAATCACATAATCCAGAGAAGGCAGATGACGGATGATATCGATGGATGCTTCCACATGTCCTTTGATGGTCTCGTATTCTTCCGAAGTCAGCTTTCCTTCTTTATTCAGAATATTCTCAGGAATACCGATCTTTCCAATATCGTGAAGCAGGGCCGCCTGCCGGATAATTTCTACCATATCCTCATTCATCCCCAGATATCTGGCCAGCTTCGTCGCATAATAGGCCACATTGTTGGAATGACTGAAGGTATAGTGATCCTTGGCGTCGATAGCTGCCGTCAGAGCATAGATGGTAGACTCGTACTCCTTATAAATATGAGTATGATCCGTCTGGATATCAGTGCCCTGGCTGTTCTGGAATACGGTATCGAATATCTGAATGCCATTTTTTCCGCCGTGTTTGACATGGTAGACTGCCAGATCTACGTTTTCCAGAAGCTCCTTCACGGATCGTGCCGCATAGGGAGCGGCGCTGATGCCGGCGCTTACGGTTACGGATTTCAGCTTGAAATTCCGCTCCTGCCGGTTCATGTTGAAGATCTGTTCGCAGATATTCTGGATCAGATTTCTGGCAGAAAAAATATCATATCCGGGCAGCAGGATCGCAAATTCCTTCCCGCTGTAACGGGCTGTATAGCCGTTCTCTCCGACACTGCTCCGGATGATGTCTGCGATCCGTTTCAGGCACTTGTCGCCTTCTCTTACGCCATACAGCTGATTGTACAGTTTGAAATCATCCACATTCAGGATGGCAAGAGCAATGGAGGACTCCATATTCTTTTCAAATTCCTGATTCAGCACTTCATAAAAATATTTCCGGTTCAGAAGCCCGGTCAGTTCATCCGTGCGGGCTTCTATATAAGCCTGCTCGTAGAGTCTGGCATTTTTGATGGCAATGGAGGCAACGGAAGTAATGGAGGACAGCAGCTGCTGCTCATTGTAACCGATATTCTTTTTTCCTTTTCTGCTTGCGATCAGGATCACACCGATCAGCTGTCCGTCATCCTTCAGGCCGACACAGTACTGGACTCCGATTTTTTCCAGATCGTATTTCTCGCTCTCCCACATGGATTTATACTCCACACTGTACCGGAAGTCCTTGTAGATTAGAGGCTCCTCATTCTTTTTCAGCCAGAGGATAATGGGGTTTTCATCATCCAGTGAAAAAGACAGATCATTCAGCGGGCGGTCACTGTAGAGTCCGCGGTAGGGTGCTTCCGGATACTCCTGCATACAGATATAAATATTGTCCACAGGCATGGTCCTTTTGATGACCCGGATCGTTTCATCCATGATCTCCTGCAGACGGAGTGTCCTGGAAACAGTGGAACTGAAAGCTTTCAGTTCTTCGGCCTGATGAAGCTCTTCTTTTACAAATACATTATTTACCAGAATCTTCCACAGGAAGATAAATCCCAGATAGGTCGCCAGAAACAGTACGGCAAAAAACAGCGGATAGTAATCCAGCACAGCCGGAATATATTTTTGAATGATCTCCTGCAGATAAGGGGAAAGATAAAAAAACAGTACGCAGGAGAGCAGGATGCCCACACCATAGCACAGTCCCTCTGAAGCCAGCATCTGCAGCCGGAACAGCTTACGGCGGATCAGCGCATACAGCAGCAGGAATGCATTCAGCAGTCCGCAGAGTATATCGATTGGAAAACCATTGAATACGGGAAGACCGATCAGAAGATTGCCAAGGAACAGGAGAACGACACCAATGACAAGCGGTTCGTACTGACGCTTTATACGGGGATTTTTCCGGCATACTTTCAGTACGTTGGAAAATGTGTGAATGATCAGTACCCCTGCCACCAGGAAAAACACAGTAACTTTGAAATCCATGGCATATACAAAGGAGCGCTTTCCGTCTGCTTCAATCAGAGCAGGATATTTCAGAAAAATACCGCTGGGAATATTGATCAGAAAACAAACCAGCATAATGAGAATATAGAATTTTCCTATCCAGCGCTCCCTGATACCGCCGAGAGCATTGATATACAGGTAATACGCATAGGGAAGCAGCAGGATTCCCAGAAGGGAAACATGATACCAGAAAATATAACCCGGCCACATCAGTGAGCGCATAAAAACAGAACCGCCGGTCCAGAACATCAGGCCAAGCAACATAATCATAAAACTGTTTACCAGTTTATCTTTTTTGGCGGCCAGAAATGTCAGCAGCATAAAACCGTAACAAAACATGGCGATGATCGAAATATAACCATATGTACCCATAAATACCTCTCATCTGTATACCAGTAAATTATCCTGTGACCGTATCAAATCATTCAGTTCGTAGTAGGGAGGATTCATATGACGCAGCTTTTTGTGGTTCCTGGACTCAAAGGAGTGGAAGCTGCCGCACCGTAAAATGGTGATCTTCAATGGATCCATGCCCAGAATCTTTTTTAAATCCCGGTAATCCTGATCGATGTATTTAAAGTAAGTGCTGAGAAGATCCTTCAGGATCTCTGCACTTACAGCCTGATTTGTCAGAGCGCTGGCTTCCAGTTCCACATATATATGCAGATAAGGCCGGTTCTGGTCATTGTACTCCTTGGCTGCTGCCCAGTTGCGAACAGGCAGTCCGGACAATTCGATGACGCTGCGGATCCCGTTTTCGGAGATCCTGGTAAAACCTGCAATATCTATGATCCAGGGAACGCGGTCCACGTACTCAAAACGGGGGATCATCGTACTGTCTTCCCGGTTTTCAAGTCCGACACAGCGATACATGTCACCACAGCGGTATCTTGCAAAGGCGCCGCCCTTCAGTACGGTAAGCACCAGTTCATATTTTTCTCCGGGTATCACCTCATCCATCAGATACGTACGGGGGACATAGGAGGGATCCTCGTAATTGCGCAGCATGTCTGCTTCTGTGATGAATTCATAAAAACAGGTATCCGGGAAGAAATACATGCCTTTTCTGGTCCAGGTCTCCGTGCCTATGATGGAAGGCTCAGTGCCGGCGAAAAGTTCCATCGGACGGATACCCCACAGCCGTTCCAGATCATCCTTGTAGCAGTGATTGTCTGTGCCTGCCACCATAAAGCCCTTGAGCTTAAACAGATCCTTCGGCAGCATCTCCCGTCCTTCCTGCCGGCATCTGTGTTTTGCTTTCAGCATCCGGCAGATCATATGAGGCTTGCATTTTAAAAGACTGGACGGACTGAAAGACTTCCCGGAAGACGTCATGGCAGAAAAGCTCAGGCTGACTGCATAGGCTACGCTTCCCAGTCCGAAAAAGAAGCCAAGATCCTGCTTCATGGCCATCTTGAATCCGGCTTTGTTCCTCTCGCTGAAGCTCATATTCACAGCTTCCTCTACCGGTGGAAGAAATTCAATATCGATGTCCTCTCCGAGAGCCAGCGGAAACAGGCCGGTGGCGTAGGGCAGAGGGGCAAGGCCATAGAGGAATTTGTCCGACGGAGAAACATCAAACTGTCCTTTGGCGGTGCTGGTCGAAAGAATCAGGCAGGCCACTACGTTGTTCCGGTAGGTGTCCAGCATGCTTCTGGTGTAGGGTGCCACCTTGATGGGGTGCTTTCCGCCTTCCCATGTGGTCTGGATCCAGATGACAGGATTTCCCGGGAGCATGTCCGGCTTCCTGGAAAGCAGGATGTCCGCATAGTCATTGTAGTCGGTCAGCGGAACCATCTGACGGAATTCTTCCAGTGTCCGGGGATGTCTGCCCTTTAAAATGGACTGACCAAGCCCGCTGTCGCTCCACAGACGGATCTGTTCGTCCATCAGACGCCGCTGTATTTTCATGTATCCATCCATGGTAAGATCGAGAAAGCCGCAGTACTGCTGCCATATTTCTTTATATTGATTCTTCTTCAGTTTTTCCGCCAGATTCATAAACATTCACCTTCTGTGTCAGTCGTGTCTCCTGATGTATGTAAAGCATGCCCGGATACTTTTTCTGTTGGGAATCAGAAAAGGTGTCTGCTGCTTATATTCCGCATAATTTGTAAATGTCCTTGGGAATACCCATGTATCCTGAAATACGATATAAAGATAATTCCAGAAGATCATGGAGATAAAATAGATCCCCTGGGAAGATGCCCCGGACATTCCCCATAAACATAAATAAGCTCCTGCAAACCACAGTACTCCCGGATGTCTGCACAAGCCATAAATACCTTCTGTGAAAGCGGTACGTTCCCGGCTTTCCTCTCGGTATGTCTCATCAAAAGGGAGAGCAAAGAAAAGGGTATAGAACAATAAGATCAGGAACACAAGACTACCGATGATAAAACAGATCTTCAGGACAGGAGAACATCCCGTCCCGTCACAATGGGCGATAGCAGATGCCCATAAGGCAGAGATCACCACACAACAACAGCCGGCCGCAAAAAATTTCTGAATCACGGACCGTTTCCATAACACGCTGTTTATATCGTAAATAAAAAACAACAGAAATCCTGTGGTTCCTAAAATAAAAGGTCTGATGTCCTGCATAGCCGATCCTTTTCCTCATGCTGGGAGCTTCACAAGTTACAATTTCTTTTGATTATATACCATTTTTGCCGGTAATTCAATTGAAATCGCAATTTTTTGTAATGATTCAGAGCCAGACAAAATTTCCTGAAGCAGACGAAAAAGGCAAAAAAATAAAGGTTACTTTTCGTATAAATACTTGCGAAAATGCACGATGTCTCCTATAATTGAAATACATCTGTGCAGGTACAATACCGAAGCAGTACGGATGACACAAGGATAAAAGTGAGGTACGGATTCTATGATCGAAATATTGAATGGCATTACAGAGACCATCAATTACAGAAATTCTCTTGGTTTGCGTATATTTCACAATGTAGATTATGAAGATTATCCGGATCACTGGCATGTGGGGATCGAGGTGATCATGCCGGTGACATCCATTTATACTGTGGTAGTGGACAATGTAAAGTATGAGCTGACTGAGGGAGATATGATTATTGTCAATTCAGGCATTCTTCACAGCCTGATCGCACCGCCCACCGGAGAGCGGATCATTATGCAGTTTAATCCGGCACTTCTGTATACCCTGAAGGAGATGGAGACACTTCTGGCGCTGCTTCCTGCCGCGTTCTGTATTAAGAAGTCGGATCCCTTCCACGACACGGTCAAGCGGAAGATGGATCGTATCGTGAAAGAATACGATGAGAAAAATACATTCTGTGAGGCTGTCGTTTACGCGGCGCTGATCGAGATGTTCGTGGAGATCGGCCGCGTGGTGATGTCACAGAAATGGGGCTATGCGAAGGAAGAAAAGAAGGGAAAAACGGACAAACAGATGGAATATCTGGAAGTCATCATGAAAGCCTGCAATTATATCAATCAGCATTATCAGGAGAAGCTGAAGCTGGAGGACACGGCCGCTACCGCAGGATTTTCCAAGTTCCATTTCACCAGGATCTTCAAGCAGTATATGAATATGACATTCTATGAATATCTGAACAAAAAACGGGTAGAGTGCGCGGAAGGTCTGCTGTATTCCACGGAGATGAGCATCACGGATGTGGCGATGAATTCCGGATTTTCCTCCATGAGTGCTTTCGACCGGACCTTTAAATCTGTGACAGGGTTCTCTCCCAGTGAGTTCCGCAGTGAGATCCTGGTTCAGAGAGTGCAGGAAAATTCTGTTGATCAGACTTATGATACAAATATCGCGCCGGGAGCTGCGGGGGCAGGTTTTCCGGCTCGCGAATGAGTCACAGGAGCGCAGATTTTGACAGACTGTCAGAGAATCCGTTTCTCTGATTCCCAGGAGGTACGTTTATGAATATTTCTGAATTTATACAGGCGGCAGAGAGACTGCATGTGCTTGGAATTAAAATCACACAAAATGATGAACTGATCGCTGAATGGCACAGCGAGCCGGAATGCCGGAGAAATGTCTATTCAGCCACCAAGAGTTTTACATCCTGTGCGGTAGGATTTGCGGTGCAGGAGGGGCTGATCTCTCTTGATGAGAAGTTAACGGAAGCATTTTCAGAGGATCTGCCGGAAGTTGTGGATAACAATCTGAAAACGGCGACGGTCCGGGATCTGCTTACTATGTGTCTGGGCCAGGAGCAGGGGCATCTGATGGGAGAGCAGCGTCCATTGTACAAAGAAGATGACTGGGTAAAGATGGCTCTGGCCATTCCCTTCAAATATAAACCGGGCACCCATTTTGTATACAACAACGTGGGTCCGTACCTTGCAGGGATCCTGGTACAGAGACGATCAGGCTGCGATCTCGTTTCGTATCTTACTCCCAGGCTTTTTTCTCATCTCGAGATCAAGCGTCCCACCTGGGAAACAGACCCGCTTGGAAACAGCTTCGGTGCAGGGGGATTATTCCTGACCCTCTCGGAACTGCACAAATTCGGTCTGTTTTATCTGAACAAAGGCAGGTGGAACGGCAGACAGCTTCTGTCAGAAAAATGGATCGAAGAGAGTACAAAGGCGTCCGATACAGACCAATATGCTTATCTTTTCTGGAGAGGTGAACATAATTCCTTCAGAGCGGACGGAAAATACTCTCAGATCTCCATGGTGCTTCCGGATAAAAATGCGGTGATATCCTTTGTCTCAGAGTGCCGCAGAGGAGAAGAACTGATGCGGGCGGTATATGATCTTGTCTGCACGAAGTTATAAAACAATATTAAGTAAGTCCCTCACTTCAAATTCGTGAAAAATGAAGTGGGGGACTTATTTGTATCAGGCGGGGTATGAGCTTCACCTGATGTAAATGTTTGACCTGACGTTCACTTTGAGGCAGTCAGGAAAATTACCGGATCCCTTCGTAGATCACCCAGTCATAGTCCGCATAATTGGCAGATTCTGTGCGGTTGGAGGAAGCGTACATTCCGATGTAGGTTCCCGTGAAGCCTTCGTTGACCAGGGAGCTGAGGAGTGTCGGATCCACCTTCAGGCAGAGAGGCAGGAGCTCCTGATCGTCTGAGCCATAGTAGAAGTGGTAGCCTTCCTCTGTGGCGGTGACGGTGAGGTAGATGCGGCCGTTCCGGCTGACGGGTGCTTCTCCAAGGATGGTTTCTTCGTGATTGGAGCAGCGCACCAGTGTCACGATGCGGGAGTCTTTTTTCAGGGAGACTGTAAACCGGTAATGGAACCGGTCATCCTGGATCAGAGCCAGTCCGGCTTCTTCCTGAGCGGTCTTCGGCTCAAAATCCATGGCAGTCTAGGGACGGAATTCTTTGTGTTGCTGGCGGCGTCCAAGGAAGGCCGGAGTACAGATCTCGCTGAGGACTTCCGGGAGAAGCTTCAGGCGCAGGCAGTCAGGACGGTCTTTCAGGGAATAGAAAGGTTCGGCAGCCGCGTGGATGGTGTTCCAGCACATTTTCAGTGTTTCTGATTCAAAGTTATCGCTTGCAAATGCAGGCTTTGCATGATAAAGGGGGAGTGCCGGACGGCGCTCCGTTTTGTTTACAAGGCCGTTCTCATTGTCTACCCGGATCCAGCCGTCGGATTCCCATACCACAGGGATCAGGAAAGTCTCCCGTCCCAGATTGAAGTGGGCATCCTGATAAGGGCGCACACCGAGAAGCACCATCCACCATTCTCCGTTCTGGGTTTCCACGATATCACCATGGCCGACGACGGAAATCTCATGGTTCAGAGAAAGATGACGGTGGGTGACTACCGGGTTGCGGGGGCAGATCTCATATTCTCCGTCGATGGTGCGGCATCTGGCCATCATGACGCTGTGGTTGGTGAAGGTGCCGCCTTCTGCCACCATCAGGTAATAATATCCGTTTTCATAATAAATATGGGGTGCTTCGATCCATTTGCTGCGGGATTTCTCCCCGTCCCAGATGATGGTGCGCTCACCCTTGAACTGGAAGGTCTCGGGATCCAGTTCGCAAAGGTAGATACCGTGATGCCCCTCGTAGTGAGCTTTTTCACTGATATAATTTCCGGCATACCACATGCGGCCCTCCTGATCAAAGAAGAGGCTGGAGTCGATTCCGTCGGCGCCTTCTACAAAGTGTGCTTTGCTCCAGGGACCGGCAGGATCCCTGGCGGTGATGATGTAATTGTCGCGGCGGGCTTCCCTGCCTTCAGACACAAAGGTATTAATGATATAGAAGGTTCCCTCGTGATACCGGATGGTGGGAGCCCAGAGTCCCAGGGAAGTAGGAGCATGTGGCAGAGCTTCCGGTCACTATGTAGAAAGGGCTGAACCACATCACCGTGTACGCCGGAGATGCGGGAGTAGTGCTGGAGCGTCTGACTCTTTATGCAGAGGATAAGCCGCTGAAGGAGTCGTATCTGGGGCCGCAGAAGAGTTATCGGATGCCGTGA
>JAQXWO010000238.1 GCA_029225485.1 Lachnospiraceae bacterium
AAAGCTCGGATTCATCTCCGCTGACCGGATCGAGAAGATCGAGAACGAACGGACGCTGCCCCATCCGGAAGAAGTCCTGGCCATGGCTGACTGCTACAGGTCTCCTTCCCTGTGCAACTACTTCTGTTCTCATGAATGCCCCATAGGAAAAGAATACGTGCCTGAAATCAAGGTCAAAGAGCTTTCCCAGATTACTCTGGAAATGCTGGCCACCCTCAACAAACTGGCACGCGAAAAGGAGCGTCTCATTGAAATCACCGTGGATGGTGAACTTTCTCCGGACGAGATGCCGGATTTTCTGAAAATCAAAGAAGAGCTTGGCAAAATGGCCCTGGCCATCGACTCTCTGAATCTCTGGCTTGATCAGGCGATTGCTTCCGGCAAAATCGACAGAGAACCTACAGCCTGATTCCCTGATACGTGACGTATTTCACCCACAAAAAAGATTTCAGTCCGAAAGTGACCGTATCTTCATATTCCAGCCGGTACGGTGGAAGCAGTACCTCCCCCACCGGCACTTCATGACTTTTGAAATGCTTTTTCTCTTTGAAAAAGTCTGCCCGTTTCCTGTCTGCCAGATGCACATGCAGTTCCGTCACTTCAAAATCTGAATTGTTGCTTGTGACCACTTCCACCACAACTGCTCTTTTGTCTTTTTTCTGCATATAATCCTGCAGATTCTGCTCAAATATAAATTTCATGTATCATTCCTCACTGATAATCGTCATCCCTTTGCCAGATACTCCTCCACGATCTGCTGCGGCATCAGACTTCCTCCCGTGGCCCACAGTATATGAACCGCATCCTCAGCAGATTCCATGACACTGCGGCAGTAATCTGCCGTATCCTTATATTTCATCATCGAAGTATACCCTTCAAAAGCAGCACAGGAAGAAGGCTCAATGATAATATCATCTGCTTCTTTCAGAAGCTTCATATTCTGATACAATCTGTCATCCTGAACAGTAAATATCCCGCTGACTACGTGCTTCATCATCTTATAGACAAAGGCAGAAGCTCTGCCCACTGCCAGTCCGTCCGCATCCGTCTTTCCCGTGAGACCATAATCTTGCACACAGACCTGATCTCCTTTTTGGCTGGCCATGGAGATACACATACAGGGGGCCTGTACCGGTTCCACAAAAAAACAATGTACATGATCACCCCAGATCTGCTTCAGACCGAAGGTGATGCCTCCCGGGGCGCCGCCCACACCACAGGGAAGATAGACAAAGAGCAGATGCTTCTCATCTACCGTGATTCCCTGCTGATCCAGCTGCTGCTTCAGCCGCTCTCCCGCCACAGAATATCCCAGAAACAGATCCTTCGAATGTTCGTCATCCACAAAATAACTCATCTCATCCGCATCCGAGAGACGTCTTCCCTCTTTCACAGCCCGGCTGTAATCATCCCGGTACTCTTTCACAATGACGCCTTTTTCCCGGAGCAGCTGCTTTTTCCACTCTTTTGCATCAGCTGACATATGAACGATCGCCTGATAACCCAGCGCAGCGCTCATGATGCCGATGCTCATCCCCAGATTTCCGGTGGAGCCCACCTGAATCTTATACCTGGAAAAGAAGTCTCTGTGATCGGCAAGCACTGCATAATTATCTGTTTCAGAAATAAGCCCCGCCGCCATTGCCAGGTCTTCCGTGTGTTTCAACACTTCATAAATGCCGCCTCTCGCCTTCACACTCCCGGCGATAGCCAGATGACTGTCACACTTCAGAAACAACCTGCCCCGGGGCAGCTCTCCCATTTCTGACAATTTCTCCTTTGTCCCGGAAATCTCCCGCAGCGGTGATTCGATCACACCATGTCTGTCCGCCGTCTCAGGAAACAGCCGCTCGATCAAAGGCGCAAAACGCTGCAGGCGGGCGGAGGCCTCCGCAATATCTTCTCCATTCAATGCCAGACATTTACTCTCTTTTTCAAATGAAACTTTGTCCCTGTTCACCCATGCCGTTTCATGGGCACAGCTGATTTCTCTCAGAATCTCCGTATTATTCACTGTATTTCTCCTTCTGCAAACAATTGTACTCTAATCAGATTACACCTTCTCTTCATGTCAAAAACTATACCACAACCTGATACCGATAAACAAGTATTATGTTCCAGCGTTATATGAGTAATCAGAAATCCCTTATTATTCTCGCCTATTCGAAATACAGCTGTCTGCCTCAGGCATATCCAATGTGTCTGACCTCGGAACGAACTGCTCTATGAAATTTGTCTGACTGAAAAGGACATTCTTTGTCCTGTACAGACAGACAAATTTCATGGCAGTCCGGGACGGAGGCAGTCCGGGACGGAGGCAGCACACATGGATATGCCTGAGACAGACAGCATCATATGAAAGTTATCATTTTTTAAGAATAACTCAATAATTTTTCTCTGTCGTTTCCCCATTTCTTTTAGTACAATATAATTAACTGATTTCTATAAAGAAGGGAGTGCATGAAATGACCTCAATGAAAAAATTAATCACTGCCACTGTTCTTACCGGTATCTGCAGCTGCTCCATGTTTGCCCTCGCAGAAGAAGTCTATCCGGATCATACCCAACGATCCACAGAATCTGAGACAGACACCTCCTCAGCAGACCAGGATCCATGGATATTAGAAACAGATACCACCTATGATCTTGATCTGGATGCTGACGGAACTGCCGAGGCTATTTCTTTTCAGTCTCATATGGATGACTCGGATGACCAGTGCAAAGCCATCCTTGATCTGTATGTGAACGGTCAGCAGGTCTGGTCCGCGACTGATGAGAACTGGAGCTATAGCTGGCGTGTATGCCAATGTCCCCTGGAGGACGGTTCTGCCTGTCTGCTTGCTGCCAGCATCTCCGACAATGACTGGACGAACCAGACGCTGCTGCTTGCCAGAACAGAGGATTCTTTCCAGGTACTTGCCGATCTGTCTGATCTTTCCAGAGAGACAGAAGAAAACACGGATCGCCTGCTCAGCGGCTGGGCGAGAGCAGACAGCATCCTTTCTGCGGACGGAACTTCTTTTACTGTAGCATGGTACGATACACTGTATTCTGCCGGAATGATGCAGATTCCAGTCACCTACGAAGTCACTGACGGCACTGTCACTCAGTCAGAGGATCCTGTTTCTCTGGATGAAAGTAAATCCTGGACTGTATGGCACAGTTTTGATGTCCTGGACGCTCCTGAAAGTGAAACATTGCTGTATCAGGCCACTCCCGGAGAAATCCTTCATCTGACCGGAATGCAGCTTCTCTCTGGCCACCGATGGCTCAAATGTGAAAACGAGAGTGAACAGGAAGGCTGGTTCATGGATCCGGAAGAATTTATCAGTGAAACTCAGGAAGACGGAAACATGCTTTTCGGATATTTTGAAGAAGCTGCTTTCGCCGGTTGATTTCCATACCAGTCTGCAGTTCATATGAACAAAAAGAAACGCTATGCAGCACACTTTCCTCTCTGCATAGCGTTTTTCACATTTATCTGCTTCTTCACAGCCTCTGTCTCACCTGAATATGCCTGATCAGTACCATTTTCTAAACAGCAGCCAATACATCAGCATTTCTGATTTATTTACATAGACTTGCGTTCTGCGATCTCAGCCATCTTGGCCGCATTCAGTCTCGTATCACCGTGGACACGGCTGTAGGACAGATAACCGTTCATGCGGTCGATCTTGGTCAGATTGCGGGATCCGCACTTGGGGCAGACGTCCATCTCCAGCTCCTGGTGGCCACAGTCATCACAGTAAGCCAGTGACAGGTTCACGCCCTCATAATAGCCAAGCTTCATGGCACGGCGCACCAGGCTCTTGATGGCTTCAATATTATAATCGATGGGATATCTCACATACTGGATCTTGCCGCCGTTGCACAGCTCCCAGAAACGTCCTTCCAGATCCTGCTTCTCGATCGGTGTCAGGTCCTCCGTCACATGGCAGTGGAAACTGTTGCTGACGTAAGGACGGTCTGATACATTCTCGATAATGCCGTATTTCTTGCGGAACTGCTCTACCTGAAGTCCGCAGAGACTCTCTGCCGGAGTGCCATAGATCGCATACAGCCATCCATCCTCTTTCTTGAAGCCTTCTACCTTTTTATTGATATATTTCAGCACCTCCAGGGCAAACTCACCGTCCTCAGCGATGGATTTTCCATTGTACAGCTCCTGAAGCTCATTGAGAGCCGTGATCCCAAAGGAAGCGGTCATCGGTTTCAGCAGCTTCTTGATCTTCTCGCCCGGCTGCAGATGTCCGCCGTAAAAACCGCCTTCGCAGTAAGCCAGCGGGTTGGTGGAGGCACGCATCTCACCCAGATATTCATAGGTACGGATATGAAGACGGCGGATCATCTCCAGATAATAATCCAGCACCTCATAAAAATCCCGGCTCTCTGCCCTGGATTTTGCCAGGATCATCGGCAGATGCAGGCTGACCGCACCCACATTAAAACGACCTACGAATACCGGCACATCATTCTCATCTGCCGGCTCCATACCGCCCCTCTCATACCAGGGACTCAGGAAAGCACGGCATCCCATGGGGCTGATGACCTTGCCGTATTTCTTGTACATACTGGAAATGTAACCTTCTCCTGTCAGAGAAAGCCAGTCCGGATACATGGTCTTGGAAGAGCAGGCGATCCCTGCCTCAAATACATCCTCGCAGACTCCACCCGGCCCGTGCAGGTTCTCATCATACAAAAATACAATCTTCGGAAACAGCACCGGCTTGCGGTTTCCCGGACGACCCTGTCCGCCCTTGTGTACCTCCAGAAGAGAAATGGCGATCATCTTTTCAAAACGGGACTGTCCCAGGCCAAGCGTCACCGTCACAAAAGGATAATCTCCTCTGGAAGAACCTACCGTATTCAGCTTGTACTCGATACCCTGCCAGCCCTGATCACAGTCACGGCGCACTTTATCTGAAGCATACTTTAACGCCTTCTCCTCCACTCCTTCCCAGGATGGATCTGCATACCTGCGGAATTCCTCCTGGTACTTTTTAAAGCTTTTCTCTGCATAAGGTGCCAGTACCTTATCCACCTCCGGCACAGTAAAACCGCCGTACTGCTGGGCTGCCGTGCTGAGGATGATATCTCCCATCACATCAAAGTCCGTATCCAGTGTCTTCGGTTCATTGTACCAGACCTTTCCCATCTCGAATCCGCCGCTCAGCACGGATCCGATATCAAACAGACAGCAGTTCATCGTATCAAGACGTGCTGCCTGATCATGAATGTAAATATATCCGTCCTTGCAGGCCTGCAGCTCATCCCTGGTCATGAAGAATTTCCGGTAAAGCTCCTTGTTCAATTCATTAAAAATCAGGCTGCGCTTCGTGGCCACCAGGGCACTGTCCGTATTGGCATTGCTCTTGTCACCAATGTAGCGGATGGACTGACTCTTGGTGTAAACATCATCCATCATATGGATAAAGTCCAGCTTGTAATTGCGGTAATCCCGATAGCTCTTGGCCACAGCCGGATTCACCGCCTCCAGCGCACCTTCTACAATATTGTGCATCTCCTGAATGGTGATGCCCTCTTTCCCCAGTGATTCTGCCTTGTCCCTGGCAAAATCACAGAGAAACTTCAGCTCCTCATCTGTAAAGTGGTACAGAATACGCGCCGCTGACTTATTCACAGCAACCACGATCTTCTGCACATTAAACTCCTCATGAGTCCCGTCTTTCTTTATCACATACATCCCGAACTACTCCTTTATCATCTATCATATCACACAAATCTGTTGGCTCAAAGCTTTTTATAATACTATATATTGTGTTTTATAATTCTCTTCCAAACCAGATATAGCTTCTCAAGTATATCCTATTTTCGTCTGTTTGTAAAGCTATAATTTATCTTATCGCATACCACGCACAGTCGTCTGGCGAATGCATATCCGGCGTATCTGACCTCGTAATGGACAGCCATGGT
>JAQXWO010000239.1 GCA_029225485.1 Lachnospiraceae bacterium
TCACGGCGCAAAAAAACTCCCGGAAAGCTTTCGCCTCCGGGAGTTTTACACGTAACCTGCCCTTATTGTTCCAGTGTCTCATCTACCTTTGAAATCAAAATACAGTTGGGCGTCTCAATGCGGATCGGTTTCCCCTTCATCACAATCAGCCCCTTTTCATAATCCACGGTGAAAAACCGTATCTCACTTGTCTCATGGTTCAGAACTACCAGCGTCTTCTCTCCGGGGAATACGTCGATATCCTTCGGATACTCCCCGCTGATGGGCAGACAGCAGAGTCTGGTCAGCATACCGGTCTCTTTGTCCACTTTGAAGATGGCGACCGTATTCTCCCCTGCTGTGGAGCAATACAGATAATCACCGCTGGGGGAAAGCTTCATGCCGCAGGAAGCACTTCCGATGGAATTTTTATCACGCAGCACACTGATTTCCTGGATCTTTTCAAACTCAGGCATTTTCCCCGTGCCGTCATAAGCGTATACGGTGATCTCATTGGTAAGCTCACTGTTAATGTAGGCAAATCTGCCGTCCGCACTGAAGGTCAGAAGTCTTGGGCCGGAATCCAGCTTGCATCTGAGGATATCCACCAGATAGAGCTTGCCCGTATCCGGACGGATCTGATACATTTTCACCTGATCGATCCCGTTGTCTACCGCACAGATATATTTATCATCAGGCGAAGGAATCACACAGCTCACATGGGGCCGGAAATTCCGTTCTGCCACACTGCCGATCCCCCGGTGAAACACACCGCACATCACGGATCCGAGACGCCCGTCCCTGTGGGTATGTACGACTGTGACCTTGCCGTCATGATATCCGCCCACAAACAGAAACTTGCCGCTCTTGTCTGTCGAGAGATAGCATCCTCTCATGCCGTCGATGCCCACTTTATTGATCATCTCGAGTCCGCCGTCCGGAAGGATCCTGAGAACGGCAACTCCCTCATCCGCGATGGAATAAAGATATTTTCCATTGTATGATTTTGCCATATGTGAGGCATTGTTAACAGGAACGACCGTGCGTTCCTTCATGATTCCTTCTTCTATATTGATATCAAAGACATGGATGCCTACGCTGGTACCATGGGTATATGTACCTACATAAGCCACGTATTTCTCCTGCTCAGCCATAGTTTCTCCTCCTGCTCTTTACCTGTATCTGCCGCGAAAGCCTTCGCAGCGCATTTTTTTCTATCTTATCATGGATATCCGGATTTGTTAAGTAAAAGTGTTGAAAAACAATAAAAAAATCTATTGACAGAGATATGATTCCGAGTATAATCATCCTTAGTGTTTGTTTAGTAACATTAAACTTTTTGTTTAATATTTACTGTTTCTGAAGAAGGACTGTGAGACTATGCAGATAGGAAATAAACTGAGGGAGCTTAGGATCGCAAAAAATCTGACCCAGGAGGAACTGGCCGACCGCGCAGAGCTGTCAAAGGGATTTATTTCCCAGGTAGAGCGGGATCTGACCTCCCCCTCTATCGCCACGCTGGTAGACATTCTTCAGTGTCTCGGAACGGACCTGAAGGATTTTTTCAGCGATACTTCCGGTGACGAGCAGATTGTTTTTCACGACAGCGACTATTTTGAAAAAATTGATACAGATCTGAAAAATAAGATAGAATGGATCATACCCAATGCCCAGAAAAATATGATGGAGCCGATCCGGCTCACTCTGGAGCCGGGCGGTTCCACCTATCCGGACAATCCTCATGAAGGGGAAGAGTTCGGTTATGTACTTCAGGGAAGCATTACGATCCATCTAGGCAAAAAAATCTATAAAGCCAAAAAAGGGGAATCCTTTTATTTTACATCAGGTTCACAGCATTATATCACGGCAAATGGTAAGACTGGAGCTGTGCTGATCTGGATCAGCACACCGCCCAGCTTCTGAGCTGGTACAGCCGAAGAATCGCTTTGCGGGAGGTACTCATGAGCAATAAATTAATCGATCTTGTAAACATTACAAAATCCTTTGACGGAGAAACCGTCCTGGATGATCTGAATCTCTATATCAGAGAAAATGAATTTCTGACACTGCTTGGGCCCAGCGGCTGCGGGAAGACCACCACGCTCCGTATTATCGGCGGCTTTGAAAAACCGGACAAAGGGCAGGTAGTCTTCGACGGAAAAGACATTACTTCTCTTCCGCCCAACAAGCGTCAGCTGAATACCGTGTTTCAGAAATACGCTCTTTTCACACATATGACGATCGCGGAGAACATCGCTTTCGGTCTGAAACTGAAGAAAAAAAGCAAAGCCTACATTGACGACAAGATCAAATATGCGCTGAAGCTTGTGAATCTGGAAGGCTATGGCAACAGAATGCCGGATTCCTTAAGCGGCGGACAGCAGCAGCGTATCGCCATTGCCCGGGCAATTGTCAATGAGCCCCGGGTTCTTTTACTGGATGAGCCTCTGGGCGCGCTGGATCTGAAGCTTCGCCAGGACATGCAGTATGAGCTGATCCGTCTGAAAAATGAGTTAGGCATTACCTTTATCTATGTGACCCATGACCAGGAGGAAGCACTTACGATGTCCGATACGATCGTGGTCATGAATCAGGGATATATCCAGCAGATCGGTACACCGGAAGATATTTACAACGAACCGCAGAATGCCTTCGTTGCCGACTTTATCGGTGACAGCAATATTCTGGACGGCCTCATGCTGGAGGATCGTCTGGTACAGATCCTGGGAACGAAATTCCCCTGTGTAGATGAAGGCTTCGGGCATAACAAACCGGTGGATGTAGTGATCCGTCCTGAAGATATTGATCTGCTTCCTCCGGAACAGGGTACGATTCAGGGAGTTGTGACACATCTGATCTTCAAAGGCGTGCATTATGAGATGGAAGTCAGCGCCAACGGCTATGAATGGCTTGTGCACAGCACGGATCTGTTCCCGGTCGGCACGAAGGTCGGAATCCATGTGGATCCCTTTGATATCCAGATCATGAACAAACCGGAATCTGAAGACGAGGAGGCGGTGAAAGTTGGTGAAGAATAAATCCGGTCGGAGGCTTCTCTCCGGACCGTTTCTTGTGTGGACCATCGCTTTTATCATGATTCCGCTGGCGATCATCGTATATTATGGTCTGACCACTTCGGAGGGGA
>JAQXWO010000240.1 GCA_029225485.1 Lachnospiraceae bacterium
CCATATATTTTCATGGCCAGATTCCCGATACAGCTTATCATCGTCAATCTTTCTCAGGTGATATCCGATCATGACAAAATTCATCTTCGAATCATTCAGTAATGCTTTTACAGCTGATACACTCTCCTGCATGACTGAAAACTTCAGTGTACCCATTCCGATTCTCCTCCTCAATTTTTAGGCTAAAAAGCAGAGGGCTTTCACCCTCTGCCGGGTTTCCGTGTTACATTGGCAGACCGGTGATCGGATTGATCTGCTGTTGTGGTGCTGACTGCTGCGGTGCCGGAGTAGCGCCGAATGCCTGAGCTGCGCTGACTGCTCCACTGGCAAGCGGCTCACCATCTCTGGTCTTACGTACCGGTCCCAGACCACATCCAATACCCTTCTTACCTCCAAATACATACGGATAGAAGGATACATTTACCTGAGCGTACATGCCGGAGTATACTTCACTGTGATTGATGATCGGATTCAGGTTTACGTCAACTACTTCCGGCGGATAATCTGCCTTGCAGGAAGCTGTGAATACCCAGTGTCCTTTACATTCCGGGCCGAATGGCATACCGTCGGAAGGTCTCACCCCGTCACCGTCATATACAGGTGTAGGGATTACCGGCGGCTGTACGCCGCCCCACTTCTCAGACACGCCTTTTCGCTTCGCTGCTTCAATGGCAGCATCGATGCGTGCCTTAGTGGCCGTGTCACTCTTCGGCACCAGGATGGTGGCGCTGAATTTCGCCTCCTGCCCCGGCTGCATTGCATGCGGCTGAAATAAATGTACATAGCTTAATCTTGCTTCTCCAGTTGTTACGTTTGTTGTATTATCCATAATTTAAATGCTCCTTTTCTATAATCTCTCTAAAATTCTAAGTATCAGCTTGCCAATCTCCGCCCGCTCACTGAACAGTTCCGCAGCAAAGAAGTCTTCCACATATACGTCGCACATCTGTGTCATGATCTCTTTCTTATAGTCCATACGCTGCGCTTTGGGTTCGATCAGGACCTTAATGCTCCGCGTCTTCTCACCCGTCAGGCTCTCTGCGGATTCTATGCTGATGTCTCCGCGCTTAACCATACGTGCAATCATATCCCGAACAAACTTCACCTCGCATCCGATCACTTCCGCAATCTGCTCATTCGTTGCGGTCGGATTGGTTCTCAGTATGCTCCGGATTTCCTCACATTTCGTCATCGTTACTCCTCCTTCTTAAATACATCTGCGGCGCTTACCTTATTGGTAATTGCTTCCCGCTTATCGCCCTCTACTACCAGCGCCGGCTTGCCCGGATTCTTCACCACGAATCCGCCGACCAGATCAGTGAAACTCTTCTTTCCTATTAGCTTCTCTACCTGTGCCAGCGTCAGCGCCTTCTTCTCGTACAGCACTGTATCCGGATATCCTTCGTCATTTAAGACTTTGAATGCTGCGTCCATATCAGTCCAGTCCCGGCTTCCTCTGCCTTCAACTGCCTTATATCCCGGAATCTCATGTCCGGCCAGACATTCGCTTAAAGCATAGGCCTTCAGGTCTTCCAGCCACTTGGCCACATCTGCGCCCTTGGTCAGATATTCACCGATTTCTTCCGGAGCAAGAGTGTCCGGTTTCTTATCTGCCAGGAACGCAAGAGCCACGTTACGTTCCGCCCTGGCTCTGCAGACTGCCTTCGCCCGACAGAACCTGCAGGCATCAGCGCTTGGGTTATATTCACCTGTACCCGCTGCCGCCATTTCTGCTTTCTTCCGGATAACCTCACCGACCTTTAACAGATTGCCAAGGGATAGGGACCAGGATGATATGTTATCGATTCTCGGCTGGATGATGTGAAGATGCACGTCCTTGACCGCATACAGGAGCTTATACGCCTCATATGCTCCGAGTGCATATAACTGCAGCTGGATGTTCCCTGCTGCTTCCACCTTGACTCCCTTTCCATACTTGAAATCAAATATGTGCAGCTGATCACCGTGAAGCATGACACAATCGGCTGTTCCGTGTGCCCCTGGCTCTGGGATATATTCAGTCAGGTCGTAAGACTTCTCCGGCACAACATACGGTGCAGAGTCAAAACCCATAGCCACCTGCTTGATATATTCCAGATATGTATCTGTATGCTCCAGCATCTCATCATCCCACAGCTCATCTTTCCTGCACTTCGTGATGAATGCTGATAACTTCCGCTTCGTCACATCCTGAGGATAGAAATAATTCCGGAGCTTCTGCTCTGCCAGCTCATGCGCCAGAGTTCCTTCCTTCGCTGCCTCTGATGTTGTGTCCGGGAACTTTGCCTCCAGCACAGCCGACGGAGTACATGACATCCATCTGTGTGCGCTCGATGGGCTTAACAGGGAATGTGCTCTTTCTGCATGTCCACCCATCATATCTGCGCTCCCATCTGACGGAGCGCTGTCGCAAATTCTCCGTACCGTTCCTTTGGAAGCATTGTGATAGCCTCCACCCCAAAGCTGTTGAGCATTGTTACAAGATCATTCTGCCTGCCGGCATCCAGCAGGGTGACTGCTGCTCTCTGCAACTCGTCCTGCGTATAGGTTGCCGCTGACGTTGGTACTGCTGCCTGTGCGGGTACAACCGGCTGCGATGGTGCAGATGCAACCGGTGCCTGCACGGGTGCCGTTGGCTGTGGTGAGGTCACCGGTGTAGCCATCTGCGCTACCGGCGTTACAGGCTGTACAGTCGGTGCAACCGGTACTGCCTTTTTTGCATTTCCTCCTTCAAAGTTCCGGATGAACATCTTCATCTCCTCCA
>JAQXWO010000241.1 GCA_029225485.1 Lachnospiraceae bacterium
GAGAAGGCATGCTGAAATCCAATCATCCCTATCTGGTGACGGCTTCCTACGGCATCATAGATTCGGTCAATGTCACCAAAGAATCCTTTGTGAACGCGGGAGACCCGATGTTTGAGCGCAGGGACGCGGAGTATAATCAGACCTATCTGGATCTTCTGACAGACCGGGAAGAACTGGTGGAGGAGCTGCAGGATCTGAAGGAATATAAGAAAAATCCTGTGGTAGTGTCGGACTATGACGGCTACATTGTTTCTCTTGATGTGCTGGAAGGAATGCCCTATGAGAAGGATCAGCAGTTCTGCACGATCGCAGATGCAGGTACTCTGAATCTGAAGGTGGAGATCGATGAGCTGGATATTGACGGTGTGAAAGAAGGACAGAATGCTTCTGTGGTATTTGATGCCTTTGAGGATGAGACTTATGAAGGAACCGTGGAGAAAATCTCCGGTGTGGGAAATAACGCAGGCGGTGTGACTACCTACACGGTGACGATCGCCATGGAAGGAAATACCCGTCTGAAAAATGCCATGAGTGCTACCGCGACCATTGAGCTTGAGAGTAAGGATAATGTGCTGCTGATTCCGGTGGATGCCATTGAGACGATCGGTGATGAAAAATATGTACAGGTCGTAAATGGAGAGGAAACGGTACAGACACCTGTCAGACTGGGGCTGGTCAATGACGAATATGCAGAAGTGACGGAAGGCCTGGCAAGCGGGGATCTGGTGGTCGTGACGACGAAAAGCAGTATGGATTTCTTTGGCACCATGATGGAACAGAGACAGAATATGATGGACAGTATGAAATAACAGGAGACAGGACTATGATCGAACTGGAAAATATTAAAAAGATTTACAGTCTCGGCGGCGAGGAAGTGCATGCGCTGGATGGCGTGTCTCTGAATGTGATGGAACATGAATTTGTGGCCATCGTCGGTGCCTCCGGCAGCGGCAAATCGACGTTGATGAATATTATCGGTTGTCTCGATACGCCGGATGAGGGCAATTATTATATTGACGGTCAGGATGTGACGTCTTTGAGTGAGCGGGAGCTTGCGACCATGCGCAACCGGAAGATCGGTTTTATCTTCCAGCAGTTCAATCTGCTGCCGAAGCTGACGGCCTATGAAAATGTGGAGCTTCCTCTGATCTATCAGGGACTCCCCGGGGCAGAGCGAAAAGAGCGGGTGGAGCTTGCGCTGGAGCGGGTAGGACTGTCCGGCAGAGTCCATCACCGGCCAAACCAGCTCTCTGGCGGTCAGCAGCAGAGAGTGGCTGTGGCCCGGGCCCTTGCCACTCATCCTTCTCTGATCCTGGCGGATGAGCCCACCGGAAATCTGGATTCCAGATCCAGTCGGGACATTATGACACTAATCCATGAACTGCACGGGCAGGGAAATACGATCATTCTGATCACTCATGATGACGGCATTGCCGCACAGGCAGAGCGTCAGGTGCGGATCATGGACGGTAAAATCGTATCCGACAGCAGAGAACTGACAGGGAGGGGTGAAGCATGAAGCTGAAACAGTCGGTAAAAATGGCGGTATCTGCTGTCTTATCCAACAAGATGCGTTCCTTTCTGACCATGCTGGGGATCATTATCGGTGTACTTTCTGTTACACTGCTGATCTCCATTGTGCAGGGAGGTACAGACAGCATCACAGATTCCATGGAGGGTCTGGGCGGAGACCAGATTATCGTTGCCATCATGGACAGACATAAAAAGCTGACCTACAGTGAACTGAATGAACTGAAAGGAAAAGGCGGGATCGAAGATGTGTCCCCGTATCTGTCCGGAAATGTGGTAGCGAAGGCAGGAGGCAATTCGGATCAGGTGACGCTTTATGGTATTACGTCTTCTTATCAGGATGTGCAGGGACTGGATCTGGAGACAGGACGGAATCTGACGGATCTGGATCTGGAGGAACGGCTCAATGTCTGCATTATGGGAGCCGGCACGGCGAGGGAACTGTACGGCACCACAAATGTTCTGGACAACAGGGTGCGTATCGCCGGGCATGACTATCGGATCGTCGGTGTGCTGGAGGAGGAAGATGATGCGCTGATGGGGAACAAGAACAGCAGCGTTTATATCCCTCTGACGAATGCCCAGCGTATCCTGAAGCAGACGGCCATCACGGATTTTTATCTGTCTTCTGCGGATGAGACTTCGATTTCAGAGGCGCAGGATACGATCGATGCGTATCTGCTGAAAAAGTTTGGCTCGGAGGACAGTTATACGATCATCAATATGTCCAATATCATGGAAATGATGAATACAGTCATGGATACCATTTCCATTATGCTGGGAGGCATCGCGGCGATCTCGCTGCTGGTGGGAGGCATCGGCATCATGAATATCATGCTGGTATCTGTCACCGAGAGAACGAAGGAGATCGGTATCCGAAAGGCCATCGGCGCCCAGAAAAGTGATATTACGATACAGTTTATGATAGAATCCGTGCTTATCTCCCTGATTGGCGGTATCATAGGGATGGTGATCAGCCAGATCGTGCTGTCTGTACTGAATGTAATCTTTACAGATTATCATTTTGCGATCTCTTTGCCGGTGGGAGTACTGGCGCTGGGATTTTCCATCGGAGTCGGTCTGATTTTCGGCATTTATCCGGCGAACAAGGCAGCCAAACTGAAGCCGATCAATGCGCTGAGATTTGAGTAAGACGGAGAAATCGACCATTGAGGTTGTGATGCCGGGGGATATCTGATATACTGGAACGAAGAGAACAGTAACCAAAAATGTATTGGAGGATTACACTATGTCAGAAGTTTTTCATAGTTTTGGGAAAATGCTGTACGGCGGGGATTACAATCCGGAGCAGTGGCTGGACCACCCGGAGATCCTAGAACAGGATATCGCACTGATGAAAGAGGCACATATTAATGTGGTATCCCTGGGGATCTTTTCCTGGTCGGCTCTGGAGCCGGAGGAGGGAAGATATGATTTTTCCTGGATGGAAGAGCGGATCAACACGCTGTATGAGAACGGGATCTCGGTATTCCTGGCGACCCCGTCCGGGAGCCGACCCAGATGGATGGCAGAGAAATATCCGGAAGTGCTCCGGGTGGATGCCAGGGGACAGAGAGCACGCTACGGGGAGCGTCATAATCACTGTTATACCTCACCGGTCTATCGTCAGAAAGTACGGCAGATGAATATGGAGCTGGCGAAGCGTTTCGGCAGTCATCCGGGGGTCATTGCATGGCATATCTCCAACGAGTATGGAGGAGAATGTCACTGTCCCCTCTGTCAGGCAGAGTTTCGCAGCTGGCTGAAGAAGAAGTACGGTACGATCGAGAATCTCAACCGGAGCTGGTACACGGCTTTCTGGGGACATGCTTACCAGGATTTTGATCAGGTGGAAGGTCCGTCTCCTCTGGGGGACAGCTCTGTTCACGCACTGAATCTGGACTGGAAGCGGTTCGTGACAGACCGCACGGTGGATTTTATGAAGCATGAGATCCAGGCTTTGCGGGATGCAGGCTCGGACAAACCGGCGACGACCAACATGATGTATTATTATGACGGCCTGAATTATCACAAATTCGCGGATGCGGTGGATTTTGTTTCCTGGGATAATTACCCGGTGTGGCATAAGGGACCGGAAACGGAGACTGCCATGGATACGGGGATGTATCATGATATCATGAGAAGCATTCAGAAGAAACCCTTCTATCTGATGGAGTCCTGCCCGGCAGCTACCAACTGGCAGAGTGTCAGCAAAGTAAAGCGTCCGGGTCTGCTGGAAGCAGCTTCGCTGCAGGCTGTTGCTCATGGCTCGGACAGTGTTCAGTATTTTCAGATCCGCCAGAGCAGGGGCAGTTCGGAGAAGTTTCACGGCGCTGTGATCGATCACTATGGCGGAAATGACACCAGAGTGTTCGGGGAAGTCCGACAGACAGGAGCAGATCTGGAGAAGCTTCGGGACCTGGCAGGCAGCAGTGTCCGGGCTCAGGCAGCATTGATCTATGACTGGGAGAACCGTTGGGCGATGGAGGATGCGGCAGGTCCGAGAAATCAAAATCTGTTTTACAAAGAAACGGTGGAAAAGTCCTACTATGCTTTTCGAAAGGCCGGGCTGAATGTGGATGTGATCGATATGGAGCAGTCCCTGGAGGATTATCAGGTGCTGGCTGTGCCCATGGTCTATATGTTCCGGGTCGGATTTGAGGAAAAGCTGCGCAGCTTTGTGGAGCGGGGAGGCACCCTGTTTATGACTTACTGGAGCGGCATTGTGGATGATACGGATCTCTGTTTTCTGGGCGGTTCGCCCCACGGACTTATGGATGTGCTTGGACTGAGACATGAGGAACTGGATGCCCTCTATGACGGTGAGACAAACCGCGCAGTACCTGTGGCCGACAATCCTCTTGGTCTTACCCGCAGTTATTCCTGCGAGCATTTCTGTGATCTGGTGAAGGTGACGGATGCGAAGCCTCTGTTTGTTTACGGAGATGATTTTTATGCGGGGCAGCCGGCTCTGACCTGTCACTCCTGGGGAAGGGGACAGGCATATTATATCTGCGCGGATATGGAGCAGTCATTTTATGATGATGTGTATGGAAAAGTGCTGGAGCAGCAGAAGATCCGGCCCATACTGCCGGGTGTGAAGCTGCCGGAAGGCGTGGAAGTGACGAGCCGTGAGTCGGATACCACCGTTTATATTTTCCTTCAGAATTTCGGCAGAGAAGAAGTACAGCTGGAGCTGCCGGAGGAGCTGGAGCCGGTGCTCGGCGGGGACAAAAAAAGGCTGCCTTCTTTTGGAACACTGGTATTGGAAAGGAAAGTGAAGTAGAATGAATGCCTGGAAGAATGAGAGATATGTCCTCTGGGATCTGGACGGGACGCTGACAGAATCCGCCCCCGGAATTATTAATTCCGTGCTCTATGCACTGGAGAAAATGGGAATCTATGAAAAAGACAGGGCAAAGCTGGAGGCATTTGTGGGACCGCCGCTGCTGGAATCCTTTCAGCGTTTTTACGGCATGACACCGGAGGAAGCGAAGACCGGAATGGAATACTACCGGGAGTATTTTGTGGAAAAAGGAATGCTTGAAAATCAGGTGTATCCGGGGATTCCCGAGGTACTTGACCGGCTGAACCAGAGAGGATATCATCTGGCAGTGGCCACCTCCAAGCCGGAGATTTATTCCAGACGGATTCTGGATCACTTCGGGCTGACAGACCGGTTTGTGTATGTCGGCGGCAGCACTCTGGATGAAACACGCTGTGAAAAAGCAGATGTTATTACCTATGTGATGGAAACTCTTGGAATCAGCCCGAAAGAGCATCCGATCCTGATGGTGGGAGACCGTCTCCACGATGTGCAGGGAGCTGCGGTCAACCGGATCCCCTGCCTTGGGGTACTGTATGGCTACGGCAGCAGAGAAGAGCTGGAAACAGCCGGGGCAGTGGAGATCTGCGGGACTGTGGCAGAGCTGCCGGAGAAAGTGGAGCGGTGCTTTGAGGGATTGCGCTGATGGATTTCCCGTATCTGTCTGAACCATATTTATTGTAAAAACCCCCCTTTGCCGAAGGTGTCGGCGAAGGGGGGTTTTCCTGTTTTATTTTAATTTAATCCAGAATGGTTCCGGTCTCGTACAGTGCTTTGACTTCGGAGGAAGTGAGGACGCCGCTGTAGACCATCACATCATCGAAAAGTGCATTCTGGCAGTCTTCATCACCCCAGATATAGCCGCTTCCGACCATGACATCCTTCGCCTGGGAAATACCGGTCTTGTTTTTGCGGAAGCAGTCGGAAATATCCTTCTTCTCCTGGCCGGCCAGTTCCCCGTTCAGGTAAACTTTAATGCCCTGTGGGTCTACGGTATAAACGATATGCTGCCATACCTCACGCTCCCCGCTGGTGGTAAGGAGAGCCCCCTGCACGTCACTGTATGCATTGGCATTGATCCGGGCGATCAGGTTGGCACCGATTCTTGTCAGAGGATACTGGGCATCGGCGTCTGCCTCAAAGAGAGCGCTGTGCTCGAAGGTTTCCGCTCCGATGTTTGTCCACATGGCCACTGTATAGCCGGCGGGCTTGATATCAGCCAGGGTATCCTCCGGAAGCTTCAGATAGTTGACACCCTTTGCTCCGGGTTCATTGGTGATCTGAAGTACATTGCCTCTTGTCTCGTCTGTGACGATGGAAGCAGTACCGGTCAGTACAGCCGCCTCGGTAAGGGAAGAACCGGAGATGGCAGGCACGGAGCCGTCCTCCTGAGTTTCAAAATCATAGCCGCATACGAGAGAGGCCTTTCCACGCACGGTTACCTTAAATGTCTGAGTCAGAGAAGTGTCGCCGCAGGTGATGGAGGCAGTCAGTTCTACACGCACATCTTCCTCCTGAGGAGTTACTTCACCGGTTTCACTGATGACGGATGCGTCGGCGGTGCTCCATGTGACGTCTGCGCCCATAACATTGGCAGGAAGCTCCAGATTTTCCTTCGTTGCGGAAGGAATCGTCTGTTTCAGAGAAACGGAGGCCATGTCAGCGACCATCTCATCGTCATTCATATCGATCATGCTTCCCCAGATACAGGTATTGTCCGTTCCGATGGCAGAGAAGGTCATGACAGGATCCGGATCGGAATTTTCCTTCAGCTGACGGAAGAAATATCCCTTGTATGTAATGTCATTTAAAACAAATGTGACGTAATCATAACCTTTGCCTGAGTCTGTCTTCTCCCAGGTACCGGCAGCAGCACCGGATACGGTACCGTCTTCGTTCAGGGTCAGCATTTTTGTTTCCAGCATTTCTCCGTTGGTGGAGGTACCGTGATTGATAAATTCATAGGAACCTGTCACTTCGGACGCGTCATAATTGGAGGGCTGTTCTCCCCGGTATTCATAAACGGCGGTGACCGGCCAGAGATCCTCATTCATGAACTGCTGGTGTACACGCACTTCGTGGGCTTCCAGCTGAGGCTCGATATCAAAACGCTGATGATATACGAGATAATGAGAGCCGTCGTCATCGATCAGAGCAGAATTATGTCCGGCTGCCCGCTTGCCGATCTGATCATAGAAAGAATAATTGCCGATCAGCTTGATGCCGTATTTGTCATTTCCTTCTGCGTTGTCTGCCGCGTTGCCTCCTGCCGCATCCAGGTAGGGACCGGTGGGATTTTCTGAGCGGAAGAGACGCATATTGTATCCGCCTTCTGCGGTCAGGCCGCCGTAGGTGACATAGAGATAATAGTAACCGGTCTCACTGTCATAACGGATGTAGGGAGCTTCTCCGGACTGGTGGCTGCCGCCGATCAGATGTACGCCGAAATACCGGTCTACATAATTGCCGGATACTTCATCCACAGAATCCACGCCGGGGTAGATCGCTTCTCCGGTAGCACGGTCGAGCTCCAGCAGGAACATACCGCCGGACCAGGATCCGTAGGACATATACATGTTTTCACCGTCTGCGTCGAAGAAGATGTTGGGGTCGATCGCATTCGGAGCGTAGGTATGATCCCATCCGCCGTCGGAAGTAAACCATTTGTCGCTGACTTCATCGATTCCGCCGTTTGCAGAGCCTTTTTCCACCAGTTCCTTCAGATTCAGATAGTCATTGTCCCATTTCGTATTGCGGGAGCTCTTTCCGTCTGGCTCTCCGTTTTCTGTAAATCCTGAGTAGACGATCGTATCCACAAATTCATAGGGACCTTCAAAGGTTTTGGAGACAAGGTAACTGATGCAGGAGCGTCTCCAGGTAGAGGAAGTACAGCAGTAGAGCATATAGGCCCCCGTACTTCCGTCCTCCCACTCATAATAGGGATTCCAGATGGCATCCGGAGCCCAGATGGCATAACCGCCTCCGGCACAGTCACCGTCATCGTAGCCGGCCCATTCAAAAGGCTTTGCCAGGTTTTCCTTCAGATTTCCGTAAAAAGGTGTGCTGTCCACATTGCCGTAGTCTGTGTTGATCTGGTTCCACTGGATCAGGTCGGAAGAGCTGGCAGAGGCCGTGTGGGACCCCAGTACATAATAGGTTTCGTCGTCTGATTTTACGATAGACGGGTCATGCACGGTCACATGCTTCGGCTCGATGGCAGCAGGAGCTGCGTCCCTGGCGTCACCGGCAGAAGCCAGCTCAGCGGTCTCTGTTTCGACTGCAGTTTCCTCCGCCTGCGCAGTGGCCAGGAGACTGACAGACATGGCGGCAGCCAGAGCTCCTGCCATGACAGTTTGAAACAATCGGTTTCTTTTCATAATATCGATACATGCACTTTTTTGCCGAAGGACCCTGTGGCATGCACTCCTTTCCCCCAATATTTTTCGACCCTTCAGGGCGGTTGATTGCTTTGCGTCCTGAAGGTCCGCGCAGTCCTTCTGACACCGCCGTATCCGGATACGCGGTACTGTTCCGGATGAGCTGCATGGTACTGGTAATCTGCTCCTGTCATTTTACAGCTGCCATAGGGCAAATCGCCGGGAAAAAGAAAAATAAAACAGTCAGTATTGTGCAGATGTTTGCCGACGGGGACAAATATTTTAGAAAAATCTAAATTAATATAGATAAACATATTATATACGCAGCAGGAGTTTTTTTCAATAGAGAAATGAGAGTTATGCAGTTGTTTTTGTTCTTTTTGGATGTTATGATATGGAGAACAAATAATCTGAATATGATAAAGGAAATCGTTATGAGCCGAAAAAATACAAGAAACACAAAGGGAAAGATCATTTCTGCCGCCTGGAAACTGTTTTATGACCAGGGGTATGATGAGACCACCATTGACGAGATCATTCTGGAATCCGGGACTTCCAAGGGATCTTTTTACCATTATTTTGAGGGGAAGGACGCTCTTCTGGGGACGCTGGCCTACCTTTTTGATGAGAAGTATGAGGAACTGGAGGGACAGCTGGAGGAGCAGGGAGACTGTATGGAACGTCTGCTGTTTCTGAATCAGGAGCTGTTTGGCATGATCGAGAACAGCATTTCTCTGGAACTTCTGGCCCGGCTGCTTTCCACACAGCTGGTGACAAGGGGAGAAAAGCACCTGCTGGACCGGAACCGTCTGTATTATCGGCTCCTGCGAAAAATTATTCTGGAAGGTCAGGAAAACGGGCAGCTACGCAGTGACCGGTCAGTCAATGAACTGGTGAAACTCTATGCGGTGGAGGAAAGAGCCCTCTTATATGACTGGTGTATCTGCAATGGTGAGTACTCTCTGAAAAGCTATGCGGCCAGTGTGATGCCTCTGTTTCTTGCGCAGTTTCGCAGCGGGACTGAGCAGGAGTGATGACTGCAAAATGAGGAATTTACAGTATGATATTTTCCGGCAGGCTCAAAATATAAAAAGTTTAAAAGATAGAATAATAATAGTTCGAACTTTCGTACTGTCATAAAATCCTGATATAATGAAGAAATATCGGGATTTTATTTTTTGAATTCTGTACTTTGGTCTATAATTCGTTCTGTGTTGCAGTCTATTTTGGGTTGTGATATACTGTCGGCATTGTTCTGGTGCAGCAGCTCTGTTCCGGAAAAAACAGAAAGAGAAAGGGGAGTGCCCTATGGTTATGGGAACTACAGCAGGACTTCTGGCAGTGATCGTGGTCTATCTGATCATGATGGTCGTCATTGGAGTCTATTATTCAAGGAAAAATGAAAATGTCGGTGATTTTTATCTGGGCGGAAGAAAGCTTGGACCGATCGTGACAGCTATGAGTGCGGAGGCATCCGACATGAGCAGCTGGCTTTTGATGGGGCTTCCGGGAGTGGCGTACCTCTCGGGATGTGCAGAGGCAGGATGGACCGCCATCGGTCTGGCGATCGGTACCTATTTTAACTGGCTGATCGTTGCCCGGAGACTTCGCCGCTATACGGTCAAAGCCAACAATTCCATCACGCTTCCGGATTTTTTCTCCAACCGCTATCATGATAAAAGTCATGCGCTGATGGCGATCTCCGCATTGATCATTGTGATCTTTTTTGTACCTTACACCGCGTCCGGGTTTGCGGCCTGCGGAAAATTGTTTTCCACGCTGTTTGGAGTGCCCTATCTCCCGGCGATGATCGTCAGTGCGGTAATTATTGTAGCCTATACTTCTCTGGGCGGCTATCTGGCTGCCAGTACCACAGACCTGATTCAGAGTATCGTCATGAGTCTGGCACTGGTGATCGTGGTGATCTTTGGCATCAAGACGGCGGGAGGACTGAACACGGTACTGGAGAATGCCAATGCGCTGGATGGATTTATGACGCTGTTTGCTTCCCGCAATCCTGCGGACGGGACATCTTCCCCCTACTCGGCGCTTTCCATCGTATCTACCCTGGCATGGGGACTTGGCTACTTTGGAATGCCCCATATCCTGCTTCGTTTTATGGGAATTGAAGATGAAAAGAAACTGAAGACCTCCAGAAGGATTGCAACAGTGTGGGTGGTGATCTCCATGTTCGTGGCGATCTTCATCGGAATTATCGGATACAGTATTTCAAAGGCCGGAGCGATCGAAGTGCTGGAAGGCTCTTCTCAGGCGGAGACACTGATCATCAAGATCGCGATGCTGCTCAGTCAGCACGGAGTTCTGGCTGTGATCATGGCAGGACTGATACTGGCAGGTATCCTTGCCTGCACGATGTCCACCGCGGATTCTCAGCTTCTGGCGGCTTCCTCCAGTGTATCACACAATCTGCTCAGTGACTGCCTCGGCATCAAAATGTCTCAGAAAACATCCATGCTGATGGCGCGGCTTACCGTTCTGATCATTGCAGTCATCGCTGTGATCCTGGCCTGCAATCCCAACAGCTCCGTATTCCAGATCGTCTCCTTTGCGTGGGCAGGCTTTGGCGCAGCATTTGGACCGGTGGTACTGTTTTCTCTGTTCTGGAAGCGTTCCAACAGAAACGGTGCTCTGGCCGGCATGATCGTGGGCGGTGTGATGGTATTCGTCTGGAAGTTCCTGATCGCGCCGATGGGAGGCATCTGGAATATTTATGAGCTGCTTCCCGCATTTCTCTGTGCCTCTGCGGCTATCGTGGTGGTCAGCCTTCTGACCGCGCCGCCGTCAAAAGAGATCGTGGAGGAGTTTGAGAATATCTAGAGGTATAAAATAACGATTCAGAGGAAACTGGCTGAATGTGCCGCATTTTGTTTGTGAGGCATATACGGATCATAAAACAGATCAGAAAAAATAAGCCCCCGGAAATCCAGTGGTGATATGCCATCATGGATTTTCGGGGGTTTTGTTCTGTCAGTCTGTGACATTTTGATGAATGACACCTATACTTCCGGGTGTCAGTTTATGATGTCCTGAAAGAAAAATGAATTACAGAATGAACATTCTGCAGGAAGCCACTTCTTTGACTGAATGTCCGGTGTACTCTACGGTGTATGGACCTGTCTGCTTCACGCCGGGGAAAAAGCTGGCCCGATATGCTTTGGAATGCTCCTTGAAGCAGATCTCCATGGTCAGAGTCTCCGGCACATCCATGTGGCAGTTGGCTCTGTTCAGGACTCCCTCTTTTGCCTGCTCCCGAATCTGCCGGCAGGCTTCTTCCGGAGTGATGCTGATGGTAGCTCCGCCGATGCCGTCCTTGACAGCTACGGTACGGATCTGACTGTCATACTCGTGGGCGTGGTCACAGAGACCCTGGTCTCCGCTCAAAAATACGGCAGGTACTCCCAGCTCGGCAGCATACAGTGCGTGCATCAGAAATTCGCTGCAGATCTGCCCGTTAAACCGCACGTAATTATTTCCCAGATTCATGGTGTGGCTCAGGGGATTCCGGTTGAAACCGGCAGGACTGTGGTAGCCTACGAAAAGCAGGGCGTCAAAGGTCTCATCAAGGCCGCCCACCATAGAGGCAGGATCGCAGATCCAGTCCCGGATAAAACGGCACTCTTTTGGAAAACCTGTGATATCAATATTTCTTCCTGTGTCATGAGCATCTTTGATGTAGACTTCCGTAGCACCTGCATCGATGGCGCCGAGAGCGGCTGCCAGGGCCTCCTGCTTCATCTGTGCAGCGGCAGCACCGTGTTCGATATTGCCCAGATTGGTACATTCCCAGGAAGTAGTGCCTGTCACACCTTCCAGGTCAACGCTGATATAAACTTTCATGAGAAATTACTCCTTTTCTTTTGGATCAGTGGGTTTTTAATGATTGTAATACATTTATGGAAAAAGGACAAGATTTTCATTCATATTTCTCGTGACAGATTCCGTGTATTCGTGTATCATGATGAGAGAAAATGTTTTTCGAAAGTGGGGGTTATTGTGAAAGCACGTACACAGGCAGCGGCACAGATGACGGAGGGACCGATCTGGAAAAGGATTTTATTCTTTGCGCTTCCGCTGATGGTTGGAAATCTGTTTCAGCAGCTGTATAATACGGTGGACAGTATCGTAGTGGGAAACTTTGTGGGAAAAGAAGCCCTGGCTGCCGTGGGGACCGTAGATCCGGTGATCAATACGTTTATCGGATTTTTCCTGGGGATGTCTGCCGGAGCCGGTGTGGTCATTTCCCAGTATTATGGGGCGAAGGATGACAAAAAGGTGAGCCGGGCGGTACATACGACGATCACCATGACATTGATTTTATGTGTGGCCTGTACGGCAGGATCTCTGCTTGCACTGCCCGCACTTCTGAAGCTGATCGGCACGCCGGCGGATGTCTATCCGGAATCCAGGGCGTATCTGACCATTTATTTTGCGGGAATGTCGGGGCTTCTGCTCTACAATATGGGATCCGGCATTCTGCGGGCGGCAGGTGATTCCAGACGGCCATTGTATTTTCTGATTTTTTCGACGCTGCTCAATATTGTATTTGACCTGTTGTTTGTAGCCGGTCTTCGGATGGGGGTGGCAGGAGCGGCCTATGCGACGATCCTTGCACAGGGATTATCGGCGCTGCTGGTGCTTTACGTGCTGACCAGGGAGACGGAGTCCTACCGGATCCGATGGCGTGAGCTGGCGATCGATCCTGCACTGCTGGGTCAGATCGTGAAAATCGGTCTTCCCAGTGCGCTTCAGATGATGATTACGTCCTTTTCCAATGTATTCGTCCAGTCCTATATCAATCATTTTGGCTCTTCGGTGATGGCCGGCTGGTCTTCCTACGGCAAGGTAGATAAGATCTGTCTGCTTCCGATGCAGAGTATTGCTCTGTCGGTCACTACTTTCACCGGCCAGAATCTGGGAGCAGGCAAGGTGGGCCGCTGCAGAAAGGGTACGAAGGTGGCAGTATCCATGAGTCTTGTGGTGGCAGTGGCTTTGATTATTCCGATCTGGATCTTTGCCACACCTCTGGTAGCATTGTTTAACCGGGATCCGGAAGTGCTGAAATACGGAACACTGATCATCCGTCTGATGATGCCGTTTTATGTATCTATTTGTTTTAATCAGGTGTATTCTTCCACCATGCAGGGTGCCGGGAATACAAAAGTGCCGGTCATTATTATGATGTGCAGCTTTATCCTGTTCAGACAGGTCTATCTGTTTATCGCATCCCGTGTATCGGATTCCTTTATCCCCATTGCCCTGGGATATCCGTTGGGATGGATCGTCTGCAGTATTTCACAGGTGCTTTATTACCGCACGGTGGATCTGGAGAAATACCGGCTGACAAAGTGAAAGAGAGGAGATATTTGATATGCCATGTACGACATTGCTTGTCGGGAAAAAGGCAAGCTACGATGGTTCTACAATGATTGCAAGAAACGATGATTCTGGTTCGGGTAGATTTACGCCCAAGAAATTTGTGGTGGTGCATCCTGAAGAACAGCCCCGGATCTATAAATCGGTGATTTCCCATGTAGAGATCATGCTTCCGGAGGATCCCATGAGGTATACCGCCATGCCGAATGCAGTGGAGGGAGAGGGAATCTGGGCAGCCAGCGGTGTCAATGAAGCCCATGTTGCCATGACGGCTACGGAGACGCTCACATCCAATCCCCGGGTGCTGGGAGCCGATCCGCTGCAGGTATATCAGCCGGCAGAGGATGGCAGAGAAGAGATTCCGGGAGGAATCGGGGAAGAGGATATTGTGTGCATTGTACTTCCCTACATACACAGTGCAAGAGAGGGCGTACAGAGACTTGGAAGCCTGCTGGAGCAGTATGGTACCTATGAGATGAACGGAATCGCCTTTCAGGATCAGGACGAGATCTGGTGGCTGGAGACCATCGGCGGACATCACTGGATCGCGAGACGGGTGCCGGATGAGGTGTATGTGGTGATGCCGAATCAGCTGGGGCTGGATCAGTTTGATCTGGAAGATGCTCTTGGCAGTGAGAAAGAATATATGTGTTCTCCTGATATGCGGGAATTTATTGAAGAGAATCATCTGGATCTCTCTCAGGACAGAAGACTCAATCCCAGAGATGCCTTTGGCAGCCATGATGACGCGGATCATGTGTACAACACACCCCGGGCCTGGTACATGCTGCGCTGCCTGAATCCGCACGCGGTTGACTGGGATGGCGGTGACCGGCGGTATTCTCCCGTTTCTGATGAGCTGCCCTGGTGTATGGTTCCCGAGAAAAAGGTGACAGTAGAAGATGTGAAATATGTCCTGTCTTCCCATTTTCAGGGTACGCCCTACGATCCCTACGGTGCCTATGGGGACAAATCCAGGCAGGGTGCCTATCGCTCCATCGGCATCAATCGAAATGACTTCCTCTCTGTGATCCAGATGAGGCCGGATCAGAGTGAGGACTGCCGCACCATCGAATGGGTGGCATACGCCTCCAATGCATTTAATGTGCTGGTGCCCTTCTATGCAGATGTGGAGACAACGCCGGAGTACTTCTCAAACACAACGGGAACCGTTTCCACGGACAATTTCTACTGGACCAGCCGTATGATCGCGGCCATGGCCGATGCTTCTTATAAAGGCTCTGTTTTCCATATTGAACGATATCAGGAGCGGGTGATGTCAAAAGGACATGAACTGATCCATCGATATGATGCGCTGCTTGCCCGGGAGACGGATCCGCAGAAGCGCATGGCTCTGAAAACAGAGGCAAATCAGGAGATCGCGAAGATGGTGAAAAAAGCATCTCTGGATACGCTGGACAAAGTGCTGTTTGAGCTGAGCAGCCAGATGAAAAATGCATATGCGAGATCGGATGCGTGAATATGAAGTATAAATACGATTGACTGTGCGGTGCTGTTTTTTTCAATGAAAGCAGCGCCGCCACTGTATTTTTGTGAGAAAAGATGATATGATGATTTATAGTAACGATTCAGTTATTGGAGACGTCATAGTCGATTATGACAGTGGAAATGAAACCGGTCACTTTGTGGTCGGATACCGGACGGATGGAACCAGAGACTGGACAGAGATCAGATCATGAGTGGAAACTGCAGGAAAACACGGCGGCGGACATTGCCGAAAGGAGCAGTAAAACAGGAATGAGAAGAGCGGTAAGTATTTTATGGAAGATCATCAGACTTGTATTGATTTTGTTTCTGATTATCATTCTGTACAATGTGCTGGAGCCTTTGCTTACCAGGAATCCGGATCAGGATCAGACTGTGATATTTTCCAGATCAGATTTTGAGGCGGGAGAAGCAGGAGATGAGAGGATTCGATGTATCGATGACAATGAGGAGGCGCTGCTGTGGCGCTTGAGGATGATCGGAAGTGCCAGAGAATCCATTGTGCTGGCCACCTTTGATCTCCGGCCGGATGAGAGCGGGATGGATGTCATGGCGGCACTGTTCCATGCGGCGGAGAAGGGAGTGAAGGTAAAACTGCTGGTGGACGGGATCTATGAGCTGCCGATCCTGCGTTTCAGCGATGAATTTCATGCGCTGGCCGCCCATGAGAATGTGGAGGCACGGATCTACAATCCGATTTCACCGGCAAGTCTGCTCCGGGTCAATTACCGCATGCACGATAAATATCTGATGATCGATGATGAAATGTATCTGCTGGGCGGACGGAATACGAATGACATTTTCCTGGGAGATTACCAGGAAGTGATCAATATCGACCGGGATATCCTGGTGGTTGGTCCGGAAAGAGAGAAGGGAAGCTCCTTTCAGGAGCTGGAAGCGTATTTTGCCCAGATCTGGGATGAGTCCTGCGTGAAAGAAGCAGGAGTCCTCACAGATCAGGAAAAGTATGAAGCGCAAAAAGAGAGCTTCTGTGCCCGCTATGAGAAGCTGAAAGAAACATACGGGGATATGGAATCTTATGGACGATGGCAGCAGGAGACGGAACCGGCAGCGCATATCACGCTGATCTCCAACGGGACTCAGGCCGGAAAGAAAAGCGGAAAGATCCTGCAGACGATCCGTTCGATCACTGCAGATGCTCAGGATGTGACGATACAGACGCCTTATGCGATCTGTAATAAAACGTTGTATCAGACTCTGAAAGAAATATCGACACATGCCGATCTGAAGATCATCGTCAATGCGGTGGAAAAGGGGTCGAATCCCTGGGGCTGCACGGATTATCTGAACCACAGGCAGGATCTGCTGGATACAGGGGCTTCCATGTACGAGCTGATGAATGAGCAGGCCGTCCACACCAAGACGATCGTGGCAGATCAGAACCTGTCGATCACAGGCTCCTACAATCTGGATATGAGAAGTACGTATCTGGATACGGAACTGATGCTGGTGATCGACAGCGAGGAATTGAATGCCCATATCAGAACCATGAATAAAGAATATATGGCGAAGAGCAGAGAAGTGCTTCCGGATGGAACAGAGTCTGAGGGAGCATTGTATCAGAAAAAAGAAATCAGCGGTACAAAAGGTGTGATCTATCAGGTGCTGCGGGTGGTGATTCGGCCATTTCGGCATCTGTTATGAATACAATACAATGGGGGAAAAGAATATGAATTTACAGTCAAAGTGGATTACAGCTTCCGGGGATACAAAAGATGTGTGTCCTGTTTTTCGGAAAGTATGGAACAGCAGCAAACCGGTGGTAAAAGCAGAGCTGTGTCTTACTGCTCTCGGTGTCTATGAGGCGAAGCTGAACGGAAAACGTGTCAGCAACTATGTCCTGGCCCCGGGATGGACGGCTTATGACAAGCGGCTGCAGTATCAGGTCTATGATATCACGGAGATGCTGCAGGAGGAAAATGAACTGAGAGTGACGGTGGGCCGGGGCTGGTTCAGTTCCCAGATGCCGGGATGGACGGTTTCGGAGGACCGGATCCGAAGAGCCGCAAGACCACGAGGGATCTGGGGCGGTATCCGTCTGTTCTTTGCGGATGGAGAGGAGCAGATTCTTCCGACGGATGACTCCTGGTCCTGGGATTACAGCGAAGTGCGGTTCAGTGAGATCTATGATGGTGAGACGGTGGATGCCCGCATCAGACCGGAGGACTGGAAAGCTGCAGAATTACTGGAATGGCCGCAGGAGATTCTGATTCCTCAGGAGGGAGAGGAGATCTGTGAGATGGAGCGGGTGTCTGTCAGACAGATCCTGCATACTCCGGCAGGAGAGACGGTGCTGGACTTTGGCCAGGAAGTGACCGGGTATGTGGAATTTACGGTGGATGCAAAGGCCGGAGACCGGGTCCGTATTCTTCATGGAGAAGTGCTGGATCAGAACGGCAATTTTTATAATGGAAATTACCGGAGCGCAAAGGCGGAGATCAATTATACGTGTCGTGATGGCGTGCAGACGTATCATCCGTCTCTGACGTATTTCGGATTCCGTTATCTGAAAATTGAGGAGTTCCCGGGAGAGGTGAGACCGGAGCAGTTTTCTGCTGTCGTTGTTTATTCAAATATCCGCCGGACCGGTGGGCTGAAATGTTCTGATCCGATGGTGAATCAGCTGTTTTCCAATATTTTCTGGGGGCAGAAGGGAAATTTCCTGGATGTGCCTACAGACTGTCCTCAGAGGGATGAGCGTCTTGGATGGACCGGAGATGCCCAGGTATTTATAAAGACAGCGAGCTACAATTATGATGTGGACAAATTTTTCCGGAAATGGCTGAAAGATATGGCGGCAGACCAGAGGGCAGACGGAGGGATCGGACAGGTGATTCCGGATTACCTGCCGGAAGGCGCTCCGAGTGCGGCCTGGGGAGATGCGGCAGTGATCTGTCCCTGGCAGATATATCTTACCTACGGGGATCGGGAAGTGCTGGAAGACCAGTTTGAATGCATGAAAAAGTGGGTGGATTATATTACGGATTCCACCAGAGATCCTTATTTGTGGACCGGAGGAGAGCATTTCGGAGACTGGCTGGGACTGGATGCACCGTCCGGCAGCTACAAAGGATCCACCCGGGAGGATTTCATCGCAACGGTATTTTACGCCCATTCCGCAGAGCTTGTAGTGAAAGCTGCCAGGGTACTGGGGAAGGATGCCGGGGAGTATGAAGCACTGTATGAGAACATTGTAAAAGCATTCCGGAAGGCATTTCCGGAATATCTGACCCAGACGGAGCATGTGCTGGCTGTACATTTCCATCTGGCAGAGGATCCGCAGAAAGCGGCCGATGCGCTTGCGGATATGATCGAGAAGGACGGGTGCCGGATCCGTACCGGATTTGTGGGCACGCCCTATATCCTCCATGTACTCAGCGAGTATGGACATAATGATCTGGCATACACACTGTTCCTCCGGAAGAAATATCCATCCTGGCTGTTTTCTGTGGAGCAGGGTGCCACTACTGTCTGGGAGCACTGGGACGGTATCATGGAAAACGGAGAATTCTGGAGTGAGGATATGAATTCTTTCAATCATTATGCTTACGGTTCCGTGGCGGACTGGGTCTATGAAAAGGCGGCAGGAATCTGCCTGCAGGAGGAGTATCCGGGATTTGAAAAGGTAGTGATCCGCCCGATGCCGGATGAGAGACTGGAGTGGCTGGAGGCGTCCATCGATACAAGGAGCGGAAAGATTACTTCTAAATGGACCCATACACCGGAGGGACTTCGGTACGAGATCCGCACAGAAGTGCCGGCGGTGATAGAGATCGGCGGAAAACGGATAGAAGCAGCGCCTGGAGATTATACATTCTGGGGATAATCTCTATTTGCTCTTGGCATCATGAAGATATGCCAGATATTTCTCGAGATAGATCTTGTGCACTGCGGTGATGATGGCATTGCGCAGGATCATCTTCTCGTCAGATTCTTCCGTCCCGATGGATTCGATGGAATCCTTCAGGCCAAACACAAAAAAGAGAATATTTTCAAATTCTGAACAGAAGTAATCATAGGCGATCTGGCTGGGATACGTGCTTTTCTGCAGTTCGATCAGAGTATGCAGGTCGTCTATAGATACCACGGATTTTATAATGGCAATAAAAAACAGATGAGAGATCTGCTCTTTGTTGTACTGTTTCTTTACAGGATTGGCGATTAGTTCTTTTTTGACATAATTACTGATCATGGAACTTGTGATGGCATGCTCCTGCAGGGGGGTGAGATATTCTGATATATATCTGGTGGTCTGCTCCAGGTAGAGTCCCACATCGGGAAGCTCCTGATATCTTGGCAGACGGAAATTCTGAATGGAGGCAGCGATGGCTGCCTTCTTTTTTTTGTCCATAGGAATACACTCTTTTCTAAATGATGATTCCGATTCTACATCAAAAACAGGGGTGACGTCAATGCACTATTCGCAGGATTCTGTCCAGACAGACAACAGTTATTGATAACAATGCTTGACAATTGACCGATACTGTAGTAGCATACCCTATAATAAGGTTTTTAAAAACCGATAAAATAGTTTTAGAAACGAAAGGATAAGGATATGAAGTACAGAATAGTGTCTGATTCGACCTCGAATATTTTTCAGCTTTCAGATGTCAGTTATACCTGTGTTCCGCTGAAGATCATTACGGCGGAGAAGGAATATACAGATGCTCCGGAGCTGGATACGGATGGAATGATCGAGGATCTGAAGAATCTCCATGGGAAATCCGGGTCTTCCTGCCCCAATATGCATGAGTGGATGGAAGCATTTGGTGATGCGGAGCTGGTGTTTGCGGTGACGATCACCGGCGCCCTCTCCGGGAGCTATTCGGCTGCTGTACAGGCAGGGGAAGCATATATGGAGCAGCATGAGGGCGCCAGAGTGATGGTGCTCGATTCGAAGTCGGCAGGGCCGGAAATGCAGATGCTGGTGGAAAAACTGAGGGAGTGCGTGCTGGCAGAGATGACATTCGACCAGATCAGAGAGGTCATCTGTGAGTATCAGAAGCACACCCATCTGCTCTTTTCCCTGGAGTCCCTGACGAATCTGGCCAACAACGGCAGAGTCAATCCGGTAGTGGCGAAAGCGGCAGGATTCCTGGGGATCCGCCTGGTGGGCAGGGCTTCGGATGAGGGTACCCTGGAGCCGCTGCACAAGTGCAGGGGAGAAAAAAAGGCACTGGAGATGATACGCTCCGAGATGAGACAGAATGGTTTTCAGGGAGGAAAAGTTCGGATCGCCCATTGTCAGAACCCGTCTGCAGCAGCTGCTCTGGAGAAACTGATCCTGCAGGATTTCCCCTCCAGCCAGATCGAGATCCTTGCGTGTGCCGGACTGTGCAGCTATTATGCAGAGAGAGGCGGGCTGCTGGTGGGGTATGAAGATCCTGCATGAATACTTGCAGCTGACAACATATGATACTATAATGAAGTTACTGATCAGAGTCAGAAGTCTGAGTCTGTGCGCGACAGTTTAGAATGGGCTACTGACCTGAGAATCATGGAAAAAAGAAAACAGAGAGGTATCATATGGATGGTATGAAAAGAATTGTTCCGGCGGATCCGTCTATCCTGCCGGGGATGAAAACAGTCATGGCAGATTACAGGGACCGGCACAAGGTACACTATGTCCCCAACGTGGAGTATGTGCGGCGGGGGGATCAGCCACTTCATCTGCAGCTTCTGATGCCCTGCGGGCTGATGCCGGGGGCAGATACGAAAAGGCGTTTTCCTTTGCTGATTTATGTGCAGGGATCCGCCTGGGGAGAACAGGATGTGTATGCGAATCTGCCTCAGCTCGGGAGACTTGCGCAGCAGGGATATGTAGTGGCCAGTGTGAAGCACAGATCGTCGGAGGAAGCGCCGTTTCCGGCATTTTTACAGGATGTAAAATCTGCGATCCGGTTCCTGAGGGCGAATGCGGACCGGTATCTGATCGATCCGGAAGAGGCCGCCGTCTGGGGAGATTCTTCCGGGGGACATACGGCACTGATGGTGGGCGTTACCGGAGATATGGAAGAATTTAAGACGGAGGATCATCACGATTGTTCCGATGCGGTCTGCGCGGTGGTGGACTTTTACGGACCTACGGACACATCGCAGATCAACAATGCCCCGCGGAATCCGGAATTTATGAAGCCGAGAGATGACGCGCCGGAGAATATCCTGTTCCGCGGGCGTGTGGATCTTCATCCGGAGCTGGCCCAGCCGGGCAATCCCATTCAGTACGTATCAGAAGAAAAGGAGCTTCCGCCATTTCTGATCGTACACGGTGACTGCGACTCTGTGGTTCCCTTCAATCAGAGTGTGCTGATGGTTCAGAAACTGCAGCAGTGCGGGAAGATGGTGGAGTTTTATAAGGTATGCGGAGCAGAACACGGGACATGTATGTGGACAGATGAAGTACTGGAGATCGTGGACCGGTTTTTGAAGGCATATACAGGATGAGCAGGTTTAAAGATCTGAGTTGACGTCAGGATTTGCGGTTATGAAGAAATCCGATTGATTCTCAAAAAGAAGGAGCCGGTAAGTTTCACAGGAGACTTAACGGCTTCTTTTTATATGTATACAGAGCAAGATGTTGATTGGCAATATTTTTGAGTGAAATGTATAAATAATTGATACCTGAAAGAAAAACGAGATAAAATAACGAGAAAAGAAAATAATGAATAATCAAGACATACAAAGTGCACAAAGATGCAACATTTTTCCATATAATTAGAACATTGCACCATTTCCCATGATTCCAAATAAAATTATACTGACTTTGCAGTTATGTTTTAAATATGGATGATACAGGAGATTGCAGATATGATCAAATATCATGATTCAAAGAAAATATTTCATCTTTTTAACCGGGAAGTAAGCTATCTGATCCGTATTATGGAGAATGGACAGCTTGAGAATCTGTACTATGGAAAAGCCATCCATGACAGGGAGGATTTTTCCCATTTCCACCAGGAGGAAATGCGTTCTCAGATGTCAGTATGTATCCCTGAACCGGGGATTCTGTCCATGCAATATACGAAACAGGAATATCCGGTGTACGGTACAGGCGATTACCGCAGCCCGGCCCTTTCCGTGCGGCAGGAGAATGGAAGCAGCATTGTCAATTTTACATATGTTTCCCATGAGATCATGAAAGGAAAGAGGTCTCTTGCTCCCCTTCCGGCGGTATATACGGAGAATGAGGACGAGGCAGAGACACTGGAGATCCGGCTTCATGATGAGGTGATGGATACGGATCTGTTTCTTTCTTATACCATTTATGCGGAGTATCCTGTGATCGCGCGAAATACAAGAATCGTACATCACGGGACAGAGAAGATCACTCTGGAACGTGTGATGAGCGCCAGTGTGGAATTTTCCGATATGGATTTTGAAATGGTGCACCTCTCCGGGGCATGGTCCAGAGAGCGGTATGTGAAAAACAGGAAGCTTGAGATGGGAATCCAGGCGGTACAGGGGCTGAACGGGACCTGCAGCGGAGCAGAGCACAACCCGTTTCTGGCGCTGAAGCGGCCGGATGCCACAGAATCTCAGGGTGAGGTCTATGGTTTCAGCCTGGTTTACAGCGGCAATTTCCTGGCGCAGACAGAGGTGTCCACCTTTGACATGACCAGGGTGATGCTGGGAATTCATCCGGAAGGCTTTTCCTGGACGCTGAATCAGGGAGAAGAGTTTCAGAGTCCTGAGGCTGTCCTTGTATACAGCAGAGATGGACTGACTGGAATGAGCCAGACCTATCACAGGCTGTACAGGACCAGACTGATGCGGGGTGTATGGAGAGACCGTCCCCGTCCTATTCTGCTGAACAACTGGGAAGCTACTTATTTTGATTTTAATGAGGAAAAAATTCTGAAAATTGCATCAAAAGCAAAGGAAGTAGGCGCAGAATTGTTTGTCCTGGATGACGGATGGTTCGGCGCGAGAAACGATGATTATCGTGGACTGGGAGACTGGTACGTGAATCTGGATAAACTGCCGGACGGCATTTCCGGACTGTCGAAAAAAATTGAAGCTATGGGCTTGAAGTTCGGTCTGTGGGTGGAACTGGAGATGGTGAACAAGGACAGTGATCTCTACCGTGCTCATCCGGACTGGCTGATCGGTGCGCCCGGACGTTTCGAGAGTCATGCGAGACACCAGCATGTGCTCGATTTCTCACGAAAAGAAGTGGTGGACTATATCTATGAAATGATTTCGAAGGTGATCGAGGGAGCGTCCATTTCCTATATCAAATGGGATATGAACCGTTATATGTCGGAGCCTTACAGCAGAGGAGCAGATGCCTCCTCCCAGGGAATGGTGATGCACAGATATATTCTGGGAGTTTATGATCTGTATACGAGGCTGACACAGCGTTTCCCGGAGATCCTGTTTGAATCCTGTGCCAGCGGCGGAGCCAGATTTGATCCGGCCATGCTGTATTTTGCGCCCCAGACCTGGACCAGCGATGACACGGATGCCTCAGAGCGGCTGAAAATCCAATATGGTACTTCTTACGTCTATCCGCTCGTCAGCATGGGTTCCCATGTATCTGCAGTGCCGAATCACCAGCTCCATCGTGTGACGCCTCTTGCCACCAGAGCCAATGTGGCTTATTTTGGCACCTTTGGCTACGAGCTGGACCTGAATCTGCTGACTGTGGAAGAGATCGAACAGGTGAAACAGCAGATCGCGTTTATGAAAGAATACCGGGAACTGATTCAGATCGACGGTGATTTTTACCGCATCCTGAGCCCCTTTGAGGGAAATGAGACCGCATGGATCGTAGTTTCTCAGGACAAAAAACAGGCAGTGGCAGGATTTTATCAGAGACTGAATAAGGTGAATGGTTCCTGGCTGAATCTGAAGCTGACAGGACTGGACAGCGAAGTGCTGTATGAAGTAGAATATGCTGATAAGAAGTATCAGGCTTACGGGGATGAACTGATGTATGCAGGAATACCCTTTTCCAGGGAACTGCTGAATCAGATGGGAGGAGACTTCTCTTCTCTGATATTTGTTCTGAAAGCGGCAGCATGATAAATGCAGGGAGAGGATGAAAATGGCTCATACAGTGGGATATACAAGTTCCGAACGGTGCAGATGTCTGGAAAATCTGCAGAAGAATCCGCTGGATCTGTATCTGACATACTGCGGATGGGAGCACTGCAGTCCCCGCCACAGATATGGACCGAATAAGAGAGCTTATTTTCTGATCCATATCGTATGGCAGGGAAAGGGCAGTCTGGAAATTGACGGAAAAAAATACTGTCTTCAGGAAGGCGACGCTTTTTTCATTCCTCCCGGAGCGGAGGCCTGGTATGAGGCAGATGAGAAGGATCCCTGGTGGTATATGTGGTTTGCCTTCTCTGGTCTGATGGCAGGTGAGTGCGTGGATAGTGCAGGGTTTTCGCTGAAAAACCCGGTGCGCAGGATCGGATGCCTGAAGGAGCTCCGTACATGCATTGACCAGATACTGGATGCTCACGAACTGACTTTTTCGGATGAACTCAGGAGAAATGGTCTGCTGATGACGGCAATGTCTGCCCTGATCCGGGATTATACAGAGAATTCGGCGGCAGGAAGTATCGGGAAACTGCATTCAGATTCTGTATCAGTGTATGTGAAGCAGGCGATGGATTATATGCTCCGGCATTACAGTGAGCAGATCAAGATCAGTGAACTGGCAGATTTTATCGGTGTCAACCGAAGCTACCTTACCAGCAGTTTTACGAGGATCGTGGGAGTATCTCCCCAGGAATATCTGGTAAAGCTGCGGATGGAGAAGGCAAAGACACTTCTGCAGAAAACGGATATGGCTGTGAACGCAGTGGCGAATGCGACAGGATATACGGATCAGCTGGCCTTTTCGAAAGCCTTCCGGCGATACAGCGGCATGAGCCCCCGGATGTACAAAGCAGAAAAAAACGAAGGGAACAGCAGCAAAAAAGAAAAAAATATGGATTATGATTTATAAAACCTTGACGAAGGAGGAGAAGTACCATGGTTAAGATTACATTTATGGGTGCGGGAAGTACAGTGTTTGCCAGAAATGTGCTGGGTGACTGCATGTGCACCCCGTCCCTGCGGGAAAGCGAGATCGCGCTGTACGACATTGATGCCGGACGTCTGGAGGATTCCCGGATCATTCTGGAAGCCATCAACCGCAACGTCAATGAGGGCCGGGCTGTGATCCGGACCTATCTGGGTGCAGAGAACCGGAAAGAGGCGCTGCGGGATGCGGATTTTGTGGTGAACGCGATTCAGGTGGGAGGATATGATCCCTGCACGATCACAGATTTTGAGATTCCGAAGAAATATGGACTGAAGCAGACGATTGCGGACACACTGGGAATCGGAGGCATCATGCGTGCGCTGCGGACGATCCCTGTACTGGAGGAGTTTGCCCGGGATATGGAGGAGGTTTGCCCCAACACGCTGTTCCTGAATTACTCCAATCCGATGGCCATGCTGACCGGGTATATGCAGAGATTCACAAAGATCCGGACAGTGGGCCTGTGCCACAGTGTGCAGGTATGCTCGGAGGGACTTCTGAAAGGACTTGGCATGGAAGACCGCCTGGAGGGCAGACAGGAGCTGATCGCAGGAATCAATCATATGGGATGGCTGCTGGAGCTTCGGGATAAGGACGGAAACGACCTGTATCCGGAAATTTACAGACGAGTGGAGGAGAAGACTCTTTCCGGAGAAAAGCATACGGATATGGTGAGATATGAATATATCCGTCATCTTGGTTATTACTGTACCGAGTCCAGTGAACACAATGCAGAGTACAATCCCTGGTTCATCAAATCAAAGTATCCGGAGATGATCGAGGAATTCAACATCCCGCTGGATGAGTATCCGAGACGCTGCATCAAACAGATCGAGGGATGGAATCAGGAGCGTGAGGATATCCTGAAGGATGGAAAGATCACCCATGAACGAAGCCGGGAATATGCGTCCTATATCATGGAGGCAGTGGTGACAGATACCCCCTACAAGATCGGCGGCAATGTGCTGAATAACGGATACATTGAGAACCTTCCGGCAGACGCCTGTGTAGAAGTTCCCTGCTATATCGACGGTACGGGAGTACATCCGGTGAAGGTCGGCAAGCTTCCCACACAGCTGGCGGCGCTGAATTCCACCAACATCGGCCCGCAGCTCATGACCATTGAGGCCGCAGTGACGAGAGACCGGAAAAAGATCTATCAGGCAGCCATGCTGGATCCACATACAGCGGCAGAGCTGAATATCAGGGATATCATTTCCATGTGCGATGAGCTGATCGAGGCCCATGGGGATTATATGAAAGAATATAAATAGTATAACTGTTCGTGCGACGCTGTCTGTCTCAGGCATATCCATGCGTGCTGCCTCCGTCCCGGACAGCCATGAAATTTGTCTGTCTGTGCAGGACATAAATGTCCTTTTCAGTCAGACAAATACCATAGCTGTTCGTTCCGAGGTCAGACGCATTGGATATGCCTGAGGCAGACAGCTGTTTTTCAAATGGCCGTGAATAGCAGCGTTGGATATGCCTGAGGAAGAAAGCCATATTTTAAATGGGTGAGAACAGTAATATGAAAGGTTATTGTGCGGCTGGGAAAAATCCTTGCTGCCTTTTTTAATTGTCCCGGTTGACGCTGTACAGGAATCAGGATAAACTGTTTCTGGAATTATTTTTTATTTATTGATAAGGTCAGAATTATCTGTTGTGCAATTCACAGAAAAGTGAGCACGCGCTGCGGCGTATGATGATACAGAAAACGGAGGGAAAGATGAGAGCATTTTACACTGGTGAATACCGCAATGTGTTTGCGGAGATCGGTAAAAGTCCGGAGGAGATCCGGAAGAAGATTGAGGAAACGGTACATACATTTTTTTATGGCAGTGAAGAAGAACGGATCTACCATGAAGTGGGCGACGATATGGGATATCTGGAGGATACGGGAAATCATGATGCCAGGACGGAGGGCATGTCCTATGGCATGATGATGTGTGTGCAGCTGGATATGAAGCAGGAGTTTGACCGGATCTGGAAATGGACAAAGACGTATATGTGGATGGAGGACGGGGAAAATGAAGGATATTTTGCCTGGTCCTGCCAGACCAATGGAGAAAAGAATGCCTATGGACCGGCGCCGGACGGTGAGGAATACTTCGCCATGGCATTATTTTTTGCGTCTCACAGATGGGGAGACGGTGAGGGGATCTTCCATTATTCCCGGGAGGCCAGAAATATCCTGAGAGCCTGCCTTCACAAAGGGGAAAATGGAAGACCGGGTCATCCCATGTGGAACAGGGAGAATAAACAGATCCTGTTTGTGCCGGGAAGTCCGTTTACGGATCCGTCTTATCATCTGCCTCATTATTATGAGCTTTTCGCCCTGTGGGCCGATGAGGAAGACCGAGAGTTCTGGAAGCAGGCGGCGGATGCCAGCAGAGCGTATCTGGTAAAGGCATGCCACCCGGTCACCGGTATGAATCCGGAATACGGCAATTTTGATGGTACGCCCATGGATCAGATCATGCCCTGGGGAGAACAGCATCATCAGTTTTACAGCGATGCCTACCGGACAGCGGCAAATATCGGATTGGATTATGAATGGTTTGGAGAAGACGCGGGTCAGTGCAGAACTCCGCTGCATCTGATGCGTTTCCTTGGCACCGATCTGGAGGCGGCCCGCTGTGTGTTTGAAGTAGACGGAACTCCGGTGGAGAAGAATGTACTTCATCCACTGGGGCTGCTTGCAACGACGGCACAGGGAACGCTGACCGTAGCTCAGGACGACCGATCAGACCCGGAAAGTGACTGGAGTATGGCGGCCCGCTGGGTGGAATGGTTCTGGAATCAGCCTCTGCGAAAAGGCGGCAGAAGGTATTATGATAACTGCCTTTATTTATTTGCACTGCTGGCTTTGAGCGGCAATTACAGAATCTGGAAGTAGAGGAGAGGTAGGAACTGGACTGCAGTTCGGCCACTGCCAGAAATGAAACAGGTCGGGATCTGTCAGAAAGGGAGGAAAATACATATGGCACAGACAAATTATGAGCAGACAAGGGATAAAGCCCAGCTTCTGTTCCTTCAGCACGATCAGTCCGGGATGATCGAAAAGTTTCATCTGAAGCATGATGAACAGTATCTCTATATCAATTTTGTGGGAAGGGAGTATCGGATCGACCGCAGTACGGGAAAGATCGAGTGGTCGGAAGACGGGTACAGCCATGCAGTTCAGGGAAATTTTGATGAGACCCTTTCTATCTTTGATCTGTTGTGCTGTTCCAAAGAGGGATGCCATCTGTCGGACAGATTTTCCAGGATCAACAATCTGAAAGGAACCGTTTACTCTTCCGGGCTGGGGAATGATATTTTTCAGTCTTCTGTGAAATACTTTGAGGAAGATGTGGATAATTTTGCCCGGGCATGTGAACAACTTGGCGGAATCAGGGAGAAGGTGGGAGATATTTCGTATCGCATTCCGGTCTATGATTTTCTGCCGGTGATTCTGCAGCTCTGGATCGGAGATGAGGAATTCCCCTCCAGCATGCAGATCCTGTGGGATGAGAATGTGATGGACTATATGCATTATGAGACGACCTATTACTGCGTATCGCAGCTTTTGAGCAGGCTGAGGGAGCTGATGGCCTCCACACCGGAGGAAAAAGAAAACATTCGGAAGACAGGCAGATAAGAAAGGAATGCAGCAGGACATATCCTGCAAAGTCTGAAAAAGGCGGGATAAAAAAGCCGAAGTGAAAGACACCGGAAAGGTGCTTCGCTTCGGCCTGTTTTTTATTCTTTTCCGTTCCAGCAGTACGTGCAGAGCTTGCAGGGGGAAATGCCGATGGACTGGATCATATCATCCAGTCTGTGATAGCGCAGTGTGGTGAAATTCAGTTCCCTGCGGATCTCTTCCACCATCTCCTGATAATTCCGGCTGTCAGGATCTGCGTAATCTGCCAGCATTTCATCTGCATGTTCTCCTTCCCGCTTCAGGATCACGCGGCGGGCGATCAGATCAAGATCAGAAGAAGAGCGGGAGAAGTTCAGGTATTTACATCCGAACATGATCGGCGGGCAGGCCGGGCGGATGTGAACCTCTTTTGCGCCGCTGTGATACAGGAATTCGGTGGTCTCCCGAAGCTGTGTACCGCGGACGATGGAATCGTCGATCAGCAGCAGTGTCTTCCCTTTGATCAGTTTGTGGACCGGGATCAGCTTCATGCGGGCAATCAGATTTCTCTGTGCCTGATTGGTTGGCATGAAGGAGCGGGGCCAGGTCGGTGTATACTTAATGAAAGGACGGGTAAAGGGAATCCCGGATTCATTGGAATAACCGATGGCGTGGGCAATACCGGAATCCGGCACACCGGCAACACTGTCGGCCTGTACATTATCTCTCTTGGCCAACAGACGTCCGCATTCGTACCGCATGTCTTCTACGTTGACACCCTCATAGCAGGCAGTGGGATATCCATAATAAACCCAGAGGAAAGAGCAGATCTTCATTTCCTGACCAGGCGCTTTCATGGTCTCGACTCCTTCCGGAGTCATGAATACGATCTCTCCCGGGCCCAGTTCTTTATAATCCTCGTATCCAAGATTGAGGTAGGAAAAACTTTCGAAAGCAGCACAGAAAGCACCCTCCTTGTGACCGATGATTATCGGGGTGCGTCCCAGACGGTCACGGGAAGCATAAATACCTTCCGGTGTCAGAATCAGTACAGTAAGGGAACCGATGACCTTTTCCTGAAGCCAGGTCAGACCTTCTACGATTGTGGATTTCTGGTTGATCAGTGCAGCAGCAATCTCAGTCGGATTGATGGTGCCGCCGCTCATTTCCAGAAAATGAGTGTGTCCGTTTTTAAAGCATTCCTCCACCAGCTGGTCTGCATTATTGATCTTGCCTACCGTAGTAATGGCAAAGCTTCCCAGATGTGAGTTGACCAGAAGCGGCTGCGGCTCAAAGTCGGAAATACATCCGATTCCGAGATTCCCCTCCAGTTCATTTACATCGCGGTCAAACTTCGTACGGAATGGAGAATTCTGTATGTTGTGTATGGCGCGGTCAAAGCCTTTTTCACCATATACGACCATGCCGGCACGCCTGGTACCGAGATGGGAATGGTAGTCTGTTCCGAAAAACAGATCAAGAACACAGGATTCTTTTGAAGCTACTGCGAAAAATCCACCCATGAAATAAAGCCTCCTTCACAAATATATATTTACTTTTCACTTTAGTGACGCCATCTGCTGCAGCACACGCGGATGTACAGCGGCGGATGACTGTTCTTCAAAGGCAGTACCAAGAATATACCGCCAAATGTCCACTATAATATATAATATATCCGGGAAAATTCGTCAAGTCTTGGGCTGTAATGATTCAGGTAAAGATATGGAAGGTGAAGTAGTATGCCATTGATAGATGCCTTTAAGGCATGAAACAGGATACAACATAAGCATTGGACATAATAGAATTCTGGGTTATAAAATAGATGTGGATGAAAACAATGCAAGAAAATGAGGAACGACATGGAACAGCAAAAAGTTATGTTTTCAAATAAAGACCTGGGGGCAATGATTATTCCCCTGTTTTTAGAGCAGCTGCTGGTGATGCTTGTGGGATTGGCAGATACGCTTATTATAAGTTATGCAGGAGAAGCGGCAGTGTCAGGGGTATCCCTGGTGAATCAGTTTAATACCATTTTTATTTATCTGTTTACGGCTCTGGCTTCAGGAGGGGCAGTTGTCATCAGCCAGTATATAGGCAAACATGCAATGGAGGACGCGGGGGAATCAGCCAGCCAGCTTTTATTTTTTTCTTCCATATGTTCCGTACTCGCAGCAGGTTTCGTGCTGGCCGGCAACAGGGCGATACTTCGTTTGATGTTTGGAAAAGTGGAAGACGATGTCATGCAGGCCTGTATTACTTATTTGAGAATATCTGCGTATTCTTACCCGGCACTGGCAATTTATAATTCCGGTACGGCATTGTTCCGAAGTCTTGGAAAGACCAGTGTCACGATGTATTTGTCGATAGCATCCAATATCATCAATCTGATTGGAAATGTGGTTGGCGTGTTCGTTCTGAAGGCGGGGGTGGCCGGTGTTGCATATCCCTCACTGATAGCAAGAGCTTTTTCAGCAGTTGTGATCACATATCTCTGCTTCGGAAAGAAACATAAAGCAGTTTACCGATGCCGGTGGATTTTCGGGTGGAATAAGAGCCTGATGAAGCAGATCATAAATATTGCGGTTCCCAATGGACTGGAAAATGGTATTTTCCAGTTGGTAAAGGTGGCGTTAAGCAGCATCGTGGCACTTTTTGGAACTTATCAGATCGCAGCAAACGGCGTTGCACAGAGTATCTGGTCTGTGGCGGCACTGGCCGGTGTTTCCATGGGGCCTGTATTTATCACAGTCATTGGACAATGCATGGGAAGCCGCGATACAGAGGCGGCAGATGACTATTTTAAGAAGCTGACACGGATCACACTTTTACTCTCATCTGTATGGAATCTGCTGATTCTTCTTCTGACCCCTGCTTTTCTGAAATTTTATGCATTGGAACCGGAGACAAAGCAGCTCGTGATATGGCTGGTGCTGATCCACAATGTGTTTAACTCCATTGCCTTTCCTTTTTCCGGGGCGCTTAGTAATGGACTGCGTGCGGCAGGAGATGTGAAATTCACCATGTATGTATCTGTCATATCTACAGTTGCAGTGCGGCTGTTTTTATCTTATCTTCTGGGACTTCAGCTGCAGATGGGTGTTATTGGGATCGCAGCCGCAATGGTCTGTGACTGGATGGTACGCGGTGTGATTTTCTTCCGGAGACAGAAGTCCGGAAAATGGAAATACTTTCAGGTGATCTGAGAAATATATTTTTACAGATTCCATGTCTGCCGCTTCTTGTACTTCTGCAAAATATATTGTAAAATAGATGGCAGTTGAAGTTATCTTGAAAGAAGTGAGACAAATGCGTGGTGACAGATCGTGGGAGGATATCCCGGATCAGGTATTGATATATGAAAAAAAGGAAGACAGCGCAGTGATCTGGCGCTGTTTTTCACGTGAAGACCAGGCCGTCATTCCGGCCCGGGTGGAGGGGCTGACAGTGACGGAACTGGCGCCCTACTGCTTTTCTGCTTATATGGATCTCATGCAGCTGGAGCGGGGATTGAACAACGGGACACTGCATGCCACGGGAGAGGAAAAGCTTCCGGCTCTCTGCGGAGATGCACTGCACGGTCTGGTACTCCCGCCTACGGTGCGCCGGGCTGGAAGATATTGCTTCTATAATTGTGAGCAGCTGCAGTACCTGGAGTTTTTCAGCGGTTTGACGGACTGGGGGAGCGGAGTGTTTACAGGATGCCATCAGATGCGTGAAATCCGGATTCATCTGGATCAGACGGAGCGCTCCATGCTGAAGGAGGTACTGGATGAGGTGCCCGAGGCTCTGAAGGTAGAGTATCTGGTTGAGGGAGAGAAGACAGAAAAAGCGGTACTGGTTTTCCCGGAATTTTATGAGGAAGGTGTGGAAAATACGCCGGCCAGGATCCTGGAGACCCATGTACATGGCAGCGGGATCCTTTACCGGAACTGTTTCCGCAGCAGAGTGTTTGATTTTTCCCAGTATGACCGGCTCTTTCCCTACGCAAAGGCCCGGGAAGACTTTGAGGTGACGGCGGAACTGGTGACAGGAAGGCTCTGGCATCCCTGCCATCTTACTCCGGAGGCCCGCAGGCAGTATGAGGAGTATGTGGAAGAGGAGAGGGAATCATTTGCAGTTTTGTTTTCTGAGAGAAAGGACATGCAGGGGATCCGCTGGCTGACCGGTCTACTGGGAGAGAAGCATCCGGAGATCTATGACCGTCTGATGGAGCTGGCGGGCCGGAAGCAGTTTGTGGAGGCGGTCAGCTATCTGATGGAACAGAAGCATCGGCAGGAAACACCTCAGACGGGCAGGAAACGCAGGAGGATGGAGCTGTGACAGAAAAATCAAATCCGATCTATGAACAGCGGGAGCGGGGGATCGCCTTTATGGAGATTGGTATGGATATCCTCCGCAATGCGAGAAATGAGCTGTATCTGGCCATGCGTTTCCTGGATGTTTCCCTGTCTTCGCTTGCTTTTGTGCCGGAGCAGCAGATCAGTCTCATGGGTACAGACGGGGCTGCTCTTTATTTCCAGCCGGAGGCTCTGGCATCTCTGTTCCGGAAGGGCCGTGTACTGGTGAACCGTGCCTATCTGCACAGTATTCTGCACTGTCTCTTCGGTCATCTGTGGCATCAGAAGGAACGGGATGCCGAATACTGGAATCTGGCCTGCGACATCGCGGCAGAATGGGTGCTGGACGGACTTCAGGTGCGTGCTGTCCATGTGCCCGGATCCATGTTCCGGCGCAGCGTGTACCGGAAGCTGGCATCCTGGGACAGGGATCCGGACGGACAACAGGAGGAATATGCGGCAGTGTATTCTTTTACCGCGACGGCGGAGCGTATTTATCGTATTCTCTGCCAGATGCATCTGCCGCAGCCGAGAATGGATGAGCTGGTGCGGGAATTTACCGTGGATGATCACAGGATGTGGCGGCAGGAGGATTCGCAGAATCAGCCGGATCCAATGCGCCAGCGGTGGGATGATATCCGGGACAGGATGCAGACAGAGATGGAGACCTTTTCCAAAGAGGCTTCCGACGATGTGCGCAGCCTGACCGATCAGGTGGAAATCGAGAACCGGGAGCGGTATGATTACCGGGAATTTCTGAAGAAATTTTCCGTGCTCAAGGAAGAAATGCAGGTGGACATGGATTCTTTTGATTATATTTTTTATAATTACGGGATGAGCCTGTATGGAAACATGCCGCTGATCGAGCCTCTGGAGACGAAGGAGGTCCGGCGGGTGGAGGATTTTGTGATCGTGATCGATACCTCCATGTCCTGCCAGGGCGATCTTGTCCGCCGGTTTCTGGAAGAGACCTGCAATATTCTGCAGGAGTCGGAGAGCTTTTTCCGCAGGATCAATATACGGATCCTGCAGTGCGATGACAGGATACAGGAAGATGTGAAGATCACCAGCCATGAGGAACTGGCTGCGTACATGAAGCATTTTACGGTGAAAGGTCTGGGAGGTACAGACTTTCGGCCGGCTTTTGTCTATGTGGAGGAACTTCTGCGCAGAAGAGAATTTACGAAGCTGCGGGGACTGATCTATTTTACAGACGGTTACGGCACATTTCCTGTGCGCAAACCGGATTATGAGACAGCCTTTGTATTCTTAAAAGAGGATTACCGGGACGTGGACGTTCCGCCCTGGGCCATCAGACTGATACTGGCGCCGGAGGATCTGTAAAATTCTTCTGGAAAACCGGACGATATTCGGTTATAATTTTGCGGGTCTGTGAGAGCGCAGAGCGCAAAACAGGCCGTCGGATATCTTCAGACATCTTAATTTTAGAAAGGACAGAAAAATGAGAATTGTTGAACCAAAAGTAGAGATTATCACACCGATCCACGGTCAGGAGATCCTGCATCACATCGAACAGGTGGGCAGAGTCTGCTATAAATCAGAAAATAATATAACAGAGGGATCTGCGGAAAAATTTGTGGGTGGAATCATTAAGCGTGGACATGAAGCGGTGATCGAGCATTACAATATTACGGTCAAATTTACGACAGACCGGGGGATCACTCATGAGATCGTGCGTCACCGGATCGCCAGCTATGCCCAGGAGAGTACCAGATACTGCAACTATTCCAAGGATAAATTCAGCAATGAGATTGCAGTGATCCGGCCGGTGGACATCAAAGAAGGAACGAAAGAATATCAGGACTGGAAGGAAGCCATGGAAAGCGCAGAAAAATTCTATTTTGCGCTGCTTGCCGACGGCTGCAAGGCACAGACGGCCCGTTCCGTGCTTCCTACCTGTACCAAGACAGAAATCATGGTTACCATGAACCTGCGGGAGTGGAGACATTTTATCAGGCTGCGAGCAGCTTCGGCAGCACATCCGGATATCCGGATTCTGGCAGTGGATCTTTGGAAGCAGTTTAAGGAGCAGATTCCGGTGATTTTTGACGACATAGAGATAGAAGAGTGACTGATATGAATATCAAACGTGCAAAACAGGAAATTAAGGATACGATCGAATCCTATCTTCTGAAGGACGAGGACGGGGAATATGTGATTCCTCAGGTGCGTCAGCGGCCGGTGCTGCTGCTGGGAGCTCCCGGTATTGGAAAAACACAGATCATGGAGCAAATCGCCCGGGAGTGCGGGATCGGTCTGGTGGCTTACACCATCACCCATCACACGCGTCAGAGCGCCATAGGCCTGCCGTTTATTTCTCAGAAACAATTCGGAGGAAAAGAGTACGCAGTTACAGAATATACCATGAGTGAGATCGTCACCTCTGTCTATGAAAAGATGGAGCAGACGGGATTGTCAGAGGGGATTCTGTTTCTGGATGAGATCAACTGTGTGTCGGAGACACTGGCGCCTGCCATGCTGCAGTTTCTGCAGTGTAAGACTTTCGGTACCCATGCGATTCCACAGGGATGGATCATCGTGGCTGCAGGAAATCCTCCGGAATACAACAAATCTGTCCGGGAATTTGATGTAGTGACCATGGATCGTGTGAAAAAAATCGAGGTGGAGCCGGATTTTGGAGTCTGGAGAGAGTATGCCGGCCAGGCCCATATACATCCTGCCATTATTTCTTATCTGACGGCCCGCACCGGTTATTTTTACAAGATGGAAACAACGGTGGACGGAAGAAGGTTCGCCACGCCCCGTGGATGGGAGGATCTGTCCAGGATTCTGGAGGTCTATGAAAAACTCGGGAAAAAAGTGGACCGTGAGGTGGCGGTACAGTATATTCAGCACGAAAAGATAGCCAAAGATTTTGCCAATTATCTGGAACTGTTTGAAAAGTATCAGATGGATTATCAGCTGGATGCCGTGCTGGCGGGGCATATCGATGATATTCTGATCAAAAAAGCATCTCACGCATCTTTTGACGAGCGTCTCAGCGTTGTCAGCCTTCTGCTGTCCCGGTGCAGCAGGGCCTTTGCAGAGGTGGAAACAAAGGAACAGGAACTGGAGCAGATCTTCGGACAGCTGAAATCCCTGAAAGAAGGTATGCTTGGTACGTACAGCAGCAGTCCCCAGGAGCTGATGGAAGAGACCGCAGAGCAGTTCGAAAGGGAATATGAGCAGAAAAAGAAGGCAGAGCTTCTGTCCCGGGAAGACGCAAAGATCTGCCGCAGTGTCATGAGAAAACTGGAAGAACTGGTGCAGCAGCTGAAAAAGAATGGAATTACTGACGGACAGGCTGCATTCGAGTGGATCAGGCAGTGGTTTGATCGGCAGCAGGATGTACAGGAAGAAGAAAGAGACCGGGCTGGAGCCATGCTGGAGCACGCTTTTGATTTTATGGAGGCTGCCTTCGGACCGGGGCAGGAACTGGTGATATTTATTTCGGAGATGAATGCTGACTATTACTGTGTGCGCTTCCTGCAGGATTATGAGTGTGAACGGTATTATTACTATAATAAAAGCCTGCTGGTGGAAGATAACAGCAGAGCAATTGAAGCGAGGCTGAGAGAGCTGTAGAAACAAAGCATTTTTATGGCTGTATCTGCAACCTGGAAAGAGGACATCGGATGAAGAAGATAAGAATGTACAATGTGGGATTTGGGGATTGTTTCTGTCTCAGAGAAAGAAAAAGCAGCCTTCTGGTTGATTTTGGTACAAGCAATAAAAAAATAGGAAATAAACTGCGCGATGAAGTCTTTGACCGGGTGATCTCAGACTTGTCGACCATGCCACGGAAGAATCTTCTTCTTTCCCATTTTCATCCAGATCATCTGTCCGGCCTGCTTTATATGATGAAAAAGAAGGATCAGGCAGGGGAGTTCCATACGATATATCTGCCGGATGTGTTTTCGCAGCCGCAGATGACCAGGATCCTTACCATTCAGATCATGGCTGACCTGATGAACGGCTCCTATCTTCCGGGGCGGCAGGTGAGCCTGGCGGCGCTTCTTGAGACACTTTGTTCCAGTCCCTGCCATATCTGTCTATTGAAACGGGGAGATATCTTTGAAGAAAAATATCAGACATTGTGGCCGGATACGGACTGGATCCTCCGGGAAGTAGATGATCTGATCCGGGGGATTCCGGAAGCAGTTCTGGTAGGGTGGAATGCCCTGTATGAACTTGCCGAACAGATGCGTGCCGTGATCTGCTCCATGACCATGGATGAAGAGGTACTCTGGAAGGAAGGGCTGAAAGCATCCGGAGTACTGCAGGAAGGGGAAAACGAGGACAGGGAGACTGTCTGTCGGAGAGCAGGGGAAAGTCTGCTCAAAAGATTTGCCCAGGTGCGTAAGTCACAGGAAGTGTCACAGCTTCTTCATTATTTTGAGAGAAGACAGATGGAGCTGCGTCGGTTTAAACACAAGATCAGCATCGTATTTCAGAACAGGACAGACGGAGAACTGAATGTGCTGTTCACAGGAGATATTCCGTCCTCTTATCTGCAGGCTGTTGCAGATAATTACGACGGAAGCTGTCCCCTTCATGAGCATTACTGGTGCATCAAGGTTCCGCACCACGGCACTGGTTCCCATTTTTTTGATTTTGGCAGATACACTCCGGACAATATGCTGATCTCCAATGGCATCTACTATGCCAACAGTCGGAAACAGGAGAGGGAGAGCCGCATCTGCGGACTGTATGCCGGTCTGTTCTATATAGAAGATACCACGATGTACTGTGCCAGCAGCGAAAACTGCGAAGGATACCGAAGCGGCTGCGGATGCACCTGCCGGGAGCATGAGATTATAGACCCGGGATATTATAAAGATATTTAAAAAAGTTGAAAAAAGTTGTTGACAAGAGTGAAATGACGTGGTAACATAGCAAATGTCGCCGCGAGAGAGCGGCGCGGAACTTCAAAAAGTTCCGAAAGAAAATAAAAAAGTTGTTGACAAACGCAAACAACTGTGATAAGATATCAAAGTTGCTGCGGAACGGAACAGCAACGAAGAACCTTGATAACTGAACAGTGAAACAACCTTGAAAAATTCTTAAAAGTTTTATTTTTTAAGGAACTGACCTTTAAAACAGTAAAGGAAAGATAGCCAAGACGTTATCTGACCGAGAATCAAACACATTTAATCAGAGAGTTTGATCCTGGCTCAGGATGAACGCTGGCGGCGTGCTTAACACATGCAAGTCGAACGAGGTATTGTGAATGAAGT
>JAQXWO010000242.1 GCA_029225485.1 Lachnospiraceae bacterium
TCTACCATAAACTCTATAAATTCTTTCTTATACTGTTCCATTCTTCCAAAATCTCCTTTTCTATGTCCTGCTGCAGTATTATTTTACTGCTCCGATCAGTTCCCGGATATCCTTCACATGCTGTGCTTCCATGTAGCGTTCCATACCTTCAATCACATCCAGCGTCGTGCGCGGATTGCGGAAATTGGAGGTACCTACTGCCACCGCTGTGGCACCTGCCAAAATAAATTCCAGTGCATCCTCTGCAGTAGCGATCCCGCCCATTCCGATGATGGGGATCTTCACTGCCTGTGCAGTCTGCCAGACCATGCGCACGGCAATCGGATGAATGGCCGGTCCGGATACACCGCCGGTCCTGTTCGCCAGTGCAAAGGTACGCCTCTGTACATCGATCTTCATTCCTGTCAGCGTATTGATCAGAGAGACTGCATCTGCTCCTCCTGCTTCAGCTGCCCGGGCGATTTCTGTGATATCTGTCACATTGGGACTCAGTTTCATAATTACCGGCTGCTTTGCATGCTTTTTGATCTCTTTTGTGATCGCCTCTACTGAGGATGGAACCTGTCCAAAAGAAATCCCTCCGCATTTTACGTTCGGACAGGAGATATTGATCTCCAGCAGATCTGCCGGCTCCTCTGCCAGACGTTCCACCACCTCACAGTAATCTTCCACTGATCTTCCGCAGACATTCACCACTACCTTCGTATCATAATTCTGAAGGAAGGGAAGATCGCGGCTGCAAAACGTATCGATTCCCGGATTCTGGAGGCCGATGGCATTCATCATACCTGCTGCAGTTTCTGCAACTCTGGGTACAGGATTACCCGGCCACGGAACATTCGCCACACCCTTGGTCACAACTGCACCAAGTCTGGAAAGATCCACGAACTCACTGTACTCCATGCCGGATCCAAAGGTCCCTGATGCTGTCATCACCGGATTTTTCAGCTCTACTCCGGCTATTTCCACACTCATATTGTACATATTCTGTCTCCTCTTGCCTGCTTCTTTCTGCCATCCCGTCACATATTCTGTATGGGGAACAGCAGTTTCTCTCTGAATCTACAGTTCTACATCATCAGCCAGAAATACCGGCCCTTCTTTGCAGACACGTTTATTGTTCACTTTTGAATGATCATCTGTATCTTTGGACTGGCAAACGCAGGCGAGACATGCACCGATGCCGCATGCCATACGTTCTTCCATGGAAACCCAGCATTCTATATTCTTCTCTGCGGCATATGCTTTCAGTGCACGGAGCATGGGTTTCGGGCCACAGGCATAGATCACATCTGCCTCCAGCCCGTTCTCACGGATACAATCCAGCACATTTCCTTTTGTCCCTGCGCTGCCGTCCTCTGTCGCCAGATACAAAGCTCCATGTGATGCAAGCTCCCCGGTCAGGAACAATTCATCACGATATCCCACGACAGCCTGTGCCTCTCCCGGAAGCTCCGCAGCCAGCTGTACCATCGGCGGGATCCCGATTCCTCCGCCGATCAGAAATGCCTTTTTCCCCTCCGGGCATCTGTCCAGCGGAAATCCATTTCCCAGCGGTCCCAGAAGCTCCAGCACTTCTCCGGGACCATAGCCGGAAAATTCCTCCGTTCCTTTTCCGGCAACTCGGTATACCAGACGAAGAGCTCCCCTGGCCCGGTCGATCTCACAGAGACTGATGGGTCTCGGGAGCATCCTGCTTTTGTCCCTGCTGTAGACGGATACAAACTGCCCCGGTCTGGCAGCAGCAGCGATCTGCTTTGCTTCCAGCCACATGCTGTATATGCCGGCTGCAATCTGCTTCTGCTCCAGGATCACTGCATTTTCTTTCAATTTTCCTGCCATACCTGCCTCCTTACCGGTTCTGCAGAGCCTGATTGATGTCAGTCACCATATCGATGACAGCAGCCCGGCTGGCATCGGCAAATGCTTCTGCTCCGTATGATGCGTACTTTTCCTGCTTCCATGCCGCAATGATACCCCGGGAGGAATTTACGATAGCCCCCAGTCCGTCTTCATTAAAATAGTGCACCAGATCAGCTGCTTTTCCGCCCTGAGCACCATAACCCGGTACCAGAATAAAGGACTTCGGCATCACCTGACGCAGCACTTTTCCCATCTCCGGATAAGTAGCTCCCACTACAGCGCCTACCAGACTGTAATTTCCCGCCATACACTCAGAAGCCCACTCATCCACTTTCTTTCCTACCAGCTCATACAGCGGCTTCCCGTCGATCAGACGATCCTGGAACTCTCCGCTGGAGGGATTCGAGGTCTTTACCAGAATAAAGATTCCCTTATTTTCTGCTTTGCAGACATCCAGGAAGGGCTTGATACCATCTGTACCAAGGTATGGATTCACCGTAGCAAAATCCTCGCCGAAAGGTGTCAGCAGACTGCTGCCTACCTGTACCTGACCGAGATGTGCAGTCGCATAGGCTGCAGATGTGGATCCGATGTCGCCGCGCTTCACATCTCCGATCACTACCAGGCCTTTCTCCCTGCAATAATCTACGGTTTTCTTAAAAGCCTGCAGTCCCGGAATGCCGAACTGCTCATACATGGCAATCTGCGGTTTCACAGCCGGAACCAGATCATATATTGCATCCACGATCGCCTTGTTATACTGCCATACTGCCTCAGCCGCACCTTCCAGCGTTTCTCCCATCTCATGGAATGCTTTTTCCTTTATCTGATCCGGAATGTATCCCAGCATCGGGTCAAGACCTACAACGACAGGCGCATTTGTTTTCTGAATCTTTGCAATCAAAGTCTGAATCATGGTGTATTCTCCTATTCTTATTGTTGTTGAACTATTCTCTTCATTCTATCACAAGGCTTTACAGGCTTCAAGAGCGTTTTTGCGACGGTAAGATATGAACTCTTCTGAGCCGGGCAGGATTTTATAGAAACAAATACTGAAATTTTATAAAAACATTAAGATTTATCATTCCCATTTTCCTTGCATTCCTATTCACGACCCGATATACTATAAGTAAGAATTGGAAAAATCTGCTGTTACAGACTTTTCTAAAATATTTCAGGAGGGGAAAGTACAATGAAAATCAAAAAAATTGTATCTGCCGTCTGTCTTGCTCTGGGGCTGGCGCTTACAGTTCCTGCCGCCGCGTCTTTTCAAAGCGGCAGTCCGTCCATCGTTTTTGCCGCGGACGGCTGGCAGCAGGATGACACCGGATGGTATTATCTGAAAAATGACCAGAGACTTACAGGACTGCGGACGATCAACAATGCAAAGTATTACTTTGATACCGATGGTTACCGGCAGACTGGCATCGTGAAGCTGGATCAGAAAGCTTATTTCTTTAATCCGGGAACCGGCCGTCTCTGTACCGGCATTAAAGGACTGTCAAGATTGGCTGACACCAATGATTTCTACTATTTCTTAAAACAGAAAGACGGTTCGGTCGCTGTCAATCAGTGGATAACTCACAAGGGCAAAAAGTATTATGCCGGAAGCGATGGAAAACTTCTGTTCGGCACAGTCAGAGTCAAGAGCAAACTCTACCATCTGACTCCCGACGGCATGATGACAGATTATGGCCGTTCATCCTACAACAATAAGTATTATTACGCCACTGCAAAGGGTCCTTTAAAAACAGGCATGCAGAATATTAACGGCAAGCTTTACTATTTCAGTACTTCCAATGGCATGCGTCAGACCGGACTTATCAAAGTCGGCAAGCGTACTTATTATTTTGACAAAAGTACCGGAGCTGCCGCCAGGGGCTGCTGGAAAAAGCTGAGCGGAAAATACTACTATTTCAACAAAAAAGGCCAGCGTATGGCAGGTATGCAGACACTGAACGGGAAAAAGTATTATCTGGATCCCTCTGCAAACGGAGCCCGGGCCACCAGCCGATGGGTCAAATACAATAATGCCTATTACTATTTCGATGCCAAAGGGCAGGCAGTGACAGGACTCTTCAAGCTGCCTGACGGAAATGTCTATTACGCCAACTCAAAAGCAGTACGCCAGACCGGATGGCAGACGATCGGAGGACGCAAGTATTATTTCAGCCCGGATACCGGAGCCATGCAGACAGGATGGCTCTACTATGGAGACAAGACCTATTATATGAACCCGTCCAGTCTTTCCAAGTATTACGGTGCGGCAGTCACAGGATGGCTCATCGGACTAAATGGAGAGAATTATTATTTTAACACGGACGGTACACTGAAAAAAGGATGCTGGATCTATGACTCAGGTGCAGAAGCTTACTATTATCTGGATCCCGATACCGGTAAAGTATTAAAGGGCACTCAGTATATCGACGGAAAATGGTACAATCTCGGCACTACCGGCGCTTATAAAAAACCGATTTCAGGTGAGATGGTGATCAAAGTCAACCGTGCTCTTAACTGTATTACCGTCTACCGGGGAGATGTTCCGATCAAAGCATTTGTCTGCTCCACCAGTAAGGTCTGGGGCAATACACCCAAAGGCACTTTCAAGCTTCTGGATAAACTTCGTTGGCATGAATTACTCGGGCCAAGTTACGGACAGTATTGTTCCCATATCACCAGTGACATTCTGTTCCATTCTGTCCCCAGTACGGCACCCAATCTCTATTCCCTGGAATATTGGGAGTACAACAAACTGGGAACGGCTGCCTCCGCAGGATGTATTCGTATGACTGTGGCCGGTGCAAAATGGCTCTATGACAACTGTCCTAAAGGTACCAAAGTCATCATTTATGATGATTGGAATTCACCAGGACCTCTTGGAAAACCTTCAGCTCCTTATGCACCCAACTGGAACAAATACTATGATCCGACGGATCCTCTCGTTCCTGCAAACAAAAAATAATACCTGATGTAACATCAGGGGCTGCAGTAAATACTGCAGCCCCTGTATATTGATTTCACAATTCATTTTCAAAACATCTCTGTCAATGACTGAAGTGCCTCTTTTTCCTGAGGACCTTCACAGATGATCTCGATCTCATCATCTCTGCGGACACATGCGCTCAGTACTCCCAGTACACTCTTGGCATTGAACTCCCGGTCTCTGAACCGAATACTGATATGGGTAGATTCAAATTCCACTGCCCTTCTGCATAATTCACCCGCCGGCCTGAGATGAAGGCCCTGTTCACTTCTGACAATTACTCTTTTGCTGACCACCTTTTATCCCTCCGTATTCGCCTCATTCTCTTTTACTTCCTTCTCTGAAGTAACTACGATCACAACTTCAGAAACCAGTTCGTAACTCTCCGGCAAATCGATTTCTACCGGTATCTCATAACTACCGGCATCCACACATCTGCTTAGATCCAAAGAACAGTGAATGTCACTTTCTTTGACACTGTACACACTCTCATCATCCGAATGGATCCTCACCGGTATCGCGTCTGCCGGTGAAAAGGTCAGTGTCATGCCTTCCGGCTTATTCAGAAGCTCCAGACTGGAAAGAGGAACATTCACCGTGCGATCTCCCGTCTTTTCAATCTGTACAGTAACAGTAACGGTAGGATCTGCATCCGCCACAAGACGTATGCCCTCCACATCTTCCAGGGACTCTGTAAGATCGACATCTATCGTGATACTTTCGGACGCTCCTTCTACAGAAATGGGCTCTTTCAATACCACCTTGCCGTCCAGCCTGGCAAGAGCCTCCCGGGTCCCTACCAGATTTACAGTCACCGGCACTGTGGAAATACTGGAGATACGATAGCCTTCCGCAGGTGTCCCGGAGGTCTCCACCGCAACAGGAATATCATTCATGATCTCCCAGAGGCTTACCTTTACTTTTACCTTGTTGTCGGAAAGCAGCACACCGGCTGCATCTTTGATCTGGATCCGGTCCATCTGACTTTCCAGAAACTGTTCTTCATTTTTATCGTATACCTTCAGTGTCACTGTCTTTACCACATCAGAATAGACTCCTGTCACATTCACAACAGCACTGATTTTTCCGATTTTTTTCAGAAGGCTTTCCGGTCCTGCCACCTGTACCGTCTTTCCGCTGAGTACTTCTGTAGTACCTACCTCATATCCCTTGGCAACCTGTCCCTCCGTCGTCACCGAAACCTGAAACTCACTCTGGGTCTTCTGCTCCAGCTGCACTTTGATCGACGCCGGATAAATCTCTATCTCATCCCAGGTGACGGCTGCATTGCTGCAGGAAACATAAAGTGGAACTGCATCCATCTCATTCAGATTTTCCATGTCGGCAATTACTTCAAAATCACTGTTTTTCAGATTTTCCAGTATTTTCCGGCGTTCCGTCACTTTGAGAGTGACGGTATCTCCATCTATGACATCAAATACTTTATCGATATCTGTGACACTGTCCTGATTGATGATCTTGACCTTCACACCCCTGAAAATCTGAGACCCGGTCGGATTATTGATATTTGCTACCAGAATCCAGATCAGGAATGCCATAACAAGTGACACGATCTTCAGCCCGGGATTTCTGGTAAATTTATGTTTCATTCCTGTTCCAGCCTTTCCACAGCCCGAACTTTCTGGAGGTTACTGATTTGTTCTGAAGAATCACCAGCCTCTCCCGCAGTTCGTCCGCCGTAACGTTTCTCTTTAACTCTCCTTTATACGCAATTGAAATGCTGCCGGTCTCCTCTGAAACAATGATCGTCAGAGAATCCGTGACTTCACTGATCCCGACTCCCGCTCTGTGCCGCGTCCCCAGCTCCTTGCTGAGAAGCATATTATCTGACAGGGGAAGATAACAGGTTGCAGCCGTAATACGATTCTCCCTGATCACGACCGCTCCGTCATGCAGAGGCGTATTATGCTCAAAAATATTGATCAGAAGCTGACTGGAAACAACCGAATCCAGTACGATCCCGGTCCTCTCGTACTCCTGCAGCATCACATTTTGCTGAATCACCATCAAAGCTCCTGTTTTGACCTTTGCCATCTCAACGGAAGCCTTTACAATCTCATTGATCGTCCTGTCACTGAACCGCTCGGTGACCGACCTGGATGAATCGATCGGAATCAGTGAAGCAACGATCTGTTTCTCTCCCAACTGTTCCAGAGCCTTCCGAAGCTCCGGCTGAAAAATAACAATTCCCGCGGTGATCGCAATGTCGATTCCACGATTGACAATAAATTTCAGCGTCTCCATATGAAGGAGATATACAAACGATACACAGATTACCAACACCATAATACCCTTGAGAAGGGTCCAGGCTCTCGTGCTCTTGATCCAGAGAAGAAGATTGTACACGAGAAAAGCCAGAATGAATATTTCCAACACGTCAGTAGGGGTAATCGCATAGGTAGGCCTTGTAAGCCAAGAAAAACTGGTCTGCAGCCATACTTTTACGCTGTTCATCTTACTTCCCCTTTCATTTTTTATCACTGCAAGTCTAATTAGATTTATTGTACCACATTTTTTATCCTTTTCCAATGCATAAAACCAGAAAATATACGTACTTTACCCCATTTTTCTTTAAAAGCGAAGCCAGCGCATCCACCGTACTGCCTGTGGTATAAACATCATCCACCAGAAGCACAGTCCGAATACCTTCCGGATCTTTTTTCAGGCAAAATGCTGCTTCCAGATTTTTCCTTCTTTCTGCCTGCGACAGTGTTTTCTGATCTGCCGTATTTCTGCTCTTTTTTACAATATCCCTGCGTACCGGAATTCCTGTCTGCCTTCCTATTTTTTCTGCCAGAAGCTCTGACTGATTAAAGCCCCGCTGATTCTTCTTTTTCCAGTGCATGGGAACCGGAATGATCACATCCGGCCGCCAGGCTGCAATCCACCGCTGTCCCTGTTTTACCATGGAGTCTGCATAAAAATCCAGATGATCTCTGCGATTATGAAATTTCATCTGCTGCACAGAATGCCTCATACTACCTGTGTACTCAAAGGCGGCGATCCCACGGTCATACTGGTGCGGATATTTCATACAGTCTCTGCAATATTCTCTGCGGTCATCCTCCAGCACTTTCCCGCATTTCATACACAGAGGCTGGATTGCCCAGGGAAGCTTTTGTTCACAGTCATCACATACTCCGCAGCTTCCCACAGAAAGGATCCGGTCACAGACCGGACAGTGCACCGGATAGAATAATCTCAGTAAAAATTCTCCGGTTCTTCGCAGCCGCTGCCGTAATCTGCTGTTCCTCTCTCTTATGTCCTGTTTTATCATTCAGATACCTGACTCTCTCCCCGGTCAGCCATCTCCTGATCACCCCTGCTGTCTCTCACAGCAGCAATCATTTCATGCACAAAAATCTTTGATCCTTTGTGCCAGAGTCGTATAGCGTCTCTGTTCTGTCGTATTTTCGATCATCTGTTCAAAGGTAACTGCGTCACCCACCAGCGTCACACATTTTCGGGCACGGGTCACAGCTGTGTACAACAGATTCCGGTTCATCAGCATCCGGGGACCGGACAAGAGCGGAATCACCACAGCCGGATATTCGCTTCCCTGTGATTTATGGATCGTGACCGCGTAGGCCAGCTCCAGTTCATCCAGACCGGAAAAGGGATATTCCACCATGCGGTGCTCATCAAATTCTACCGTCATACGCTCCGAATATGTATTGATCTCCCGGACGATTCCCATATCTCCGTTAAAAATACCCAGGCCCTTTTCAGCCACCACGCCGTACCGTCCCCGGATCTCCCACTCAATCTGGTAGTTATTTTTCGTCTGCATGACTTTATCGCCTTCGCGGAACCGGCGTTCTCCCTGCTCATGCTCCTTCTTCTCCTGTGACGGGGGATTCAGATACTCCTGAAGGATCCGGTTCAGCCGCTCTACTCCCAAAAGTCCCTTTCTCATGGGGGTCAGCACCTGAATGTCATACATGGAGGCATCCACGTATCTCGGCATCTTGTCCCGCACAAGCTGGATCACAATACTGATGATCACGTTGGCATCCTGCCGCTTCAGAAAAAAGAAATCACGGCTCTTGTTATCCAGTGTCACCTTTTCGCCTCTGTTGATCTTATGAGCATTCACTACAATATCGCTCTCGGAGGCCTGGCGAAAAATATGGGTCAGCCGGACCACCTGAATACACTCAGATAAAATGATATCTTTCAGGACACTTCCCGGCCCCACAGAGGGCAGCTGATTCACATCTCCCACCATGATCAGTCTGGTCCCTACCGTCACAGCGCTGAGCAGGGCATGCATCAGGTAAATGTCTACCATGGACATTTCGTCTACAATGATCACATCTGCTTCCAGCGGATTCTGCGCATTTTTTGCAAATCCTCCGGAGCCTCCCTCCGGCCCTCCGGAAACCTCCAGAAGCCTGTGGATCGTCTTCGCTTCAAATCCGGTGGCCTCCGTCATCCGTTTTGCCGCCCGGCCTGTGGGTGCAGCCAGCAAAAGCTCCAGTCCCTCTGATTCAAAATAGGTGATCAGCGTATTGATCGTGGTCGTCTTTCCTGTGCCGGGACCTCCCGTGATCACCAGAAGCCCGCAGCGCACTGCCTCCATCACAGCCGGACGCTGGTTCTCATCCAGACAGGTGCCGGAAGCTTTCTCAATCGCCGAGATCTTTTCCAGGATCACCGCCTCATCGATCGCTCCTCTGACATTCAGCTCACTGAGCATCCTGGCAGTATTCAGCTCGATATGGTATGCAGATGCACTGTAGATCTTTCTGCAGTCCTGTTCTTCCTTGATCACGGTCTTATGATCGATAGCCAGATCCATCAGATACTGCTCCGGCTCTGACAGGACAATTTCCAGCAGTTCCGATGCTCTCCGTACCAGCTCCTCCTGAGGAAGATATACATGACCTTCCCCGGAAGCCTGAGACAGAATATACATCAGCCCGCATTTGATCCGGTATTCGGAATCCTGAAGAATCCCTGCTCTGCCGGCAATCTCATCCGCAATGCGGAAACCGACTCCTTCAATATCATCTGCCAGACGGTACGGGTTCTCCTGGATCACCTTGTAGATCTCACTGCCGTAGCGCTGATATATCTTTACACTGAGGGATGTAGAAATCCCGTACTGCTGCAGAAACATCATGGCCTGCCGCATATCTCTTTTTTCATATACCTGATCTGCGATCTCTCTGGCTTTTTTTTCACTGATCCCCTTGATCTCCGCCAGACGCTCCGGCTCTTCCTCAATGATCCGGAAAGTATCGTCATGAAATCTCCTCACGATCCTCGCCGCCAGGGCTGTGCCCACTCCCTTGACAGCCCCCGAACCGAGATAGCGCTCCATGGCCTCTTCATCCGCCGGCTGTTTTACTTCAAAGGATGTCACCTTGAACTGTTCCCCGTAAGTGGCATGGGCCACAAACTGGCCCCGGGCCACAATGTGCTCTCCCTCACTGATGCATGCAAAAATTCCCACACATGTGGTCTCCTCCTGCCCCGAGACGAGCACCAGCACGGTATAGCCGTTTTCCTGATTCCGGTAAATGATGTGATCTACATACCCTTCCAGCTGTTCCATATGATCTCTGTGTACTCCTTACTTCTTCTTTTCCTTTTCTGACAGTCAGTTTACCTTTCTCTGTTCTGCCATCAGCTCCACAAACCGTCCGGTACCTACCGCCACGGCCGTCATGGGATCCTCTGCCGTCATGGTATTGATACCGGTACGCGCTTCGATCAGCTCCTCCAGACCGCTCAGAAGCGCACCGCCGCCTGTCAGCACGATCCCGCGGTCCACCACATCCGCTGCAAGCTCCGGCGGCGTGCGCTCCAGTACACTGTGCACTGCATCCACGATCTGGCCTGTCACCTCTTTCAGCGCATCCCGTGTATCCTCCGATGTCACCCGGATCGTCTTGGGGAGTCCCGTCACCAGATCTCTTCCACGGACTTCCATCACCTTTGGCTCCGGCTTTTCAAAGGCCGTGCCAATATTGATCTTGATCTCCTCTGCCGTCTGTTCTCCGATCATGAGATTATATTTCTTCCGGACATACTTGACAATGGCATCATCAAAATCATCCCCGGCTATTTTAATAGAGGTACTCACCACGATCCCGTCCAGAGAGATCACTGCCACATCGCTGGTACCGCCGCCGATATCCACGATCATATTCCCGCAGGGTCTGGAGATGTCGATCCCCGCTCCGATGGCTGCCGCAATCGGCTCCTCGATGATATGCACTTCCCGGGCACCTGCCTGATAGGTGGCATCCTCCACTGCCTTCTTCTCTACTTCCGTCACGCTGCTGGGTACACAGATGCTCACTCTCGGCTTTCTGAAAGACATCTTGCCGATGGCTTTCTGAATAAAATACTTTAACATCTGTTCTGTGACTGTATAATCGGAAATAACCCCTTTGCGCATCGGGCGCACCGCGATCACATTGCCCGGTGTCCTGCCCAGCATCAGCCTTGCTTCTTCTCCGATTGCCTTGATCCTGTTGGTATCTCTGTCATAGGCCACTACGGACGGCTCCTTCAGTACCACTCCTTTTCCACGTACATATACCAGAATACTGGCGGTTCCAAGATCGATTCCTACATCGGTCGCTGCCATATCTATTACCCCTCTCTATGCTTATTTCCTGTCTGTCTTCTTATTCTGCCGCAAATATCTTACCATGTTTATATCCAAATTGGAATTCTTAAATTATTTCTTAACTATTTTTCCTGTTTTTTTAGAATCTGGACATACTTTGAACACATTTTTCGATTATGATATAACCATGTTAGCAAACAAGCTAACATATTTCATAACTCACACTTGGCAGCCCCCACACGCTGCCAAGTACTCCCTCAAACATTTATTGTATGAGCATAGCTCATACGCAGGGCAAACATTTTTCAACCCAATTTTTTCTCTTTCCTGAAAAAGTCTGACGCAAGTCAGACTTTTTCTTTTGCATAAAAGGCACCGGTTAAAAATCGTTTCAGCCACAGGCCACATGCTCCTGCATGCAGTCTGCGGCCTCCAATGCGCAACTGAAAGAGGATACACATTCCCCTGCCGTGCGGTAAATCAGTTCAGATATTTCTTCACATACTGTCCGGTATAGGAATCGGGGCACTCTGCCACCTGCTCCGGTGTCCCGGTGGCTACGATCGTACCGCCCCGGTCTCCGCCTTCCGGCCCGATATCTATGATATAATCCGCTGTCTTGATCACATCCAGATTGTGCTCGATCACCACCACCGTATTCCCGCCGTCTGCCAGACGGTGAAGGATCTCGATCAGCTTGTGCACATCGGCAAAATGCAGACCTGTCGTCGGCTCATCCAGGATGTAAATCGTCCTTCCGGTACTTCTCTTGCTCAGCTCGGCAGCCAGCTTGATGCGCTGCGCCTCTCCGCCGGAAAGTGTGGTGGACGGCTGCCCCAGCTTCACATAGGAAAGTCCCACATCATTTAATGTCTCGATCTTTCTCCTGATGGACGGCACGTGGTCAAAGAACTTCAGGGCCTCTTCCACTGTCATATCCAGCACGTCATAGATACTCTTTCCTTTATATTTTACTTCGAGAGTCTCTCTGTTATACCGTTTGCCATGGCATACTTCACAGGGCACATAGACATCCGGCAGGAAATGCATCTCGATTTTGATGATTCCGTCTCCGCTGCAGGATTCACAGCGTCCACCTTTGATGTTAAAGCTGAAACGCCCTTTCTTATATCCTCTGGCCTTGGCATCTGCCGTGGCCGCAAACAGATCGCGGATCTGATCGAACACTCCTGTATAAGTAGCCGGATTCGATCTGGGGGTACGGCCGATGGGAGACTGATCAATATTAATCACCTTATCCAGCTGTTCCAGTCCGGTGATCACCTCATGCTTTCCCGGTATCGTTCTGGCACGGTTCAGATCCCTTGCCAGACGTTTATACAGGATCTCATTGACAAGAGAACTTTTTCCCGAACCGGATACACCAGTAACACAGGTCATCACCCCCAGAGGGATCCTGACATTGATCTTTTTCAGATTATTCTCCTGTGCACCCCGTATCTCCAGCCATCCGGACGGCATACGCCGATCCTTCGGCACCGGGATCCTGATCTTGCCGCTTAAGTATGCACCGGTGATGGATCTCTCATTCTTCATGATTTCCTCAGCCGTACCCATGGCGACCACTTCCCCGCCGTGTTCTCCGGCTCCCGGGCCGATATCCACCACACAGTCCGCAGCGCGCATGGTATCCTCATCATGTTCCACCACGATCAGCGTATTTCCCAGATCCTTCAGATGGTTCAGCGCGCCGAGCAGCTTGTCATTATCCCGCTGATGAAGACCGATGCTAGGCTCATCCAGGATATACGCCACTCCCACCAGGCCGGAACCGATCTGGGTCGCCAGACGGATCCTCTGGGCCTCTCCGCCGGACAAAGTGGCGGTAGCTCTTGCCAGGCTGAGGTACTCCAGTCCCACATCCACCAGAAATTTGATCCTGGATTTAATCTCCTTCACGATCTGGTGACCGATTTTGATCTGCTGGTCTGTCAGCTGCATTTCATCCAGAAACTTCTGAAGGTTCTCGATGGACATGGAAGTGATCTCATAAATATTTTTGTCACAGACTGTCACTGCCAGAGCAGATTTTTTCAGCCTCTGCCCCTTGCACAGCTTACAGGGCGTGATCTGCATAAAAGACTCATATTCCTGCTTCATAGTGTCAGATCCCGTCTCACGATAGCGACGTTCCACATTCTTGATCAGACCTTCAAAAGCGACATCGTAGACGCCTTCTCCCCTCTGACCTTTATACCGTACCTTTACCTCATGCCCGTTTGTACCATGAATCAGAATATCATGAATCTTTTCCGGATAATCCTGAAAGGGCGTGGCAAGATCAAATCCGTATTCCTGAGCCAGAGCATCCAGGATCGCTCTGGTAAAGCTTCCGGAATCGGTGCAGGACTGCCATCCGGTGACAGCTATGGCCCCCTCCAGAATACTGAGGGACTTGTCCGGGATCATCAGATCTTCGTCAAATTCCATCTTGTACCCCAGGCCAAAACAGTCCGGGCAGGCTCCGAACGGATTATTAAATGAAAAGCTCCTGGGCTCGATCTCATCAATACTGATGCCGCAGTCCGGACAGGAAAAGCTCTGGCTGAACCGGATCGGCTCTGCCCCCTGCACATCTACAACGGCCAGACCTCCCGCCAGATTCAGCACCGTCTCAAGAGAATCTGTCAGACGCTTCTCAATGCCCGGCTTGATCACCAGACGGTCCACCACGATTTCAATATTGTGCTTGATGTTTTTCTCCAGATGGATCTCCTCTGACAATTCGTACATATTTCCATCGATCTGAACCCGCACATATCCGCTGCGCTTTGCCTGTTCCAGCAGTTTCACATGCTCTCCCTTGCGCCCCCGCACCACAGGCGCAAGCAGCTGGATCTTCGTGCGCTCCGGCAGCTCCATCAGCTGATCCACCATCTGATCCACGCTCTGCTTCCGGATCTCCTTCCCGCATTTGGGACAGTGAGGAATCCCGATGCGCGCGTACAGCAGACGAAAATAATCATAGATCTCTGTCACCGTTCCCACAGTAGATCTGGGATTCCGGTTTGTGGACTTCTGATCAATGGAGATCGCCGGCGGAAGTCCCTCGATGCTCTCTACATCCGGCTTTTCCATCTGCCCCAGGAACTGCCTTGCATAAGAAGACAGGGACTCCATATATCTTCTCTGCCCCTCCGCATAGATCGTATCAAATGCCAGGGAGGATTTCCCCGAGCCGGAAAGGCCCGTAAGTACCACAAACTGATTCCGCGGAATGTCCAGACTGACATTTTTCAGATTATGCTCATTTGCTCCCCGTATCCTGATATATCCTTTTTTATCCTTATAAATATCCATGAATTCACTCCTGTTTTCTGCTCTCAGTATCTGTTCATTTTCCTGCAGTCCAAAATCCCTGCATCAGTCCATCTCCTGCAGATGCTTTTTCAGCTGGATCATCTTGTCACGCAGCTCTGCCGCCGCCTCGAAATTCAGCTCGGAAGCTGCCTTCTTCATCTGCTTCTGGACCTCCGCAATCAGCTTTTCCAGCTCTGCACGATCCATCGATTCCGGATCCTTTTCCATTTTCTTCTCTTCCTGAGCCACCTCTTTGGAAATACTGATCAGATCCCGGACAGCCTTTTTGATGGTCGTCGGCGTGATCCCGTGCTCTTTGTTATATGATTCCTGAATCTCGCGGCGGCGCTTCGTCTCATCGATGGCGATCTTCATTGAATCCGTCATCGTATCCGCATACATGATCACGTGCCCCTGGGCATTCCGGGCCGCACGGCCGATGGTCTGAATCAGAGAAACAGCGGATCTCAGAAAGCCTTCCTTATCCGCATCCAGGATCGCCACCAGAGAGATCTCCGGAATATCCAGACCCTCTCGCAGAAGATTGATGCCCACCAGCACATCAAACACATCAAGACGCATATCCCGGATGATCTCCGTCCGCTCCAGCGTATCAATATCCGAATGCAGATACCTCACACGGATGCCTGCCTCTTTCATATAATCCGTCAGATCCTCCGCCATACGCTTGGTCAGAGTCGTCACGAGCACCTTATTCCCCGCTGCCGTCTCCTTATTGATCTCTCCAATCAGGTCATCGATCTGCCCTGCCACCGGACGCACCTCCACATCCGGATCCAGAAGTCCGGTGGGGCGGATGATCTGGTCAGCCCGCAGCAGCTCATGCTCCGCCTCATAATCTCCGGGCGTCGCTGAGACAAACATCACCTGATCCAGTTTACTCTCAAATTCTTCAAAATTCAACGGACGGTTGTCCTTGGCCGACGGAAGGCGGAACCCATAATCCACCAGCGTCGTCTTCCGGGACTGATCTCCTGCGTACATGGCCCGCACCTGTGGGATCGTCTTGTGGGACTCGTCAATAATCAGCAAAAAATCATCCCCAAAATAATCCAGCAGTGTCAGCGGAGTCGCCCCTGCCGGAAGTCCTGCCAGATGACGGGAATAATTCTCAATACCGGAACAAAATCCCGTCTCCCGGAGCATCTCAATATCAAAATTTGTCCGCTCCGAGATCCTCTGGGCTTCCAGCAGCTTGTCCTCGCTCTTAAAGTATGCCACCCGCTCCTCCAGCTCATCCTCGATCGAACGGCATGCCTGCAGGATCTTATCCATGGCCACCACATAATGAGAGGCAGGAAAGACCGCAATAAATTCCAGCTGCTTTTTGATCTCACCGGTCAGCACATCGATCTCCGTGATCCGGTCGATCTCATCTCCGAAAAACTCCACCCGGTACGCATAATCATCTGCATTCGCCGGAAAAATCTCCAGCACATCTCCATGGACCCGGAAGGTACCGCGGTGAAAATCCATCTCATTCCTGTCATACTGAATATCGATCAGCGCCCTCATGACCTCATCCCTGTCCCGCTCCTGTCCCTGGCGCAGATACACCACCATCTCCTTGTAATCCGCCGGGCTGCCGATCCCGTAAATACAGGACACACTGGACACAATGATCACATCCCTGCGCTCCACCAGAGAAGCCGTCGCCGACAGACGGAGCTTGTCGATCTCATCGTTGATGGCCGAATCCTTGGCAATGTAGGTATCGGAGGATGGAACGTAGGCCTCGGGCTGGTAGTAGTCGTAGTAGGACAC
>JAQXWO010000243.1 GCA_029225485.1 Lachnospiraceae bacterium
CCTGATGAACAGCTACCAGACACGGAACGCCCTTGCCTGCCTGGTACTCACTTCTTACCGTGTGTCCCGGTCCCTTCGGAGCAATCATGGTAACGTCTACATAAGAAGGCGGTACGATGCATCCGTAATGAATGTTGAAACCGTGAGCGAACATCAGCATGTTGCCCTCTTCCAGGTTCGGCTCGATGTCTTTCTTGTAAAGCTCTGCCTGCTTCTCATCATTGATCAGGATCATGATGATATCTGCCTTCTTTGCTGCTTCTGCTGCAGTGTATACTTCAAATCCCTGTGCCTCTGCCTTTGCCCAGGATCTGCTGCCCTCATAAAGGCCGATGATCACATGGCATCCTGACTCTTTTGCATTCAGCGCATGTGCATGTCCCTGGCTGCCGTAACCGATAATCGCAATGGTCTTTCCTTCCAGTAATGAAAGGTTGCAGTCTTTCTGATAATAAATGTTTGCTGCCATTTTTTCATCCTCACTTTTTCTTAATTTATCAAAAAGGTATTTGAATATTGCCTTTTCTTCTGAATATCAATCGGAACCGATGCGGATCACAGATAACGGACGTCATCTGATCCTCTGGACAATCCGGTAATACCTGTGCGTGCAAGCTCCAGTATCTCATAACCGTCAAGCAGCTGAATAAACGCATCCAGCTTGGACTGTTGTCCTGTCAGCTCAATGATCAGTGAATCGGAGCCCACATCGATAATACTGCCGCGGAATACGTTCACCATAGAGATCACAGACTGTCTGTCTTTCGCATCCACACGAACCTTCACCAGTACAAGCTCACGGCTGACACTTGTCTCCTCGCCGAGAATCTTGATATCCACTACATCGATCAGCTTCGCCAGCTGCTTTGTGATCTGATCCAGAATCATCTCATCCCCGGATGCGACTACTGTCATGCGGGAATATCTCGGATCAGCCGTCTCACCTACAGTAAGACTGTCAATATTATAACCGCGTCTGCTGAAAAGTCCGGCCACACGGCTCAATACACCGGAGGTGTTGTCCACCAGCAAAGATAACACTCTTTTTTTCATATCACATACCTCTGCTTCTTATCTTTACTCGTCATCTGTCTCCCATCATCATCGACATTAACTTTCAATATTCTACCAACTATTAGATTCTTTGTCAATCCTTTGTTAAAGTCCGAAATATGCCACTATGGTATCAGCAACTGCTTTTGCCATGGCTTTCCGGTGAGTCAGATAAAATTTCATATCATCTCTGTCATCAATAAACGCCGTCTCCAGCAGGCCATAGGAAACATTTTTCAGCTGGCAGGTCTTCGCATTCAGCAGTCCTGCGCTGGCAAAGACACCGCAGCCCCACACTTTAAATCCTGTCCCGGCCACCGCATTCACGATCCGGGCATCCAGTGAGTAGTCTTTCTTGGCTGAATTGATGTAAATACCCACTCCCTTGTAAGCTCCGTCTCCATTCAGATCCTTGAGCTGAGGTGCCGTTGCATTGAAATGGACCTCCAGCACATAATCATATGCTTCAAAATTGGGGCCCGGACCTTCTGCATATCCCGCCACCACTTTATAGCAGTCATAATCCTGATCATACATGGTCACAGACATTCTGGAGCTTCTGCCCTTCAGACTCTGATAGATCAGGGTCGCAAACTCTCTTGTATACCTGTATTCTTCATAGCTCTTCCCGCCTATGATACTGCTGGCGCCCACATCTCCCTGACCGTGTCCGGCGATCAGCAGGACAGAAACATCCACATCCGCCTTTCCGTCCGAGCCGATTTTCACGCCGTCAACGGTGGTATTGACCGCCATTTTTCCGTTGCTCTTAAAGTAATACTTTTTACCATCGATCCTCATCCAGCCGGTCTGGCGGACACCGCTCTCATCAAGATAATAAGTATTCGTTCCAATCTTCAGAAGACCGGTCTGACGGACGCCCTTTGCGTTAAAGTAATAATATTTGCCGCTGATCTTACGCCATCCGGTCAGGGCGACTCCATTCTTATAGTAATAATAATCCCCTTTCAGGGTGACCCAGCCGGACGCTTTCTTCGTCCTGACACCGTTTTTATTTACAATCCATCCATCGGGAGTCACCGTACTTTTCAGTCGCTTTCCATTTTGATCGACGTAATAGGAGCCGATCCATTTTCCGGTCTGAAGGATTCCCTTTTTACTGAAATAATACCAGGAGCCTCCGATCTTCTTCCAGCCTCCGGAATATGCTTTTCCGTAGCTGCCGGCTGTTCCGGTATCTGCAAAGTAATATTTATAACTCTTATAGGTCTGCCAGCCGGTCAGAGCATACCCGCTCCCGCTGAAGTAATATCTGGCGCCATCGATTATAGTCAGACCGCTCCGGGCACCGCCAATGATACCTATGTTTCCTGTCTCCTGAAAATAATAGTATTTCCCCTTCAGCTTCAGCCAGCCGGTCTGCATGATCCCTTTTTTCGAAAAATAATACCGTTTTGTACCGATCTTCAGGAACCCAGTCACCATACTTCCTGCCGGGTAATCTCCCTCAGCCGTTTTCCGAAAATAATAATAGTTTTTCTGGATCCTCACCCAGCCGGTACACAGTCTGCCCCGTGAGCTATAGTAATAACTGTGATCCCCCTCGGTATACCATCCGGGCGTACCTGTCACACTGACCGCCTGATCAGCGGACTCTGTTTCCCCCTCCGTCTCAGACGCAGCCGCAGTCTGTGTCCAGAGAAGAAGGCCTGCCATAATACAGGCAGCAATCAACCAGCAACGTATCAACTTCCTCATAATTACAATTCCCCCGTTTTTTACTGAAATCTCAGTTGTCCAAAGCCTTTTTTGTGAAATGATATCTGGCTCTGTACCGTTACAGATTACAAATTTTGGTTACCACTTTATCACAAACCGGCGGAATATTCAAGTTTTCAGGCCAGAATTCACAAAGAAAACGTTACTGTTCACTCCGTTCCGGTAATGCGCAAAAATCCATGCAAAATTTGCTTCGCAAATGGATTTTTGCTGTCAAAACTCGGGATTTTCTTACGAAAACCCTCGCGGGACAATGAAATCTGTACAGTAACAAAAAAACAGCCTCCGGCAGATAGAACTGCAGGGGCTGCATTTCATATTAAAAAGCTATAACAAAAACTCAGTCTGATATTTCACTTACGAGGGTGCAGAATCACATGGTCTCCATCATACGGATCTGATCTTCCATCTCCATATGTTCAAACCGCTCATACTTTTTATATCGTCTGTAGCAATACTCAATGATGCTCTTTCTGGTCACGATCCCAATAAAAATACCATTGTCATCGATCACCGGGACAAAATTCTGATTCATGGAAGTCATCACCAGATCCTCGATATTGCAGTTTACATTGACCGGCTGATTATCCCTCTTCCTCTGCATATGTCTCAGCTGTATATTTTCAGCATCCTGAATGTTCATGGTCTGTCTCTTTTTCAGCTCCCAGAGGATATCTCCCTCTGTCAGAGTACCGAAATAGCGCCCGTCACGGGTAATAATCGGTACTGCGCTGTATTTATGATACTCCATCTTTTCAAGCGCCTGACGCATTGAATAATCATCAAAAAGATACATCACTTCACTTTTGGGAACCAGATAAAATAATATATTCATATACTTTCCTTTCTCTTATGCAGTATAAGTACTCTGTCCTGAAACGCACGGAAGCCGCTCCTGAATACGGCCTTTTCTTATTCTTGTTTTATCATACCATACAACACCTGTTTTTTCAACAAATCATACAATCTTTTACTTTTTCTTAAGTTCTTTTTATACTTTTTTCACATTTATACAGTCCCATATTTTCATCCATCGATTGACATCCTGTGTAAATTGATGGTATGATATATTCATTCTCAACAGTAATAAATAAAAACGGGAGGAAAATTTATGGAATCAGAAATCTCAACAATGCTGGATTATAACCGTAAATTTGTCGCAGAAAAGCAGTATGAAAAGTACAGTACCGGAAAATACCCGAACAAAAAAATTGCAATCCTTACCTGTATGGATACCCGTCTGGTAGAGCTTCTTCCGGCGGCTCTCGGTATTAAAAACGGAGATGTGAAGATCATTAAAAATGCCGGAGGCGTCATTTCCAGTCCTTTCGGAAGTGTGATCCGCAGCCTTCTGGTAGCGATCATCGAACTGGGAGTCAATGAAATTATGGTGATCGGTCATACCGACTGCGGTGTTCAGCATATTGACAGCGATATGATGATCGAACATATGAAAGCCCGCGGTATTACGGAAGAATCGATCAATATGATCAAATACTGCGGCGTTGACTTTGAGAAATGGCTTGCAGGCTTTGACTCTGTGGAAGACTCTGTACGTGAAAATGTAGATTTAATCCGACATCATCCATTGATTCCGAAGGATGTGCAGGTGGGCGGTTACGTGATCAACACACACACCGGTGAGCTCACCAAAATAGTCGATTCCAGACGGTAAACACAAAATGAGCAGGCATCAGCACCTGCTCTTCTCATTTTATCACCATGTATTTTGCTTCCGTATTCTGTTCCCGGAACAATCTCCAGATACCTCCAAGCAGCCCCGGGAAATAGCCTCCTGCCAGAGATATGATGACTGCTGTCATCCATCCGCTGTGATATGCTCCTGTCATATCTCCCAGCCATGCTGCCCCGGCAGCAATCACCCCAAACAAGAACGTCCAGAATATCATTCTTTTTAAAAGAAACTTTTTCTGATACTGTGTCATCCTCTCGCCTCATTTCCTGTTATATTTCACATGTAACATACCACTATGCCGTAAAATCCATTGATATGTTATGTAAAATACCAGTAAATTTTTTGAAAGGTGGTGTATCTTTTCTATATATGGTTTATAATTGAATCAATCGATAGTTCTTTATTTCAATTGCAAAATCGTCCTGAAAAAATCCTTTTTTCTTTTTCTTCCCTATAAATCTGTGTAATTCCTCCTCTGAGCAAAACCACGCACTGTAGGAATGTCTCAATCCATCAGCTCCTGTATCCGTATAACACAGCAAAAATCTTTTATCCAGTTTCATCCTTTGTCCTCCTGCTTCTGATACACCGCCTTCCAAATACGCGACTGCTTCTTTTCAGGCAAAAAGCCCTGACCTGCACATTACTGTGTAGTCAGGGCCTGGTCTGCAAAGAATTTTTCTGCTGACTTTATGCTATGTTTATCTTATTTTGCACTCAGGAACTCATGAATGCCCTTGGCAGCTGCCTTGCCGGCACCCATCGCAAGAATCACGGTAGCAGCACCTGTCACCGCATCACCGCCGGCAAATACGCCGTTTTTCGAAGTCTGACCTGTGGTCTCATCAGCGATGATACATTTCTTACGGTTGGTATCCAGACCGATCGTCGTAGAAGAGATCAGCGGATTCGGTGAAGTACCCAGAGACATGATCACTGTATCCAGCTCCAGTTCGAACTCAGAACCCGGAACCTCCACCGGACGTCTTCTTCCGGATGCATCCGGCTCACCAAGCTCCATACGAACGCACTTCATTCCTCTCACGCTGTCGTTCTCATCCACAAGGATCTCCTTCGGATTGGTCAGAAGGTCAAAGATGATGCCTTCTTCCTTTGCGTGATGCACTTCTTCTGCACGGGCCGGAAGCTCTGCTTCACTTCTGCGATATACGATATGTACTTCTGCTCCGAGACGGAGTGCAGTACGCGCAGCATCCATAGCAACGTTTCCGCCGCCGACTACGGCTACCTTCTTGCCGTGTACGATCGGTGTATCGTAATCCTCGCGGAATGCCTTCATCAGGTTATTTCTGGTCAGGTACTCATTGGCTGAGAATACGCCCTTGGCTGTCTCACCCGGAATACCCATGAACATCGGAAGACCTGCACCTGAACCGATAAATACTGCTTCAAAACCTTCCTCATCCATCAGCTCGTCGATCGTAACAGATTTGCCGATGATAACATTTGTCTCGATCTTTACGCCGAGAGACTTCACATTCTCTACTTCCTTTGCCACAACGTCCAGCTTCGGAAGACGGAACTCCGGAATACCGTAAACAAGCACTCCGCCTGCCTCATGCAACGCCTCGAAGATCGTAACATCGTAGCCAAGCTTAGCCAGATCGCCTGCACAGGTCAGGCCGGAAGGACCGGATCCGATCACTGCGACCTTACGGCCGTTCTTCTGCTCCGGAGCAGCCGGTTTGATTCCGTTCTCTCTTGCCCAGTCAGCAACGAAACGCTCCAGCTTACCAATGGAAACAGCCTCACCCTTGATACCGCGGATGCACTTGCCTTCACACTGGCTCTCCTGCGGACATACACGGCCGCAGATAGCCGGAAGTGCGCTGGACTGAGAGATCACCTGATATGCTTTCTCAAAGTTGCCTTCCTTTACTTCTCCGATGAAATCCGGGATATTGATATTTACCGGACATCCCTGTACACACTTTGCATTCTTGCAGTGCAGGCAGCGGGCTGCCTCTTCCATTGCTTCTTCTTTATTGTATCCGAGACATACCTCGTCAAAATTCGTAGCTCTTACCTTCGGCTCCTGCTCTCTGACAGGAACTTTCTTCAATACGTCTGCCATTATTTGTCACCTCCGCAATTTCCGCATCCGCCGTGATGTGTGTCACCCTCACGCAGCTTCAGCAGTGCTCTGCCTTCTTCTGTCTTGTACAGGGCCTGTCTCTTCATTGCAGCATCAAAGTCGATCTTGTGTCCGTCAAACTCCGGTCCGTCCACACATGCGAACTTCACTTCATCTCCAACGATCACACGGCATGCTCCGCACATACCGGTACCGTCTACCATGATCGGGTTCATGCTGACAACTGTCTTCAGGTTATATTTCTTGGTCGTCAGGCAGCAGAACTTCATCATGATCATCGGTCCGATGGCAACACAGTGATCGTATGTCTTGCCTTCATTTGTGATCAGGTCATCGATCACCTTGGTAACCATACCGCTTCTGCCGTAGGAACCGTCATCTGTAGTAATGTAAAGATTTCCCACTACTGCTTTGAATTTGTCCTCCATGATCACGAGATCCTTGGTCTTGGCACCGATGATCACATCCGCGTCGATCCCGTGCTCATGCAGCCACTTTACCTGAGGATATACAGGCGCAGTACCTACGCCGCCGGCAACAAAAAGGATCTTTTTATTTTTAACTTCTTCCAGATTCTCCTCCATGCAAAGGTCAGACGGACATCCAAGAGGTCCTACGAAATCGCGGAAGGAATCTCCTGCCTGGAGTCTGGTAAACTTCTCTGTGGACGCTCCGATCGGCTGGAATACAATTGTGATCGTACCTGCCTCACGGTCATAATCGCAGATTGTAAGCGGAATACGCTCACCTACTTCATCTGCCTTCACAATGATAAACTGTCCCGGCAGACAGCGCTTTGCAACACGCGGTGCTTCTACAACCATCTCGTAGATGTTGCCTGCAAGCTTTCCTGCTTTTAAAATCTTATACATATTCTACCTCCATATTATTTTACAGCAGGACAAAGCGCTCCGCTCTCTGCCCAGCCGCTTTAGTAACACAAGGAATATACCTCTATCATAGGTAAATTCTCATACGTTTTCAGTATAAAACAATCTGCACAAAAATTCAACGACAAATTTTGATAATTATAACTGTTCAAATTCATCCAGCGTCATCAGGATCTTTCTGGGCTTTGTGCCTTCCTCCGGCCCCACGACCCCCGCCTCTGACAACTGATCCATGATACGGGCCGCCCGGTTGAATCCGATCTTGAATACTCTCTGCAGCATACCGATGGAAGCTTTGTCTTTCTCGATGATGAATTTTCCCGCCTCGTGAAACAGAGCGTCCACATCATCGGAACCTCTGGCGGAGGATACCGCCTGCTCAACCTTCGCGATCTGCTCTTCCATCTCGCTGTCGTAGGCTTCTGCCATGTTCTGGTCTTTCAGGAAATCGACCACGTCTGCCACTTCTTCATCCGATACAAAGGCGCCCTGCACCCGGGCCGGCTTCTGATAACCCTGAGGGTAAAACAGCATATCACCCTTTCCAAGAAGCTTTTCAGCACCTCCCATGTCTATGATGGTTCTGGAATCCACACTGGAGGAGACGGAAAAAGCGATCCTCGAGGGCATGTTGGCCTTGATCAGTCCGGTGATGACATTGACGGAAGGCCGCTGGGTAGCAATGATCAGATGGATGCCCGCCGCCCGGGCCAGCTGTGCCAGACGGCAGATGGAATCCTCCACCTCCCCCGGCGCCACCATCATCAGGTCTGCCAGCTCGTCCACGATGATGACGATCTGGGGCAGCTTCTTCGGTTTGTTCTCATCCTCGATGTCCGCCAGAGATTCTACTTTTTCATTGTAGCCTTTCAGATTCCGGACTCCCATCTCCGCAAACTTGTTGTAACGGTCAGTCATTTCAGCCACACCCCAGTTCAGCGCCCCTGCTGCCTTTTTCGGATCAGTCACCACGGGGATATACAGATGGGGAATCCCGTTATATACGCTCAACTCCACCACCTTCGGGTCGATCATGATCAGCTTCACATCTTCCGGGCTGGCTTTATACAGAATACTCATGATCAGCGTGTTGATGCAGACGGACTTACCGGAACCGGTAGCTCCGGCGATCAGCAGGTGAGGCATCCTGGCAATATCCGACACCACCACTTTGCCTGCGATATCCTTTCCGGTGGCGAAGGCCAGCTTCGAAGAATGTTTTTTGAACTCCTCAGACTCCAGAAGATCACGAAGCATCACGGCACTGTTTTCTGCGTTCGGTACTTCGATTCCCACCGCTGCCTTGCCGGGTATCGGAGCTTCAATACGGATATCTGCCGCCGCAAGGTTCAGTTTGATGTCATCTGCCAGACTGACAATACGGCTGACCTTCACTCCCTGTTCCGGCTGCAGCTCGTAGCGTGTCACTGCAGGACCGCAGCTCACATCCGTCACTGTCACACGGACTCCAAAGCTGTCCAATGTCTGCTGCAGCTTGGCTGCTGTTTTTCGTATCTCCTGCTCCTGGGAGCTGTTATTGCGTCCCTTTCCTTTTTTCAGAAGCTCCAGAGGCGGGAAAACGTATTCCCGTTTTACCACTTCCGCAGTTTTTGCCATTTCAGCTTCCACCGAGGCAATCCCGGCCTGAATTTCTTTCTGAGAAGATCTGGGATTCTTTTTGGGGGATGCCCCATGGGATTCCTTTTTGACCTCTTCCCCCTCATCCCCGGGACACTCCTGTGTATTCTCCGCAGCCGGCTTTTTCACCGGTTCAGAAAATACCGTTCCGGATGTGCCTCCACGATTCAGATCCGTCTCGTCCGCCCAGATATCCGACCAGGAAGAAGATCCGGCAGATACTTTCCGTTCTTCCGGAGCCATCTGTGATCCCGGTGCATCCAGATCATCCATAGTCTCCTGTACTTCAAGCTCCTCTGACTCTTCCAGGAGTTCTGGCTCTTCGATCAGTTCCGGTTCCTGATCCTCCGTCTCTTCCGGATAATCTTCGAACTGTTCATCTGCCATTTCTTCTATACCGGCATCATCCTGATGAGAAAATACTGTTTCCGGCTCCTCAGATGTCTCTGGATCATCAGAAAGTCCCCGGATATGAACTTCCGGATACTCTGCCGTCTTCTCATCCTGATTGTCTGCGGGTGATTCTGTCCTGTCAGGCTTTTTCCGGGACTCCTGACGATCCAGACTGATATAGCATGTATCACTGTCATTCCCCGGGAAAGCAGATACACTTGCTCTTGTCCCGGTCTTTTTCCTGGTTCTGTTCTTTTTCTCCGGTGCAGATGATGGTTCATACAGCTCCTCAATGGTAGTATCCATCGTCATACCGGTCACACGGTGATCCATTCTCCTCTCTCTGGGAGTGGATGGAAAAATCACCGGTACCTCAAGACTGGTCCTGACCTCCGGTGCTCCCTGCATACTCCCCGCGGAAATCGTTTCCCGCTCTCCATCTGCAGATTTTTTCGATCTGCCGGCACGGGGCTTTCTGGTCCATTCCTGCGTCTCCATCCGGGCATACTGGGGAAGCACCACCTGTACATCCTCCGGAAGTCCGGACTGGGGATCTGCCCGAAGTATTTCCTCCTGCCGGATCCTGCGCGCCTCTTCTTCCTGCTGTCTTCTCTCCTGCAGAATCCTGCGCTCCTCTTCCTCCTGCTGTCTTCTCTCCTGCCGGAGCTGCTCCCGGTGCATCCGTTCCTGCTGTCTGATTTCTTTTTTTTCCGCTCTTTTTTCTTTTGATACCTGTGCGCCGCGGCGAACCCTCTCTCCCTGATGCTTCATACCGGCAAACAGTGATTTCTGCGTCAGGATCACCAGACATACGATTACCAGAATGAAGATCACTATCCCTGCTCCCACACTTCCAAGAGCCGGACAGAATAAAGAGCAGACCGCACCGCCCACTGCACCGCCGCCGGTTTTCAGTGCGGCACTGTCAGAATACAGCTTGTCGATCCGGATCTCCGGCTGATATCCATTGACCATAAGCTCCATCAGACTGCACAGGCAAAGATACAACCCTGCCGATGAAGCAAGTTTGAATCCCACAATGTGGTTCCCCTTATTGGAAATCAAAAAAGCTGCTGCCAGAAACACAAGGAGCGGCAGCAGATACGCCATGATTCCAAACAGTCCGAAACTCACATCACTGATCACAGAACCGATATATCCTCCGATTCCAAAATAACTGATAAATGCAAAAACAGAAAATGCCAGAACCAGCCAGATAACAGCCTCCTGCGTAATCTCAGGATTTGATCTCTCCGGTTCCCGCAATTCCGGAACGGTCCGCTGTACCTGCGGAGCCTTTTTCACATTTTTCTTTTTTCCTCCGGCAGAAGCACCGGAGGAAGTCTTCTTCGCGGCAGAAGTCTTCTTTGTCTGATTTTCTGCCTGCGATTTTGAATGGTTGTTTGTTTTAGATGCCAAACAGACTGCCTCCTTCTAAGTTCATAATAATACAAATGTCATAAGTCTGAATGCGCCGGAATTTTCCTGTCCCTGAGTCCTTTTATCATCCCATGAAAAAACGGCCTGCAACGGCAAGCGCTCCTGCTGCAAAACAATAATAGGAAAAATAACTGAATTTCTTATTTTTCACTGCCACAAGCATGGTCTTGATACACACATAACCGACAACAGCTGCGGCTGCCATACCTGCAGCATAGATTCCGAACTCACTCATCGCCATCGGCTCAGCGATCACATCTCCGATCTCCAGCACCGCTGCCCCGAGAACCGCCGGAATCGAGAGGATGAAAGAATATTTCACCGCAAATTTTCTCTCAAGTCCCAGCATCAGACAGACAGCAATCGTGGTACCGGATCTGGAAAGTCCCGGTAAAGTAGCCAGACCCTGAGCGATGCCGATCAGCAATCCTTCTCTGTAGGTCACCTGTCTGGGCATTTTCCTGGAATCTGGAGTCAGATCCGCGATCATCAGCAGCACACCTGTGATCCACAGACATATCCCGGGAATCAGAAGCGTGCCGGACGCCATCTCTACCAGATCTTTCCCCAGAATACCAATGATCCCGGTGGGAACTGTTGACACCAGAATAAGTATCACAAATTTCCGGTAGTTGTTATTTATGATTTTCTTATAGTGAAATGCAGTTTTATGTATCCTGTTCAGGAAAAAGATTCTGATATTCGCAAAAACAGTCCCGATCATACGGAACGTTTCCAGGATCATCCGCCAGATGTCCTTATAATATACGATGAATACTGCAATCAGAGTGCCGATATGAAGCATGATGTCAAACAGCATACTCCCGTTTGTCTCTATATGAAAGATATTCTGCAAAATCGCCAGATGTCCGGAACTGCTCACTGGAAGGAATTCTGTGATCCCCTGTACGATCCCAAGTAAAAGTGATTGAATGATACTCATGATGTGCCTCCGTCAAGACTGATACTGTGCATACACAGCAATTATAGCAAACTCTTCCGGTTCTCACAAGGGCTGTTCTTCAAAAAAATGGGGGCTGTTTTTTACCTGTCCATTTCCCTCTGCATCATAATTGATCTCTACCAGGAGGATCCTGTCATGATAGTCTGAGAGTGTCCCATGGCATCTCTTTTCCTTAATCTGCCGGATTGCCGTGTCCGCAGACTGGTTATACTTTAGTTCCACTACCATGGCAGGCTTGAAGAAATATCCAGATGAATCACATTATACTGATTCAGATACTTCCTGTAATCTTTATTTTCAGAAATCTTCGTACCGGCAAACAGATCAGAAGAATCACTGCCAAGGCTATAGTAAACGTCAATCATTCCGGCGGCATGGGACTTTCCAAAGCGTCTGGCATGGCTTACTGCAATACACTTATTACTGGTTCCCAGAACCCCATTCAGATACTCCAGGAGCCCTGTCTTATCAATATAAATCTGACTTCTTTTATCGCTTGCAAAGCTTTCATTATTCGGATTAAAATACACACCCATGTCTGTTATCACCCCATTTTTCTATTTTCCATAGTCACTGTCGTTTTAATTATTTGTCTCAGCTTTATTGTACCATTGATTTTTAGATTTTCAATATATTCATAAAAATGAGTGCCGCACTATGAAATTAAAAAACAACGGAAGGATCATCTCCCTCCGCTGTTCTTATTGTTTTACATTATGATGGCAATGATATTATTGTATTGTTTCAGGACAAAATCGTGATCTGTCCCTGCGTTCCCGGATCAGTTCCTCCAGTTTCTTCAGGGCGTCGCTGATACCACCCACTTCGTTGATGAGGCCTTCATCCACGGCCATCCGTCCTACCAGAATCGTGCCCAGGTCTTTGGTCAGCATGCCGGTGTCCAGCATCAGTTCTTCCAGGCGGCTGCGGTCTGCCCGGGAGTGATCGGCGATGAAGCCAAGGATGCGGTCCTGCATCTGGCGGAAATAGTCATAGGTCTGGGGGGCTCCGATGACTGTGCCGCTCATGCGGACCGGATGGATCACCATGGTTCCTGTCTTTACGATGAAAGAATAATCTGTGGATACTGCAATGGGGACTCCGATAGAATGACTGCCCCCCAGAACCAGAGAGACCGTCGGCTTGCTGATGGATGCTATCATTTCAGCAATGGCGAGTCCTGCTTCCACATCACCGCCCACGGTATTCAGCAGGATCAGCAGACCGTCGATCTCTGTGCTGTCTTCGATGGCCGCCAGTTTGGGCAGTACGTGTTCATACTTTGTAGTTTTCGAATTGCCCGGAAGGCATTCATGGCCTTCTATTTCTCCGATCACAGAGAGCAGATGTATCCTGCGGTTTAAGGTGATATCTCCGGTCTCGCGAATCGCTTCTCTTTGATCTTTTTCGTTTTCCGGCGTTTCATTTTCTTCTTCTTTTCTGACTGTCTCTCCCATACATTGTACTCCTTTTCCATAAAATAATGCCCGGCTTTCATCCAATCATTATTTCCAGAAAAAGAAAACATATTCACATAAAAAAGCGGCCGGACATCCTGTAAAGTCGTCTGACCGCCGCTTTGATTCACTATGCCATGAAATATTTTTCTTCCAGAGAGTTCACCATCTCTTCATATAGTATCCTGCATTCCTCCGGTCTGTCTGCATCGATCAGATCAATACAGGGCTGCAGATAAATCTTCCATATATTCTGATAGACTGTCTCCGAATCCTGCTGCTGATTGATATGCTTTACGATGGAAGGCGCCACATCATAATAGCGCCGGATTATCTTCTCTCCTTCCGGAAGGGAGGCAAGGTATGTATCACGATACTCCCGCAGCACAGTCAGCTCCCTGCAGTCATCCGGCTTTCCCAGTACCTGACAGGCTGCTGTTGTGATATAGCAGAATTTTTTGTGAAACCCCTGCTCGATCTCCTGATAACAGGCAGCATGAAGATTCGTCTTTGGGAATTCCCGTTTCCATGCTTCGATCACCTTCTCTGCCAGCGGCCGGGAAGACTCTCCTCTGTATTCAAGGATCATCGGAAGTACATATGCCGCCATCTGAAGATTCAGATCCATCAGGACGCGCTCCTTCTCCGCGCGCCGTCTGCATTCCTCTACTCTGCCTGCCGCTTCTTTCACCAAAGCTTCCGCCATATTGATCAGATACTGATCCTTGTCGATCACCATCTGACAGCCCTTTTCCAGCGCATCAAAAGTAGACACATGTCTCTGATACATTTTGGAAAAAGCGTCTGCATACAGGGGCTTTTTGAAACTGGCAAGCACCTCTCCGGCAGGCTCCAGAAGCTTCGGCATACCTTCAATGGCAGTCAGGTAATAATTCATATTTATTCCTCCAGATTCGTATATACCGCCTGTACATCATCATCTTCGTCCAGCAGATCAAGGGTACGGTTCAGCTGCTTCAGAGCTGTCTCATCTGTCAGTGCAATATAATTCTGGGGAATCATGGTAATATCTGCAGATGCCATGGGAATCCCCTGATCCTCAAGAGCCTGACGGACCGCGCTGAAGTCATCCGGCGAGGTCAGGATCTCATAGCTGTCCTCCTCTTCGGAGAAATCCTCGGCTCCCGCATCCAGAGCCACCATCATCAGTTCATCCGCATCTGTCTCATATTCTTCCTTGTCAATGATAATCTGACCCTTCTGGTCAAACATATAGGATACACAGCCCTGAGTACCGATGCTGCCGCTTCCCTTGGTAAATGCATTTCTTACATTGGAAGCAGTACGGTTCTTGTTGTCAGTAAGCGCTTCCACGATGATGGCGATACCATTCGGTCCATAGCCCTCATAGGTCACATACTCGTAATTGACAGATCCCATCTCACCGGAAGCCTTCTTGATGCCGCGCTCGATGGTATCATTCGGCATATTGTTGGCCTTGGCCTTCGCGATAATATCTCTCAGACGGCTGTTGTTGGCCGGATCTGCTCCGCCTTCTTTCACAGCCACCGCGATCTCACGGCCGATGATGGTGAAAATTTTGCCCTTTGCAGCATCATTTTTCTCTTTTTTGTGCTTAATATTCGCAAATTTAGAATGTCCTGACATAATTGTTACTCCTTTTCGTTTTCTTCATTTTCCTTTTTTTCTTCTGATTTTGTAATCTGCACACGCCTTACTATTTTATTCTCTACCTGAATCACGCGGAACAGATATCCATATTCACAAACCTCCGGCTGCTCCCCATCCGCAGGGATACGGTCCAGCCTGGAAATCAGAAAACCATTTAATGTATCGTATTCTTCCTCAAACTCGACGCCCAGCACTTCACCGGCCTCCTCCAGCGGTGTCATACCATCCATCAGAAAGCTTCCGCCCGGTCCCTGACTGATATACTGCTCATCGGTATCATACTCATCCTGAATATTGCCGACGATCTCCTCCAGAATATCCTCCATGGTGACAAGCCCGGCCGTCTGACCATACTCATCCACCACGATCACCATCTGAAGCTTCTGCGCCTGCATATTCTGAAACAGCAGGTTGATCCCTCTCGTCTCGGGAATATAGCGGACGGGCCGCAACAGTCCCGGAATATCCTTGATCAGCCAGTTGTCATACTGATTCATCGTATGAAATTTCATAGCATCTCTGAAATGAAGGATACCCAGAATATTATCGATATTATCCAGATAAACGGGAAATCTGGACACGGACTCCTGAACCATGATGGAAAGTGCCTCTCCCAGATTGACTCTTCCGCTGATACCGATGATGTTTTTCCGGTGTGTCATGATATCGGCAGCTTTTTTATCGTCAAGCTCAAAAATATTCTGAATCATCTCCGCCTCGCTGGCATCCAGCACACCCTGCTCATGACCCTCGTTTACCATGGAAATGATCTCATCCTCAGTCACTTCATTTTCAAGGGACGCCGGATCAACGCCGAACAGACGGATCACCAGCCCGGAAAGAAGAGTAAGTACATATGTAAAGGGCGCGGCGGCATGAAGCAGCACAAATATGCTCTTCTCCTGCCGGAGCAGCCATCGCTCCCCGTGCTTTCTGCCCAGCATATCCGGCACAGAACTGCCGAACAGATAAAGCAGAATGATCAGAACCGGACAGGAGATCCACACAGGGCATCTCTGTCTCAGAACCACCATTTCCGCTCCCGCACTGATACAAGCCAGAATCCGAAACAGCCACATGGCATGATCCAGACGAAATGAATGATTCATCAGATCCAGGATCTGTCCGGGATCTCTCTCTTCACTCAGATAAAGCTCTTCCAGCTCTGTCTCTCCCGCATGCTGCATGGCTGCCTTCGCCGCAGTCAGCATAAAATTCAGAATAAACAGCAAACATAATATGACGGCTCCCACCCAGGGACTACTGTCATAATCCATAAAATTACCAACATCCTTTCTCTTTCTGTACCCGTATTGCCTTGTAACTCCCTAAGACTATAACATTTTCCACTTCATTAGTCAAGAATTCCATCCTTTATGCTTATGTAATCAATTCAAGACTCACCTGAAGCGCCTTGTCGACCCGCTGAAGCATCTCCATATCCAGATGGCATACCCGGTCTTTCAGCCTTTTCTTGTCAATGGTCCGAAGCTGTTCCAGCAGAATCACAGAATCTTTGACGATCTCATACCTGCCCGCCTCTATTTCCACATGGGTCGGCAGCTTTGCCTTATTCATCCTGGACGTGATTGCTGCACAGATGACGGTCGGACTGTGTTTATTTCCGATATCATTCTGGATGATCAGCACCGGACGTATTCCTCCCTGTTCTGATCCCACCACGGGTCTCAGATCTGCATAAAAGATATCACCTCTGCGAATATTCACACTGCTCACACTCCAATACAAAGGATTTGGATTTACATCCTGTTTCAAGTATTTCCATATTTCCTTCGTATATTCATGTGTTTAAAAACAACCGGTTCTGTCAGATTCCTTTATACACTCTCGGAACTCTCCTGCCGATGTCGCAGACAAATTCATACGGAAAACGTCCGGAAAGTGCTCCGAGTTCGTCCACCGTAATCTCTTCGCCGCTGTCTTTTCCCAGAAGCGTCACTTCGTCCAGTATCTTTACATCCATGCCGGTCACATCCACCATGAACTGATCCATACAGACTCTTCCTTTTATCCAGGCTTTCTGTCCGTGGATCAGCACATATCCTTTGTTGCTCAGGCTTCTGGGATATCCGTCGCCGTATCCCACCGGAATCGTGGCAATCTGCATGGGTCTGTCAGCAGTAAAGGTCCCTCCGTAGCTGATCTGTGTGCCGGGAGCAATTTCTTTGACGTATACCACATGAGACTTCAGCTCCATGGCAGGCCGGAGAGCCACGCGGGATCTGTCCACCTCATCGGAAGGATAGATGCCATAAATACTGATCCCTGCCCGTACCAGATCCAGACGCTTTTCCGGCATATCTATGATCGCTGCCGTGTTGGCACAGTGACAGATGATATCCCGGGAAAGCTGTTCTTTCAGACATCCGCAGAATGTGGTAAAACGGTCATACTGCTTCTGTGCCGCTTTTTTGTCCGCCTCATCTGCTCTGGCAAAATGAGTAAATATGCCTTCCAGCCGGATCGACGGAAGCTCAGAAAGTCCGGCGATCAATGATGCATTTTCTCTGGTATCTGCAAATCCGATTCGGGACATTCCCGTGTCCACAGCCGTATGAAAAGGTGCTGTCACACCTGACACCTGTGCAGCCGCAGAAAATTCCCGCATCATCTTTTCGGTGAACAGCACGGGGCGCACGCCATTTTGGGCCATCCACTCATAATCCTCCTGAAAGGTATACCCCAGGATCAAAATCGGCTTCCTGATGCCGCTCTCCCGCAGAGCAGCCGCCTCGGATACCGCTGCCACCGCAAATCCCCAGATATACTCCTCCGGTTCCATTTTTTTGGCAATGGCCGCGGCGCCATGTCCATAACCGTCCGTCTTGATCACTGCGATCATCAGAGTTCCCGGAGCCAGATTGGCTCTCATACTCTCGAAATTGAATTTCACTGCCTCCAGATCCACATATGCTGTAATTCTTCCATGCCTCTCCATCATCTGTTTCCTCCTTCTGCTTTCTTCAGAATTTCCCCGATATGGTCAGCGATATCTCCTGCTGTCATTCCATAATGCCCCTTTTCCTCTGCCGCCAGATCTCCTGCCAGCCCGTGCATGTATACTCCCAGTGCCGCTGCTTCAAACCGGGTCATCTTCTGGGCCAGAAGTCCGCAGATCAGACCGGTCAGCACATCACCGGAGCCTCCGGAGGCCATACCACTGTTGCCTGAAGTATTCAGATACATCCTGCTGCCGTCAGTGACTACTGTTCTGGCGTCCTTCAGCACACAGACGACCTTCTGTGATTCTCCGAATTCTCCGGCAGTCCGGCACAGATTTTCCTGGATCTCACGGCAGGAAAGACCGGTCAGACGCTCCATCTCACCGATATGGGGAGTCAGCACCAGCCCGGCTTTCGTCTTTTGTCTCATCGTCAGATCCACAGACAGCAGATTCAGTCCGTCCGCATCGATCACCAGCGGTTTTTCATAATGTTCCAGCACATAGTTCAAGATCTCCCTCTGGACATTTCCCGTGCCGAGTCCCGGACCGATAGCTGCCGCTGTGGACCAGTTCAGTGTTTCTTCCAGCTTTTCCGGAATCTCTGTTTCCTCCTCCCATGTCGTCAGAAGCGCTTCCGGCACACTGCTCTGGAGGATGGTCCTGTTGCATTCCTCTGTAAAGACACGCACCAGTCCGCAGCCGCTGCGGCAGGCCGCTTTTGCCGCCAGGACAGCCGCACCGCACATGCACCGGCTTCCTGCGATCAGAAGCACCCTGCCATAGGTACCTTTATGAGAATAGGGCTTTCGCGGGGCAACGCGGGACAGATCTTCCTCTCCATAGGTAAAGGCAGCGGTACTGCCAAGCCCATCTGCTGTGATCCCGATATCCCTCCGCGATACCTTTCCGCAGTACTGTGTCCCCGGATATAATATATGGCCCAGCTTCCGGTAGGCAAAGGTAACGGTCAGATCTGCCTCCACCGCGGCGCCGGGCACCTTTCCGTCGTCCGCCATGACTCCGGAGGGAATGTCCACGGCGATTTTTACTGCATCCTGGCGGTTCATCCATGCAATGATATCCGCATATCTGCCTTCCACCGGCCGTGAAAGTCCGACGCCGAACAGTGCATCTACTATAACAGTATATTCCCGTTCCTGATAATTGCTGCATGGTTTTATTCCACATTTTTCACAAATATTTTTCTGCAGCCTCGCCTCCGCCGTCAGGGAAGTTTCCCTTCCCTCAAAGGCCACAGTCACCCGGACGCCCCGCTCATCCAGCAGACGCGCCACGGCAAAGCCGTCTCCTCCGTTATTTCCGGAGCCGCATACGACCAGCACAGACTCCAGATCCAGCTGTGCCCGCTCCATCTCCTCCGTCACTGCCAGCGCAGCTCTCTCCATCAATACCATGGATGGGATCCCGATCTCATGCATGGTGTATTCGTCACACTGCTTCATCTGGGCCCCTGTCACGAGAAATTCCATTCTGTCTCCTTTCCCTGCTCCTGTACCTGCAGATCCATCAGTCATGGCACAAAGCCGGATTTTCCTGTATCATAGACCAAGGCCGGCTGCTTTTACAAGCATTGCCGGCCTTCCGGTATCATATCTTTATCACTTGTTGTCCAGATGATTCAGCCGGTAGGAAAGCTGCATCAGACTCTCGGAAAGATGTACGCTCTCCACCACCACATCCGGCGGAACCTTCAGATCGGTATGTGCAAAATTCCAGATGGCCTTCACCCCATTTTCCACCAGAATCGGAGCAATTTCCTCTGCACCTGCCTTGGGAAGGGTCAGCGCCGCGATCTGAATCTCATTATCCCTGATAAACTGTGCCAGTTCATCCACCATCCGTATCTCGATTCCCCGGACTGTCATTCCCTCCAGTCTGGGATTCACATCAAAAATACCTTTGATCCAGAAACCTCTCTTCTCAAATTTGACATAATTCGCAAGTGCCTGTCCGAGGTTGCCTGCCCCTACGATCACCATACTGTATACCTTATCAAGACCCAGGATCTTTCCAATCTCCTGATAAAGATACCGGACATTGTATCCATAGCCCTGCTGTCCAAACCCGCCGAAATTATTCAGATCCTGTCGAATCTGTGACGCCGTCACATTCATCAGATTGCTCAGCTCACCAGATGAAATTCGCTCAACCTTTGCCTCCATTAGATCCCCAAGATACCGATAATAACGTGGAAGACGTTTGACTACCGCCTTTGAAATCTCATGTTCATCCACATTCTCATCTCCATACATTATATATAATTTTTAACTATGATTATATAGGAATGCTATTTTTTTGTCAATTGTTTCAATCTTATTTCAATTTTGGACAGCAACAAGATTTCATAAAACGGTTGTCTTCTTCCACAAAACTGATTATAATTCAAGAAGTGCTATCAAAGAAAGGAAAGCGCGCTGCGCTGTGGAATCATATATGATTTTATCTTGTCAAAATGTAACAAAATCTTTCGGAAGCGTGGACATCATCCGGGACGCTTCTTTCCATCTGGAAGAACATGAGAAAGCGGCCATTGTCGGCATCAACGGAGCCGGCAAGTCCACACTCCTGAAAATGATCGTCGGGGAGCTTGCCCCTGACTCCGGAAGCATCACCATTTCCCGCGGAAAGACTCTGGGATACCTGGAACAGCATCAGGCACTGATGGCCAGCGAGGCCACCATCCACTCCGCTCTCATGGAAGAGAAAAAAGAACTGCTCGCCATGGAGCAGCGGCTTCGGGAAATGGAGCAGGAAATGAAACATCTGGATGGTGACGCACTTCAGTCTCTCATGGCTTCCTACAACCGTGTGTCTACTGAGTTTGAACGGCAGGATGGCTATTCTGTCCAGAGTCAGGTCACCGGCGTCCTGAAGGGCCTTGGTTTTTCCGAGGAGGAATTCGACAAAAAAGTAAACACCCTCTCCGGCGGTCAGAAGACCCGGGTCGCTCTGGGCAAGCTTCTTCTTTCAGAACCGGATATTCTGCTGCTGGATGAGCCGGTCAACCATCTGGATATGTCCTCCATCGCCTGGCTGGAGAATTATCTGCTGAATTACAAGGGCGCCGTCCTGATCGTTGCCCATGACCGTTATTTTCTCAACCGGATCGCCACAAAGATTTTTGAGATTGAAAACGGCAGCGTGATGACGTTTACCGGCAATTACAGCGATTATGCAAAGAAAAAAGCCCAGCTGCGGGAGATCCAGTGGAAAGCTTATCTGAATCAGCAGCAGGAAATCAAACACCAGGAGGCGGTCATCACCAGGCTGCGCTCCTTCAACCGAGAAAAATCCATCAAGCGCGCAGAAAGCCGTGAGAAAATGCTGGACAAGATACAGGTGCTGGAAAAACCCCGGGAGATCGATGATGAGATGCACCTTCGTTTTTCTCCTTCCACCGTCAGCGGCAATGACGTGCTCATGGTGGAGGGACTTTCCAAATCCTATTCCGGCGCTCCCCTGTTCCGTGATCTTGACTTTATCATTCACCGTGGAGAAAAGGTAGCCATCATCGGTGACAACGGTACCGGAAAAACTACCATTTTAAAGCTGATCAACGGTCTCGTGAAGCCGGATCAGGGCACGATCACCACCGGAAGCAAAGTTGAGATCGGCTATTATGACCAGGAACACCAGGTCCTCCATATGGATAAAACCCTCATGGATGAGATCTCTGATACATATCCGGATATGACCATCACAGAAATACGCAATCTTCTGGCAGCGTTTCTTTTCACCGGCGATGATGTATTCAAACGCATCAGGGATCTCAGCGGCGGCGAGCGGGGCCGTGTCTCACTGGCCAAACTGATGCTCTCCAATGCCAATTTCCTGATTCTGGATGAGCCGACCAACCATCTGGATATCACCTCCAAGGAGATCCTGGAGGAAGCGATCCGCAACTATACCGGTACCGTGCTGTACGTATCCCATGACCGTTATTTTATCAACCAAACAGCCACCCGCATTCTGGAACTGAAAAATCAGACGCTGGTCAATTACATCGGGAACTACGATTATTATCTGGAAAAAGTAGACGAACTCACCCGCATACACGCGCCGGAGCCAGCCACATCCTCCGCCCCCTCTGCCGCTGTCTCTTCCACCTCTTCCCGGGAAGACTGGGCTCGCAAAAAAGAAGAACAGGCGCGGGAACGAAAACGCCTGAATGACCTGAAAAAAACAGAGGACAAGATATCCTCTCTGGAAGATCGGGACAAAGAGATCGATGAGCTGATGACACAGGAAGCCGTCTTCTCCGATGTGGCAAAATGCGTGGAACTCAGCAAAGAAAAAGCTGCCATTGCAGAGCAGCTGGAGACACTGTATGAGCTGTGGGAGGCGCTGTCGGAAGGGTAATAATGAAAGCGACGCACCGGACGGCCACACCATGCCTCCTGCAAACGCGTACAACGCTTCGGCAGGCTTCCGCTTACTGCGACTATGCACGCTCAGGAATGCCTTCGCGCTCAGTCTCCGTAAGCGGCGATCTTGCCTCTGCTAAAAGCGTACGCTAAATGTTTGCAGGAGGCATGGTGCGGCCGTCCGGTGCTGTGGTTCGCAATTTGATTGATCTACATGTTTTTATCCTGCCGCCTGCTTCTGCGTCATTATATGCTATCCGAGCGCCCGCAGATCGCATGATTTTTGACTCCATCCACCCACAGGCGGATATCGGATACTTCATATACGCGGATCATTTCTTTCAGCCCGGCATATTCCGGACAGATCTCTTCAAACAGATTTTTCTGTCCGATAAAATAGTCTCGCTCATATCGTTTTGTCCGGCGGTCACCGAAAATGGCGCCGTAGAATATTTCTGCCTCTACCAGATCCTGAAACATATGACTGCCGAAGCTAAGTTCGGGCATATAGCCTGCTCTTGTATCGGTCACTTCACAGATGGCGCAAAATCCGCAGATATCCACAAATTTTACCGGAACTCCAAGCTCCGGAGAGGAGGTGCCGATCCGTCCCGGAACAGTCAGCAGACGATTTTTCCCGCTGCCGCTGTAATACCGGTTCACCCTGCCGATGGCCTCTGCCACCAGGGGCTTTCTGGCATGTTCAAACTCATAATAGGCTTTCGGTTCCACCTGCACGATCACGTCAATCGGTTTGTCCACTGACTGCCCCATGGATGACTCTTCTATATCAAAGAATACATTTTCCACAGGAAGCTTCGGGAGTTCTGCTTTAACCCCGGATTCACCTACATACAGCGGACGGCACTGCAGCAGATTCACAACAAAATCTTCTCCCTGGGCCAGATTCACCGTATATTCGATGTCCACCGGATTGTCATAGGCTTCCTGAAGCTGATGAAGTATTTCTTTCATCATCGATGTAAATTTACGGTTTGCCAGAAGCCGCTGGCAGCTGACGAAATATACATCCCTGTATCTCCCCAGTTCCCTCAGTCGATCTTCCGCCTCGTAATCATGTTCCAGAATCGTATTTTTATACCAGACGGGCAGATGTGGAATCAGGGTATCCAGTTTTACCTCACAGAACTCATTTTTCATCATATCGATCACATCGATCCTGTGCTGGGAAAACCGGTGCTTATCTGCCACTTTGGTCAGCATCGTCACCTCAGGCCGGTCCAGATTGACCAGTCTCGGATAATCATTTTCTGTCCGGTCTACCGCCCGGGTACCCAGGCCCATGACAATGCGAAGCATTCCTGCGGAAGGATCCATATCCGGCATCCATTTGTAGGTACTGTAGCTGTATCCCACACCGGCCGCACAGGGCAGATAATAATTTCCATAATAAGTACCGGACACCCGCTGCACCAGGACAGCCATCTGTTCATCTTTTCCCGCAAGTCCCCGTCTCTTTCTGTATTCCAGCGCCGATGGATCCATGGTGCTGGCGTAAACACGTTTCACCGCATCCTCAAATGCCTTCATCCTCTCCTGGATATCCCCCCGGTTCGGGCAGAAGACTGATTCGTATTTCCCTGCAAAAGCATTGCCAAAGCCATCCTCCAGCAGACTGGAAGAACGGACGATGATAGGATTCTGGCCAAAATACTCCAGCATATTCCGGAACCGGTCCCTGATATTGTTGGGAAAGGTGCCTGCCAGAAGGCCTTCCTGCAGCTCTTTGGCCGCATCCAGGTACCCTTCCTCCGTTCTCTGCCGGATCCTCGTCATCCAGCATCCATTCATGACGATGTACGTATAAAAGACATCGGAACCGATATAAAACGAATCGTGCTGCTCCATATGCATCTGATAATCCGGCATGGTCTTTTCTACGATCTTCCGTGCCAGCAGCATGCCGCAGGCCTTTCCTCCAATGGCGCCGCTTCCGATCATCCGGTCCCGCAGGGCAAAATAATCCCCTGGTTCAAAGTATTGTTTCAGAAGCATACTCATCTTTTTGTCTCTCGTCATGGTACTCTCAATGATCATATCCTCCGTTTCCTCTGTGAAAGTACCATTCTGATAGTCCATCCTGGCCCGGGACATAAACCGGTCATGACTGTCAAAAGACTGATCCTGGGTAAATCGTGAGATGCGCTCCAGCAGATTATAATACCTGCTGGTCCCCACCCCGTCTGTCAGCGGCCGAAACTCTCCGGTTTCCCTGTCATAGCTGTGGGGCAGAAACATCGTTGCCGAATACCGGTTCCAGACCTTGATCGGATGAAGGTACAGACTGTCACCCTCCGAATATACGTCAAGAAGAAGCTGTGTCGTATCCCGGATACGGGCAACTGCGTCAAAGGAATGCTTTCCTCTCATCAGAGGAAAGAAGGCAACAGTGTCCAGCGTGAACAGATAGGGACATGTGACACAGAAAAAATTGCCCATCATCAGATCCGTATACCAGGCAGACTGCAGCTCTGACAGACTGTCAAAGACATAAAAAGCATCTCTGCCCTCCTTTGTGATCACATGATGAATGTCCACCGTAAACTGTTCAAAGCCTGCATCCGGATCAAACTGATACCGTTTCACACCCTCCATCTCCGGCAGTATCGGCGGATGCTGTGCAAAGCGGATATAGATGAGATTTCGGTGATCCTCAATCGCCTGTCTGACATAAGGCATCACAAAGAAACGATATTCCTCCAGACTGGACACCTGCCACACCACATTATCTCCCAGTCTGATATAATCAAGCGCCCGGTCTACACCAGGCAGTCCACTGTTTATCTTATCAAATGCTGCCATATAAAATCCTCCCGTCTGATTTTAACTTCCCGTTCCTGAGCTGCGACGAAAAACCGGTCTGTACAGTCGAAAAAAGGCCGCATCAAAAACACTGATGCGGCCTTTCGCTCAAATAACAATCATTTTTGTTTTATTATCTCATTTCCGAAAAAACATGTCAAGTACAGATGTTGCTTCGCTGCAGGAACGTAGTAAACAATAACGATTTATAATCAGGCTTATACAACCTGACGCCATGCAAGTCACAGACCGCCTGCTCACGCAGGCTATCCGCTGCTTTGCATCTCCTGTCTGTGACTGAATGGGCGTTCCGCCCATTCTTAAAATGAAAATTCAAACCTTTGCAGATAAATCTGCACGGTCTGTCTTTTCATTTATTGCATGGCTGAACTTTAGTTCACAATTTTTTCATTAGCTTTTTCCAGGAATTTGTGATATCATGAACGTAATTTTACTTTCTGAATTCTTTCAGTTACATCCTGATGATAACATTCAGCACTGCATTTTCCCTGTTTTTCAGAACAGATTCCATTTTTCAATTGAACGGAGGTATTTTATATTGAACGAGATACAATATTCTGAAATTACACCTGAAATTTTGAAACTATCCAAATTATGCACGAATGTCAGCCAGATCGATCCTGAGCTGTACTACAAATATGATGTCAAAAGAGGGCTGCGCGATCTGAATGGAAAGGGTGTTCTTGCAGGTCTCACGGAGATATCTGAAGTACACTCGAAAGATATCATTAACGGTAAGGAAGTCCCCTGCCGAGGCGAACTGTTTTATCGCGGACGAAACATCAAGGATCTGGTACGCGGTTTCGTGTCTGAGCATCGTTTTGGATATGAAGAGATCGCCTATCTTCTGTTATTCGGCGATCTTCCCGACCAGAAAGAGCTGGAGTCTTTTTCCTCTTTGCTGGCGGATTATCGGCAGCAGCTCCCTTCCAGCTTCGTGAGGGATATCATTATGAAAGCTCCCAGCAGCGACATGATGAATACGCTGGCTCGCAGCGTACTGACACTGTATTCCTACGATGACCGGGCAGATGATATCTCCATTCCCAATGTGCTCCGGCAGTGCCTGCAGCTGATCAGCATTTTCCCGCTGCTCTCTGTCTATGGCTATCAGGCCTACCAGCATTATTACAATGGAAAGAGTCTGTATATTCACACGCCCCGGAAAGATCTTTCTACAGCAGAAAATATTCTTCATATTCTGCGCCCGGACAGCAACTATTCTGATCTGGAGGCACATATTCTGGATCTGGCTCTGGTTCTCCATATGGAACACGGCGGAGGAAACAACTCCACCTTTGCGACCCATGTCATCTCTTCCTCGGGCACAGATACTTATTCTGTCATGGCCGCTTCCCTTGGATCCCTGAAGGGTCCCCGACATGGAGGTGCCAACATTAAAGTCGTAAAAATGTTTGACGATATGAAGCAGAAAATCAAGGACTGGGAGGACGATGACGAAATCCGTGCCTATCTGCGGGCTCTGCTGAACAAAGATGCCTTCGACCATTCCGGTCTGATCTATGGTATCGGACATGCAGTCTACTCTCTCTCTGATCCCCGTGCAGAGATCTTCAAAAGCTTCGTCGGGAAACTGAGTGTAGAAAAGGGAAAAGAGAAGGAATTCCGTCTGGGAACGGCTGTGGAACGGCTTGCTCCTGAAGTGATCGCCGAAAAATGCAAGATTTACAAAGGTGTCAGCGCAAATGTGGACTTCTACAGTGGATTCGTATACGACATGATGGGTCTGCCAAAAGAGCTGTACACTCCTATTTTTGCCATGGCCCGTATTGTGGGATGGAGCGCTCATCGGATCGAGGAGCTGGCTAACAACGGAAAGATCATCCGTCCCGCTTACAAAAATATCTGTGAACGTATTGACTATATCCCCCTGTCTGAACGCTGATATTGATCCTGCGGGACACATAAATAAACGGTCTGTGAAGATACCTCATCGATTCACAGACCGTCTTTCTTATACTCTATCTAATTTCAAGTAACTCTGCTCTCTTATTTCTTCAAACCCCAGAATTCCCTGATTGCCTTTTTGGATACCACCGTGTACCAGATCAGAGATATCAGAAAAATCAGCATGGCAATACAGTAAACCGTACCGGATACCAGAAGAAAAAAGTCCATCATGAATCCAAGCACACCGCAGATAACTGAAATCACACCGACAACTGCAAGCCGCGGACAGGCAAAGGCTATATATCCCGCCGGATCTTTACAGTGTCTTGGATCCATGCCCTTCGGCAGCATCATACCGCCCTTGATCGCTCCGGTCGTCTTCATGGAGACACAGGCATACAGAATATAAATCCCAAATGCCAGAATGATCATATCCAGCATCCCGTTAAAGCTTGTTGTGCCCATCTGTATCCTCCTATCTGGCAACGCCAAGGAACCGTTTCACAGCATCCTTCATCTCTCCCACTTCGATCACCTGATCGTGAAGAACCGGTGCTGTCCGAATCTCCTCAATAGCTGCCGGAATCACAGTATGGCTGATTCCGGAGAGCTCATCGATCAGAGCAAAATCATCAAGAGAACTGTACTTCGGATCAATCGCCTGCATCACACTTCTGGCAAACTTATAGGGACTCGCCGTGGATGCAATCACCGTAACAGTCTGATCGCCCGTCTTCTCACGATAATCACTGTATACTCTGGATGCCACCGCCGTATGAGTATCGATCACATATCCCTCTTTCTCATACAGACGCCGGATCTCATCGGCTGTCTGCTCCTCTGTCGCATAACCACCTCTGAAATCCCCCAGAGAAGCTCTCATCTCATCCGTAATCTTATATACGCCATTTCTGGAAAGGTCTGCCATATAGGCAGCATTTTTCTCAGCATCATCACCTGCCAGGCGATAGATCAGACGCTCAAGATTGCTGGAGATCAGAATGTCCATAGAAGGAGACGTAGTAAGATGGAACTCTCTGTTTCTGTCATACACACCTGTCTCAAAGAAATCAAACAGTACTTTATTCTCATTAGAGGCACAGATCAGTTTTCCCACCGGAAGTCCCATGTTCTTAGCGTAAAATGCCGCCAGAATATTTCCGAAATTGCCGGTAGGCACAACGACATTCACCGGCTGCCCTTCTGTGATCTTCCCCTCTGCCAGAAGTCTGCCATAGGCATATACATAATAAACGACCTGCGGTACAAGACGGCCGATATTGATTGAATTGGCTGAGGAAAAACGGAATCCTGACTCGTCCAGTTCTGCTCTCAGCTCCTGATCGCCGAACAGCTTCTTCACACCGGTCTGGGCATCGTCAAAATTGCCTTTGATCCCGATCACACAGGTATTCTTTCCCTTCTGGGTCACCATCTGCTTTTCCTGGACAGGACTCACGCCGTTTTTCGGATAGAATACTACGATCCTGGTACCCGGCACATCGGCAAATCCCGCAAGCGCAGCTTTACCGGTATCACCGGAAGTAGCTGTCAGAATCACGATCTCATGATCCTCATGATTTTTCTTCGCCGCTGTGGTCATCAGATATGGCAGAATGGAAAGCGCCATATCCTTGAACGCGATGGTCGCACCATGAAACAGCTCCAGATAAAAACTGCCGTCTGCCTCATGGAGCGGAGCGATCAGCTCTGTATCAAACTTACTGTCATAGGCATGGCTGATACAGTACATAAGCTCTTCATCCGTAAAATCAGTCAGGAAACTCTTCATCACTGTATAAGCCGTCTCCTGATAGGTCATGCCGGCAAGTCTGGAAAGTGGCACCTCCAGGGCAGGAATCTGCTCCGGCACATACAGTCCGCCGTCCTCGGCAAGTCCGTTTAAAATCGCACGGGACGCCGTAACACAATTATTCGCATCTCTTGTACTTCTGTATCTTATCTCCATAATCAGTAATCCTCTTCTCCACAATCTGCTCGTCACAGATCATCTCATTTTCTGCTTTTTCGGAACAGTATAGCATAGGATTCCTTTTTTGTCCATATCTGCCTTTTCAGAAACAACGTTACTATATCCGGGATCTTCTTACGAAAACCCCCGCAGGACAATGGCATCTGAACAGGAACGAAATATCAGCTCCGGAAGGTATAGTACTCATGGCCTCCATATTCAAAAAGGCGTACCAGAGAGGAATCAAACCACTGTACATTCTCCTGAGCGGAAGAATGCCGTGCGAAGAAAAACAGAGCTCCCCGGGAATAATCCTCGCCTGCCAGAACACGGTCCACCGCCTCGATGGTAGAATCCGTGACAGAACAGGAATAGATCCGCCCGTCCTGGGTCGGCTGAAACTGTGCCGTACCCCCTACTCTCTGCCATACCACATCATAGATCGTATCCGGGAAACGTGAGTCATGCATCCGGTTCAGTACGACACCTGCCACCATCATTTTGCTCATTACATCTCCGCCGGTAGCTTCTGCCTCCACGATCTGCAGCAGTGTCTGATATTCATTCTGAGGCATCTGGCTCTGCTGTACTGCCTGCAGTGCATAATACCCGAGTTCGGAAGCCTTGCGGGTACCGGCTTTTACCATATTCTGATGAAGGGCCAGCTTATTGACTGCCCTGGCCCCTGCCAGGATCTCATCCGATCCTCCGGCAACACCGCTGAGACGAACCGCATCCGAATACTCCTGCATATCCGCGACTCCGTTTACCACCCCCATCAGACCTGCCTGAAAATCGCTCTGGTATCCGGATCTGCCATTGCCGGCATCCACAGCATAGACCCTGCTCCTGCTGCCGGTCTCAAAAGCCGAAATCAGAAGCAGCACAAATCCAATCAGAAAAACCCCAAACAGGATCAGTATCATATTTTGAATATAATATCTGCAGGCCTGCCGCCTGACATGCTGACTCCTGCAGATCTTCTCCCTGTCAGACCTCTGTCTCTCTGCACGCTGTCTCTTCCCCCGATGCTGCCTGTGAGCACGCTCCACAGCAGCCATATCCCTGCAGTATACGATACCAGGTCCTGTCTTTGCCATACACCCTCTGTCCATACGCTTTACCTCTGCATTAAAAAAGTATAGTAACTCAAGTCCCCCTCGATTCTCTCCGCAAAATGTCTCTTATGATTCGTTGACATTTTTATAACGTGTCTGTATTATACAAAACATCTTATATGGCTGTCAATATATTTTTCATATTTTTGTAATATTTTATTTCGTCGTATTTTCCACCGTTAATATTTTCATTATTCTTTTATAATATTTATATGACTGTAAGATTCATTTTTATGAATATTTTTTCTTTAGAAAATTCATTCTCATCAGTTTTTACAAGGTTTTCTCGTTTTTATCAATGTAAAAACAGAATCGTCATATCTTGTCATTTTTCGCTGTCGTATTATGTCTTGTTTGTTTTTATTTTAATATTTTTGTAATATTTTTCTTAATTTTTGTCGAATCATGGATTTCAATGTAAAAAATAGAAAAGCGTTTTATGATATGCGTAACAGAATCAAAAAAAAATGCGCCGCAAGTATGCGGCGCACCTGACAGAACAGTCTGTCTTTTTATTCATTTGTATCAGAATGGTCAGCCATATGGTTAATGGCAGTCAATAATGCATCAATAGAGGCTTTGATGATATCCACATCCAGACCTGCTCCCCAGTGAAGCTTTCCGGCCTTGTCACGGATACCCACGTAAGCGATCGCCCTGGAACTGGAGCTCTGTTCCAGCGCATGCTCCTCGTATGTCACCAGATCGTATTCCAGACGGAAGTGACGCTTCATGGCATTGCTTACTGCATTCAGACGTCCGTTGCCGGATGCGACGATCACATTCTTTTTATCGCCATATACAGCAGTTACTTCTGCAATAATTCCGTTATGCTGCTTGAAATGAACTTCTTCGATGCTGTACGGTGTATTGATATTCTCAAATTTGTCCTTGAAGAGCTGGAAAATCTCTTCCGGCATCAGCTCTTTATGCAGATTGTCTGATACTCCCTTCGCAACATATCCCATGGCCTCTCTCATCTTCTTCGGAAGCTTCAGTCCATAATGCTGCTCCAGAATATAGCCGACTCCGCCCTTTCCGGACTGGCTATTGATACGGATCACATCTGCATCATAAGATCTGCCCAGATCCGTAGGATCGATCGGCAGATACGGAACGGTCCACAGTTCACTGTTCTGCTCTTCACGATATTTCATACCCTTGGCGATCGCATCCTGATGAGATCCTGAAAATGCAGCAAATACAAGGGCTCCGCTGTACGGACTTCTCTCATCCACTTTCATACCGGTGAACTTCTCATATGACTCAGAAACGTAGGGCATATCTTCAAAATTCAGCTTCGGATCCACACCCTGGGCGTACATATTGAGAGCCAGAGTCACAATATCCACATTTCCCGTACGCTCCCCGTTTCCGAAAAGAGTACCCTCAATACGGTCTGCGCCTGCCAGCAGGCCCATCTCAGCATCTGAAATACCGCAGCCCCTGTCATTGTGCGGATGCAGGGAAATGATCACGTTTTCTCTGTATTTCAGATTGTCGTTCATATATTCGATCTGGCTGGCATAAACGTGAGGCATGGACAGCTGGACTGTACTCGGAAGATTGATGATCGCCTTGTTGTCTGCTGTGGGCTGCCATACATCCAGCACCGCGTTGCACACTTCAAGCGCATACTCAACCTCAGTTCCGGTAAAGCTCTCCGGGCTGTACTCAAACTGATAATTTCCACCGTTCTCGGCAGCCAGCTCCTTCAGAAGCTTTGCGCCGTCCACTGCGATCTGAAGGATCTCCTCTTTTGATTTCCGGAATACCTGCTCCCGCTGTGCCAGAGAAGTAGAATTATACACATGAACGATCGCTCTCTTAGCTCCCTTCAGAGCGTCAAAGGTCTTGCGGATAATATGCTCTCTCGCCTGAGTCAGCACCTGAATCGTCACATCGTCCGGAATCAGATCCTGTTCGATCAGTGTTCTCAGGAACTGATACTCAGTATCGGAAGCAGCCGGAAATCCCACTTCGATCTCTTTAAATCCGATTTCTACCAGCAGCTTGAAAAATGCAATCTTCTGCTCAAGGGACATGGGAACGACCAGCGCCTGATTGCCGTCCCGCAGATCTACGCTGCACCAGATCGGCGCCTTTTCCACATGGTCTTTCTCCGCCCATTTCATACAGCTTACCGGCGGCATAAAATACTGTCTCGTATACTTCCTGTAGTTCATCATTTTGACATTTCTCCTTTTGCTTAACATAAAAAATCCGCCTCACAGGCCAGATGACCCAAGAGACGGAAGATAACATAATCTTTCGCGGTACCACTCTTCTTTATGATTGCTCATACACTCTGAAGATACGGATGATGAAGATGCATCATATCTGTCAATGCAGCATACTTACCGCAAACAGACATCTGCCATACATCGTATATCTCTCCCGAATAACGACCGGGGCACCGTCTGCGCCTACTCTCCACATGCTTCTCTTTGTCTTCTGACAGGTATCTATCCTGAAGTATGGATTTCAGACAGCCGCTCCGGGGCGAGTTCCTGATATCTTATCTGATGCCTCACACCAGCCGGCATCTCTCTGTAAAATAAAAATAAAAGTACTATTCCCCATCGACGCATTTATAAAATTTCATTTTTATGTACTTTATCATCAAAATCAGGATTTGTCAACCCATTTTCTTCCTCGCACCACGGCATTTTGCTTGTTACCGGAACGAAATAAACAGGAACGGCTATCCTGTCGGATTTCCCTGTAAATGCTTCTGCCAAACAGGATCGCAGCCAGAACAGCCGTCAGGGTATCTGAGGCAGCCTGGGCCCAGATCACACCTGTATATCCTGACAGATGTGACAGTGTCAGGAGCATGACCGCGTACACCGCTCCCTGTCTGGATATGGACAGAAGAAATGCAGACCAGGCTTTGCCTGCCGACTGAAACGTGGCGGTACTTACCAGTACAATTGCCACAAATACCATTCCCGCCAGCTGGGCCCGCAGCATGGATAACCCCATGGATGCGATCACTTCCTCCGACATGAAAAACCGGATGATCCAGGGCGCCGCAGCCGACAGTATCCCCGCCAGAGCCAGTCCTGCCGCACACTCAAATCCGTAGCAGAACCGGAAGATCTCTTTCAATCTGTGACGATTTTTTGCCCCGTAATTGTAGCCGATCAGGGGCTGTCCGCCAAAGGCAAAGCCCACCAGGATCAGGACTGCTATCATATTTACCTTCATCACGATGCCCATCGCCGCCACTGCGTCATTCCCATAGGGAAGAAGAAAACGGTTAGTCATGGCAATCCCGAGACTCTGCATCAGATTCGTGACAGACGCCGGGATACCAATCGACAAAATACCTCCCAATTCTGACATCTTAATCGAAAGGCCTCTGAAATCAACAGACAAACGCCTGCTTTTTTTCAGAAGTACCCATATAAAGTAACAATCCGTGCAGATATTTCCGATTACCGTCGCAATAGCGGCACCGGCTGCTCCCAGACCGAGAACAGAGATAAAGACCGGATCCAGAATCATATTCACCACTGCACCAAGGATCGAACCGATCATGGACTCATTGGCAAGCCCCTCCGTGCGCAGCAGATTGGAGGGTGTCAGAGACAGAATGATCACCGGGGCGCCAATGGCTATATAGGTATAATACTGAGATGCATAATGGAATGTATCCTGATCCGCTCCCAGAAGCCTGAGTGCAGGCTGACGGAAAATCATCAGCAATGCAGAAATAAAGATACCGCAGACAATCGCTCCGTAAAAGCAGAACACACTGAGCCTTTTTCCATCCTCCGTCTTTTTCTCTCCAAACAGTCTGGAAATCACAGAACTGCCTCCCAGACCAAAAATATCTCCCAGCGCGATCATCAGAGTGAAGACCGGTGCTCCGATCGATACTCCCGCAACCAGAGCCGTATTCCCTGTCCGGGCAATAAAGTAGGTATCCACCATATTGTATACAAGAGATACTACCATTCCGAAAACCACCGGCAGTGCAAGCTTAAAATATGCTTTGGGCACCGGCATCTTTTCAAAAATCTCATTTTCCATTTGATCTTCTCCTTCTTTTGCATCCTCAGGGTAAACAGTTCCTTTCACAGGCTCCGGCTTTTTCTCCGGACCATCTGTCCCCGCAAAAATAAAAACCCGAACCATCATTCGGGCAGATACTGATAAACAAATACTCCCAAAGTGCCGTTTCCCCTATTTTGATTCCTAGCAGAGCTAGGTGGGTATCCGCAGCCACAGCTTCTGCCATCCACTGCAAACGGAGGCCCGGCATCATCTGCGCGATATTAGGATTCCCATAAACGGTAATGTAGGTTCAAAATTAAGGGAGTGTCGCACACCCCAGGAGTAAGTAATTGTTATTATACTCTAGTATACGCAAAATCGCAATGTTAATTTCTCATTTTTAAAAAATTTTCCGGTACTCATCCACAATACGCTTCATAGCGTCCTGCTTCTCTTCCATATCTTTCAGAAGCTTCAGCTGCGTTCTGCAGCGATCCAGATTATGAGTCTCATATTTTATCTTAAAATAATGATCCCCCTCCAGATAATCTGTCAGAAACCGCATGCCGTTCTCAAAGGTCATCATCATGGCTCCGGTGGGCAGATGCTCCAGTTCAATGTCTGTCAGGGCGCCGCCGCATCCTTCAATAAACCCTTTCGCATAGATCCGGTAGAGCTCCAGATCACAGGAAATTTTAGACAGATCCTTTTCATCCTCTGCCCCGGTACTTGCCCCGAAGCGAATAGAATCTCCAAAATCATTGACAGCCAGCCCCGGCATGACTGTGTCCAGATCGATCACACAGATAGCTTTGCCGGTCTCATTGTCGATCAGAATGTTGTTCAGCTTTGTATCATTATGAGTCACGCGCACAGGCATGCTTCCTTCTGCTTCCAGATCACACAATACATGTGCAAACTTTTCTCTCTCCATGATAAACCGGATCTCAGGACTGACCGCGGATGCTCTGCCAAAATCATCTTTCTCTACGGCCCTTCTGAAATTCTCAAAGCGTTTCACTGTATCATGAAAATCAGGAATCGTCTCATGCAGCGTTCTGGCCGGATAATCTGACAAAAGGCGCTGAAAATGTCCAAAGGCAACCGCACTCTGATAAAAATCCTCCGGACATTTCACCTGGTCATAGCTGGTGGTTCCTTCTATAAAAAGATATACTCGCCAGTACTCCCCTTCTTCATCCACATGAAAAAATTTCCCGTCCAGACAGGGCACCATCGTCATGGTCTCCCGTTCTGCATCGCCTCCTGCAGCCAGAATCTTCTCCCTCAGCCATCCGGTCACTCCCGCCACATTCTCTACCAGCTCTTCCGGATTTTGAAACACCGCTTTATTCATTCGCTGCAGGATATAGCGCCGCACTCCCTGCTCTGTCTCACAGCTGATACGATAGGTATCATTGATATGACCACTTCCATAGGGAATCATCTCTGTCCTTTTCCCGGACAATTGAAAGCTGTCCAGCACTTTTCTCAGTTTCTCATCTCTGTTCACTTCTGTTTCCTCCCGCTGCTTTTATCCGACCGATCCGTATTCTGATGGCAGATTCCCGCAGAAGCACACCCGGCGCAGCTGCCCCCGCAGCCGCAGGAATTCTTTCCTGATCTTTTGTCCCGGTACATCTTCCTCAGAACCAGAATAATCACTATGACAAGAAGAATACTGATTATAAACGTCGCCATCCCGGTATCCCCTTTGTTACTGTTCAAACCCAGGATTTTCCTGCGCAAACCCTTGCGAGACAGTGGAATCTGAACAGTAACTTCCCTTTCTCTGTTGTAATATCTGTCGTAAGCCTTGATATAAAGTATAGCTGATTTTCTTTCAAAATACAACGGAAAATTAACTGATATGCGCATCGGCGAAATGCAAAGGTTACCGTTCATTTATGTCAAAATACCATACTTTTCGCTCAAAAATGCGGTGGATTTTTTCTATTTCAGGCATTAAACTGTAAGAAAAAGATTCAGCAGATTATTTCAGAAGTCAAATAAAATTTCATACATGAAGGAGGATCATTTTCATGAACAAAACATGGTGGAAGGAAGCGGTGATCTATCAGATCTACCCGAGAAGCTTTATGGACAGCAACGGAGACGGGATCGGAGATCTGAAGGGTATCACTTCAAAACTGGATTATCTCAAAACACTGGGAGTCGATGTCCTGTGGCTCTCACCGGTCTACAAGTCACCGAACGATGACAATGGTTATGACATCAGCAATTATCAGGATATCATGGATGAATTCGGCACTCTGGAGGATTTCGATGAAATGCTCCGGGAGGCTCACGCAAGGGGACTGAAGATCGTGATGGATCTGGTGGTGAACCATACCTCTGATGAGCACGCATGGTTCATGGAAAGCCGCAGCTCAAAGGATAATCCTTACCGGGATTACTACATCTGGAGAGAGGGAAAAGAGGACGGCAGCGCCCCCAACAACTGGGGAGCCTGCTTCGGCGGTTCCGCCTGGGAATACGACAATGCTACCGACATGTATTACCTCCATCTCTTCTCCAAAAAGCAGCCGGATCTCAACTGGGACAATGAAAAAGTAAGAAATGCCGTATTTGATATGATGAACTGGTGGTGTCAGAAGGGCATCGACGGCTTCCGGATGGATGTCATCAGCATGATCTCCAAGGTGCCGGGACTTCCCGACGGCCCTGCAACTGATTCCGGATACGGAGATTTTGGTCCCTATTCCGTTCATGGTCCCCATGTCCATGAATATCTGAAGGAAATGAATGAGAAAGTGCTCTCAAAATACGATATCATGACCGTTGGAGAGACTGCCGGAGTCACGATAGAGCAGGCTGTAAAATATGCCGGCGAGGACTCCCACGAACTGAACATGGTATTCCAGTTCGAGCATGTGGAAGCGGACGGCAAATATGGCAAATGGACCGATGAAAAGGTACCGCTTCCGCTGTTGAAGGAGACTCTGTCCAAATGGCAGACCTCTCTGTACGGCAAAGCATGGAACAGCCTCTTCTGGGACAATCACGACCAGCCCCGTGCGGTCTCCCGCTTTGGTGATGACCGGCCGGAGTACCGGGCTGTCTCTGCCAAGATGCTGGCTACCTGTCTTCACATGATGCAGGGCACTCCTTATATTTACCAGGGTGAAGAGCTGGGTATGACCAACTATCCTTTCACCTCCATGGATGAGTTCCGTGATATCGAGAGCATTCACGCATACCGGGACTGGGTAGAAAGCGGTAAGCTGACAAAAGAAGTATTCTGGCCCTGCCTGTGCAATAAGAGCCGCGACAATGCCCGTACCCCGATGCAGTGGGACGACAGCGCAAACGGCGGCTTCACCACCGGCACTCCCTGGATCCAGGTGAATCCGAATTACACAAAGATCAATGCAGCAGCAGAGGTCAACGATCCGGATTCTGTATTTTCCTACTACCGTACTCTGCTCTCACTGCGCAAACAGCATGAGATCATTGTCTATGGTTCCTATGAACTGCTGCTTCCGGAAGATCCTTCCATCTTCGCATACACAAGGACTCTGGGCAATGAAAAGCTTCTGACTGTCTGCAATTTCACTGATCAGACTCCTGACTTTGAGATTCCGGAGGAATTCGCAGATGCCGCATGCCTGATCTCCAATTACAAAGAGGCTGCACAGAAGCTCCGTCCCTATGAAGCTTATGTACTGAAAACAACGCTGTAATTGTCAGGGAACAAAATACCGCACGGCTTCCATGAACAGAAACCGTGCGGTATTCTTATATCTCATCTCTTGTGATATTTTTGATCCATTTTCCGCTTCTGTAATGCTTCAGCACCCAGGGCCATTTCACAAATTCATCGGTGCACAGCAGGAAATACACCGCCATAGGCGGCAGCTTCAGCACAAAAGCAGCGAAGAATCCCATCGGCACTGCATACACCCACATATCAATAGTATCGCAGATAAACCCAAAGCGGCTGTCTCCTCCTGCCCGGAACAGACCTGCGATCAGGGTCGTGTTGACCGCTGCTCCCATAATGTAGTATGTATTGATCCAGAGCATGAAATTCAGATATCCCATGGCAGTCTCAGACAAAGAGGCATACTGCAGCACAAAGGGCCGCACAGCCACTACGACCAGTCCCCCGATCAGAGCGGAAGCCACGGTCAGTCTCATGGATCTGGAACCATCCCTGCGAGCCTCTTCCAGCTGATTGGCTCCGATCTCTTTTCCCACATAAATACCGCTGGCGCTGGCTATTCCAAAGCAGAATACAGTACTGAAATTCCGCACCACCACGACCAGAGAGTTGGCTGCCACAATATCGGTGCCCATATGCCCCATGATCACGGAATACATGGAAAATCCGACGCTCCAGATAATATCATTTCCAAGAGCCGGAAGAGACAGACGGACAAAATCCTTCATGAGCACGCCGCTCTTTTCAAACATGGCAAGGGGCCGGAGCCGGACATTGGGCGATACAGAGGATACTGCAAAGCAGGCGGCCAGCTGAACGGCTCTGGAAACAGAGGTGGCCAGAGCGACACCCCGGGCTCCCATCTTCGGTGCACCGAACCATCCAAACACGAATACCGCGTTCAGGAAAATATTCAGAATCAGCGCCGAAACGTTCAATATCGTGCTGATTTTGACACGTTCCACACTTCGGAGCACCGACAGAAACGTTTCTGAAAATCCCCAGCAAAGATAACTGATGCTGATGAGCTGCAGATAGGATGCTCCGATAGAGATCAGCTCCTGATCCTTCGTAAACAGTGTCATCATCAGCCGGGGAACACAGGCGGCAGGCAGCGCAAAGAGAATCGAGATGCCGACAGAAAACCGAAGCGCGATACCTTCCACCCGGTCAATGGCCTTCAGATCTCCCTTCCCCCAGTACTGGGCACACAGGATCGAAGCTCCTGTCCCCAGACCGTAATAAACCATAAATAATATGTTCGTATACTGTACCGCCAGCGATACTGCGGAAATCGCAGACTGTCCGACAGAATTCAGCATGATCACATCCATCGAGCTGACTGCCGCGCTGAACAGATTCTGAATAATGATCGGCAGTGACAGCCGCAGGATCTTTCCGTAGGCCTGCCGCTCTTCTGCCCAGTGTTTTTTATTCATCCCCATTTACCTTCTCTTTCTGTTTCATTTCTTTTGTTGACATATTTCCAGCTTCTGGTTATGATGTACCATAGCTATCATAAAATCTTATTCTTAAGGAGACACCGTCATGAACGACCACAGCAGCAACAATATCACGCTGATCGGAATGCCAGGCGCCGGAAAAAGCACCATCGGCATCGTACTGGCCAAGGTGCTGGGACTGGATTTTCTCGACTCAGACCTTCTGATCCAGAAGGAAGAAGGCCGGCTTCTCTGGCAGATCATCCGCGATGAAGGCAGCGACGGCTTTGCCCGGATCGAAGAGCGGGTCAACAGCTCCATTCAGGTCCAGAATGCCATCATTGCCACAGGAGGCAGCGTCGTCTACAGTGACAAGGCCATGCAGCATCTGCGAAGCATCAGCACGGTCATTTACCTTCAGACCTCCTGTGCTACCCTGGCAGCCCGCCTCGGAGATCTGACCAAAAGAGGTGTTACGTTCCGTCCCGGACAGACACTGGAAGATCTGTATAATGAGCGCATTCCTCTGTATGAAAAGTATGCCCACATCACAGTAAGTCTGGATGACTATGATGTGCAGCACGCCGTCCATCAAATTCAGAAAATCCTGGAGAGCAGAGACTGATGTCTGCTCTCCTCATTTTACCATTCCTTTTTCAGTTCTTCCTCACTGACTCCATACAGACGCATAAATTCTCTCAGATCGCTGTCATTTCGTATCAGCATCAGTTCCTCAAAATGGCCGTCTTCCGTACTTCTGAAGCCCGCCACCTTCTCACCGGTGCAGATACTGGCGCGAATGACTGGATATTTGCCCGTCCGGTCGAATTCCATTCTTGTTTCCTGTCTCTTTTTTCTGAAAAACACAGCTGCTTCCCCCTGCCTTTCACCTCTCATAAGCCAGATGGATCAGACGTTCCACCAGTTCCTGTTTTGGCAGTCCCCGGTCCTCCCAAAGCATGGGATACATACTGATGGCTGTAAATCCCGGAAGCGTATTGATCTCATTGAACACCACCTCATTCGTATCCTTCTCCAGAAAGAAGTCCACTCTGGCAAGTCCGAATCCGTCTACCGCCCGGAAGATCTCCACCGCATCCCGGCGGACCTCCTCCAGCTTGCCCTCCGGAAATACGGGGTGAAGCTCTGTGCGGGAATCCGGGTTGTGATATTTCGCATCGTAAGTGTAGAATTCCTCCGCTGCCAGTATCTCTCCCACATTGGAGGCCTTCACCTCATCACCGCCCAGTACCGCACACTCGATCTCACGGCCGGTGATCTTCTCCTCCACCAGAATCTTGCTGTCAAAACGGACAGCTTCCAGAAGCGCCGCTTCCAGCTCCGGTCTGTCGTGGGCTTCACTTACCCCGCAGGAAGACCCTGCCTTGGAGGGCTTTACAAACACGGGATACTCCAGGCTGGCCTCTGTCCTTTTCACACATTCCTCCATGGAATTCAGATCTCTCCGGGTGATCACAACATACCGTGCCTGACGGACATGCAAACGGTCCACGATGATCTTGGTGTATACTTTATCCATCGATACGGCGGATGCCAGCACTCCGCAGCCCACATAGGGAATCTGAGCCAGTTCAAACATTCCCTGGATCGTCCCGTCCTCTCCATACTTTCCGTGAAGGACCGGAAAAGCCACATCCACTCTTACCTTTCTGACGCTTCCCTCCTCCAGAAGCAGAAGACATTTCTCTGTAGCGTCCGGAGAAAGCACCGCCGATACACGGCCCTGTCTCCAGGCTCCGGATACGATCTCATCCAGACTCTCCACATACAGCCAGCGGCCTTCCTTTGTGATACCCACCAGCACCGGATCGTATTTTTCCGGATCAAGTGCCCGTACGATGGTCTGCACCGAGATACAGGAAACTTCATGTTCTGAAGACTGTCCCCCGAATAATACAGCTACCTTTATTTTCTGATCTTTCATTCTGATTAATCCCCTTCTGATTTATATATATTTCTTTTCCAGCTCCAGCAGATACTGTTTCACTCCCAGACCTCCCCCATATCCTGTCAGACTGCCGTCTGCCCCGATGACACGGTGACACGGTACCAGGATCATCACAGGATTCCGGTGATTGGCTCCGCCCACAGCCCTGCAGGCCTTAGGATTACCCACCATCCGTGCTATATCCAGATAACTGCAGGTTTCACCGTAGGGAATCTTCCTCAGTGCTTCCCACACTTTTTTCTGAAACTCTGTCCCATGCAGATGAAGCGGCAGATCAAACTCTTTTCTCTTACCCTCAAAATACTCTTCCAGCTCCTGCTCTGTCTTTCTCAGCAGCAAAGACCCCTCCAGATTGGAGCAGTCCGTTCCTTTCTCCGCCACATATAATGCAGTCAGAGCCTCTCCATCGTCCTCTCCGCAGAGAATCCCTGCCGGCGTGGGAAAATACATTCTGTGCACTGGCTTTTTCTCATCCTGACGCATCATACACCTCCTGCTGTAAATATTCTTTTTTATATCAGACCCTGTACCAGAATGATCAGGATCAGCAGTGGAAGCACGTATCTGAAATATCCTTTCAGCCACTTCGGAAGTCTGAGTCCTTCTCCTGTATTCGCTTCCTTCAGATAATTGTCAAAGCCCCAGCCCCATTTTGAGACACAGAACAACAGGAAAACGAGAGAACCCAGAGGCAGCAGAAGGTTGCTCACCAGGAAATCCTCCGTGTCAAGGATATTTCCGCCGCGGATCAGGCTCAGGTCGCTCCATATATTATATCCCAAAACGCAGGGAACGCTCGCGATCAGAACAAATATTCCATTGACCAGGGATGCTTTCTTCCTGCTCCAGCCGAAATTATCCATGCAGTTGGCCAGAAGATTTTCAAAGACAGCGATCACCGTGGAAAAGCTGGCAAAGGTCATGAACAGGAAAAACAGAGTTCCCCAGATGCGGCCGCCCGGCATATCGGTAAACACATTTGGCAGAGTCACAAAAATCAGGGACGGTCCCTGATCCGGCTGTACTCCGTAAGAGAAGCAGGCCGGGAAAATAATCAGTCCTGCCATCATCGCAACAAAGGTATCCAGCAGACAGATCCGGACAGCTTCACCGCCCAGCGTGTGCTGCTTCGACATATAGCTTCCAAAGATCTCCATAGCTCCGATACCGAGACTGAGCGTAAAAAAGGCCTGATTCATGGCCGCCGTGATCACACTTCCGAGACCGGTTTCCGTGGCTCTTCCCAGATCCGGCAGCAGATAAAAGCGGATGCCTTCCCCGGCGCCCGGCAGCAGAAAGCTGTGCACTGCCAGTACCAGAATGAGAGCCAGAAGCGCCCCCATCATCACCTTTGTGATCCGCTCCAGTCCATTCTGGAGTCCAAAACTGTTGACCACAAAACCTGCCAGCACCGTGACTGCCATCCACAGCCCCATCTCCTTCGGGTCTGCAAGCATATTTGTAAAAACAGCTCCCACCGCTTCCGCATTCATGCCGGCAGAAAAGGTGCCATTCAGAAATTTCAGAAAATAACTGATCATCCAGCCGGACACCGTCGTATAGTACATCATCAGAAGATAGCATCCGATCAGACATACCCATCCGTGAATATGCCACTTCTGCCCCGGCTTCTCCAACGCTCTGTAGCTCTGGACCGCACTCTTCTTTCCCGCACGTCCTACCGCCAGCTCCATCGTAAGTACCGGGACACCCATACACAGCAGAAACAGAAGATAAAAAAGTACAAAGACGCCTCCGCCATTCTGTCCTGCCACATAGGGAAAACGCCAGACATTGCCAATGCCGATGGCACATCCTGCACTCACCAGAAGGAAGCCCAGACGTGACTGAAATTTTTCTCTCTTCATAATAAAACAGAAACCTCCAATATGTATAAAATTCCATGTTCAGGATAACTGCAAAACAGGGGATTGTCAAGTGTATTGCTGTTTCTTTCCTGCGCATGCGAAGCACAGCCCTCTGCCTCATGCATATCCAACGTGTCTGACCTCGAAACGGACAGTTATGTGTCCTTGTCTGACAGAAAGGACGGTATCCTTCCTGCACTGGCAGACAAGGGAACATGACTGTCCGGGACGGAGGCAGCACACGTGGATATGCATGGAGCAGAGGGCGTCATTTCATGATCATCAACAGAGAACTTTAACTTGACACAGCCCTGAAGCAAGCGTAAACTAAAAAACAAATGGAAATCGGCTGCTTTTTACCGATTGGATTTGATTTACAGGGAAAGGATGAAATGTTATGGAAAAGAAAAACATTGACTGGGCCAATCTTGGATTTGGGTACCAGCAGACAGACAAGAGATTTGTTTCAAATTATAAAAACGGAAGCTGGGATGAGGGTGTCCTTACTTCTGATGCTACCGTAACGATCAGTGAGTGTGCCGGTGTACTGCAGTATGCACAGACCTGCTTTGAGGGAATGAAGGCATATACGACTGAGAACGGACAGATCGTGGTCTTCCGTCCGGATCTGAATGCTGAGCGTATGGAGAACTCCTGCAAGCGTCTGGAGATGCCGGTATTCCCCCAGGATCGTTTTGTGGACGCTGTTGTTCAGACGGTTGCAGCCAATGAAGCTTATGTGCCGCCCTACGGTTCAGGCGCTACTCTTTATATCCGTCCGTACATGTTCGGAAGCGACGCTGTCATCGGTGTAAAGCCGGCCAGCGAGTACCAGTTCCGTGTCTTCGTGACACCGGTAGGTCCCTACTTCAAGGGCGGTGTGAAGCCTCTGACGATCCGTGTCAGCGATTTTGACCGTGCAGCACCTCACGGAACCGGTCATATCAAGGCTGGTCTGAACTACGCTATGAGCCTTCATGCTATCGTTGATGCTCATCAGCAGGGCTTTGATGAGAATATGTATCTGGATGCAGCTACCAGAACGAAGGTTGAGGAGACAGGCGGAGCCAACTTCCTCTTTGTCACAAAGGACAATAAGGTCGTTACTCCAAAATCTGACAGCATTCTTCCGTCTATCACACGCCGCTCTCTTCTGACTGTTGCAAAGGATTACCTCGGACTTGAGGTCGAGGAGCGCGAAGTATACTTCGACGAAGTGAAAGACTTTGCTGAGTGCGGTCTCTGCGGTACCGCTGCTGTCATCTCTCCGGTAGGCAAGATCAATGATCACGGCAAAGAGATCTGTTTCCCCAGCGGTATGACCGAAATGGGACCTGTCACCAAAAAGCTGTATGATACACTGACCGGCATCCAGATGGGACGCATCGAAGCACCGGAAGGCTGGATCAAAGTCATTAAATAAATTTCCGCAAAAAAACACCCCGGAGAATGCATTTTCTTTCTCCGGGGTGTTCTGTTAAACTGAATAATCCAAATACTTTATCTTTCCGTCATCCATCTGAGAATCTTTTATGATATAACAGCCCTGCATCCTGCACCGATTTCATATGCCTTTCCGTCCACAGACAGCCATACCGTCTGCGCGGAAGGATTGTACACACAGCTGCCGTCTGCCGTGTAGACCAGCCGTTCGAACGCTGTGATGTAATCATAGATCTCCATATTTGTGGCATACCAGATCTCCTCATGTCCTGCCACGTATTCCAGAAATGCTTCCATCGAATCCCATCCATCGGTCACATCGAACTCGTAGGAATGACCCCAGACATAAAAGAGCATCGGTTCTCCATAGGCTGACTCGCCTTCTACAAACTGCTGCGCCAGCTCCATCAGATGCTGATCCCCGTGATGACAGGTCGGATGCCACTGAAGGAAATCCTCGGGCAGATCAAATTTACCGGCAGACCGGACCGTTCTGGAATAAACGATCCCGCAGGCCTTCAGAACATCCAGAGTTTCTTCGGTATATGTGCCAAAGGGATACGCCATCCCCCGCACAGGAGCCTTTGTAATATCTTCGATATTTCTCCGGTCTGCAGATACTTCATAGGCTGCAGTGCCTGCAGGCACCAGCGCCAGATCCAGATGAGTCAGTCCGTGAACCGCCAGCTCATGACCCTCATAGGTACCGGCGATTTCCTCCGGATGAAGCTTATAGTGTGTCACTGTCTTTCCGGCCTGGGTGTGCATATCCTGTCTGCCCAGACATCCGGTATTGATGTTGAAAGTACCTTTTAC
>JAQXWO010000244.1 GCA_029225485.1 Lachnospiraceae bacterium
TGCAGGAAGGAAGAGGATTTTGTTATTTAACAACCGGCTCTGGACAGGAACTTCTTTTTTTGAGAAAATCTCTTGAAAATATCCTTCAGTATGGTATTATAATTAGATACGGACAGATTACAAATTATAGATAGTCAGGAGAAAAAGAATGACGATACAGGAATGCTACCGTCGGCTTGGCGGCAATTATGAAGAAGTAGAAGGACGGCTGATGAATCTGAGGCTGATTCAGAGATTTATAGGTAAATTTTTACAGGATGATTCTTTTGCAACCTTGTGTAATTCCATGGAAGAGAAGAACCTGGAAGTCGCATTTCGTGCATCACATACACTGAAAGGTGTCTGTCAGAATCTGGGCTTCACGACTCTTTTTCATTCCAGCGAAGCTCTGACAGATCTGCTTCGGCACGAAAAGGAAAAGATACCGGAACAGGCTTACACACTTCTGGAAGATGTGAAGCGTGATTATGCGGATACTGTCGCAGTGATTCAGGAATATCTGTCAGAAAATACAGCGGTATGATCAATTTTTAGGAAGGCATACAGATATGGAACCAATTATCAAAGTTAAGAACGTAAGTAAAGTGTTCGGAGATGGAAATAACCGTGTAGATGCTGTACATGATGTCAGCTTCGAGATTGAAAAAGGTGATATTTTCGGCATCATCGGTCTTTCCGGAGCAGGAAAAAGCACGATGGTACGCTGTCTGAATCTGCTTGAAAAGCCTACCTCCGGCACGGTTGTTGTAAACGGAAAAAATCTGATGGAACTGCCGGAGAAGGAGCTTCGCAGGGAGCGTCAGAATATTGGCATGATCTTTCAGCATTTCAATCTGCTGATGCAGAGGAATGTCATTGACAACATCTGTTTCCCCATGGAAATCGCCGGAGTCAGCAAAAAAGACGCTCAGAAAAGAGCGATGGAGCTTTTGAAAACTGTAGGGCTGGAAGAGAAGGCGAAAGCATACCCTTCACAGCTCTCCGGAGGGCAGAAACAGCGTGTGGCTATCGCCAGAGTATTGTCCAACAACCCCCAGATCCTTCTCTGTGATGAGGCGACCAGCGCACTGGATCCCCAGACCACCAAATCGATCCTTTCTCTGCTGAAACAGATCAGCGAAGAGATGGGCATCACCATCGTGGTGATCACTCATGAGATGGCAGTTGTCCAGCAGATCTGCCGCCATGTAGCAGTACTGGATCACGGAAATCTGGCAGAGTCCGGTACGGTGGAAGAGCTGTTCCGTTCTCCCAGGACAGAAGCAGCCCGCAGGCTTGTCATCAATGGTACGGAACAGATCAGCCATATGAAAGGAAAACGGCTGATCCGTGTGACATTCTCCAATCATTCTGCTTTTGAGCCGATCATCGGTGATATTACACTGGAGTACAAGACTCCGGTCAATATCCTGTACGCAGATACGAAGACGATCAATGGCAATGCAGAGGGAGAGATGATACTTCAGCTTCCGGAATCCAAAGAGATTGCGGACAGCATGATTCAGTATATACGCGGGAAAAATCTTGGAGTAGAGGAGTTGGATCATTATGTGGGACAATGATATGGTTATCATGCTGCTGGAGGGTACCAGGGACACCCTGTATATGACGCTGATGTCTACACTGTTCGGATATATTCTGGGACTTCCCATGGGAATCGTCCTGACAATTACGGACAAAGAGGGTATCCGGCCCAATGCAGCGATCTATAAAATTCTGGATTTTATTGTAAATGTGATCCGAAGCATTCCGTTTCTGATCCTTCTGATCCTTGTGATCCCGCTGACAAAGGCTATCGTTGGAAAAAGCTACGGCTCCAGCGCCACAGTCGTTCCTCTTGTTATTGCTGCAGCCCCCTTCATCGCACGTATGGTGGAATCATCCCTGAAGGAAGTAGATAAGGGAGTGATCGAAGCTGCAGTCAGCATGGGAGCCGGCACCTTTACAATCATCTGGAAAGTGCTCCTCGCCGAGGCCAGGACATCGCTTCTCGTGGGCGTGACCATTGCACTGGGGACGATCCTTGGCTATTCTGCCATGGCTGGAACTGTCGGCGGCGGCGGACTGGGAGATATCGCGATCCGGTATGGATACCATCGCTATGAGACAGATGTTATGCTTGTGACCATCGTGATCCTTGTGCTCCTGGTACAGATCATGCAGGGCCTTGGTATGATGCTCTCCCGAAAGCTGGATCGGAGACGTTCCTGATCCACATCATTCAGATTCACAGAAAAGACTTATGACAGGCCGCATGTTCAGGCCTGTCTTTTCATATATTTGGTAATAAACGGATTGAGGCGTGTATGATAGAAA
>JAQXWO010000245.1 GCA_029225485.1 Lachnospiraceae bacterium
ACAAGGGATAAAATTGATATGCAGCTGAAAAGTGAACTGCTGACAGCTCTTCAGCCTGCATTTGCCAGAATCTCCGGTATGGGCATCCGTTATAGTGCTCTTCCGGGACATACTCAGGAGCTGGCACAGGCTCTCAATGAAGTTCTTTCTGCAAAATGGAGCAATCTTCGCGGTATAGAAATCGTGTCTGTTGGTGTCTCCAGTGTGAAAGCGCTGGATGAAGATGAGGCCATGATTAAGGAACTGCAGAGAAATGCCGTGTTCCGCAATCCGAATATGGCTGCGGCGCATCTTACAGGGGCACAGGCATCTGCCATGCAGGCTGCGGCATCCAATCCGAATGCAGGACCGGCCATGGCATTTATGGGCATGGGAATGGCAGGAAATATGGGAGGAGCAAATGCACAGAATCTCTACACTATGGGACAGCAGCCTCAATACCAGCAGCCGATGCAGAACCAGTATCAGCAGCCCCAATACCAGCAGCCGATGCAGAACCAATATCAGCAGCCGCAACAGCCCGCCCCGGCGGCAGGTTCAGGAGCAGCCGCACAGGATGGCTGGGTGTGTGCAGCCTGTGGTACAGTAAATAAAGGAAAGTTCTGTATGGAATGCGGAGCGAAAAAGCCTGCAGGTGCTCTGCAGTATCGCTGTGACAAATGCGGCTGGCAGCCTGCAGATCCGACAAAACCACCGAAGTTCTGCCCGGAATGTGGTGATCCTGTTGATTCTGGAGACATTTGTTCATAAGGAGGGATCTGGATGGATCAGTTATATGATTTTAAATGTCCCAACTGTGGAGGTACGGTAGAATTTGACGGCAGTCTGCAGAAAATGAAATGCCCCTACTGTGAGAGTGTTTTCAAGGTGGATGATTTCAAAAAGCCGGAAGAAGCCGTAGAAGAGTGGACAGAAGATACTGAAGCAAAGCAGAGGGAAAGTACGTTTGACGGTGCGTGGGATTATAGGGAAGGAAAATCCTGGGACAAAAGGGAAGAACAGGAACTGGCCACATACACCTGCCAGTCCTGTGGCGGTCAGGTAATCGGCGAGGCTTCGGAGGGAGCAGGCCGATGTCCTTACTGCGGCAATAACATTGTCATGAAAAGCCAGTTCAGGGGAGAATTCAAACCGGATTATGTGATTCCATTTACAAAGACGAAGAAGGATGCTGTAGAAAGTCTTCAAAAATACATAAAGAAATCAAAATTTGTTCCGATGGAATATAAAAGTCAGCGAAATATACAGGAAATCAGAGGGGTTTATATCCCATTCTGGACATATAGTTCAACCGCTGAATTTGATATGACATATACGGCACACAGAGTCTCTGCCATCTGGCGTGAAGGGGATTATCAGTGTGAAAAGCATGATGCATACCGGGTACAGCGTCAGGGAACGATACAGTTTGAAGATGTACCGGCTGATGCTTCCTCCCATATGCCGGATGAGATGATGGACAGGCTGGAACCCTATGATATGCATGCGGCTGTGGATTTTCAGCCGGCGTATCTGGCCGGCTATCTGGCGGAACGTTATGATCTGAAAGCAGACGAATGTGTGGACAGAGCAAACAGCCGCATGGAATATACAGCCAAAGCCCAGGTATCTGCGACTGTGGATGGTTATCACACCGTGACCTATAATAACGGAAGGTTCCGCATGAATGATCAGAAAATCAAATACGTGCTGATGCCGGTATGGATGCTGAGTAATCAGTGGAATGGAGAAACGTATACGTTTGCCATGAATGGTCAGACTGGTAAGGTGACAGGAAGGCTCCCTGTGGATAAAGGTGCATTCCGGAAAATATGGCTGCAGAACAGTTTGATTTCGTCTGTTATCATCAGTTTGCTGCTGTTGATGATATCCTATTTTTTCTAAGGGGGATATGTGAATGAAGATGACAAAAGAACATAAATTACATCGGTTATTCTTCGCATTTCTCGCAATTTTTCTGCTTGGTTCAGCGGTAACGGTATCGGCAGCAGGCCAGATCCCTGAAAATCGCCTGCTGAATCGGCTGGAGGATGAGGCTGATATCCTGACAGATGCACAGGAACAGGTATTGATGCAGAAATTAGATGAAATCAGTGAGCGGCAGCAGTGTGATGTGGCTGTTGTCACTGTGTATTCTCTGAGGGGAAAATCAGCACAGGATTTTGCGGATGATTATTACGATTATAACGGTTATGGAATGGGAACAGAGGACAGCGGAATTCTTTTGCTGATCAGCATGGAAGACAGAGACTGGGCCATCTCTACCTATGGATTTGGTATTTATGCATTTACAGATGTGGGAATTCAGTATCTGAAAGATGCATTTCTTCCCAAACTGAGTGATGATAATTACAGCGAAGCTTTTGCAATATATGCCGATATGGCAGACGAGCTTCTGACCTGTGCCAGAAACGGAGATCCCTTTGATGTGGATGATATCCGGGACATACAGAAACAGCAATGGAAAAGCCGGGTGCCGGGTATGATCGGTATGGGAGTTATTCTGGGAATTTTGTTTGCTTACCTCATTACCAGGGCTTCTATGAAAAAGGCTAATGGGCTGATCGGTGGAACTGCCTGTGAAGCAGGGATGTATATGGTGCCCGGAAGTATGAGAATTACCAGAGCGGGAGAATTTCGGATTGGTACGCGGGTGAATCGGATCTACTCACCCCGTCAGGAAAAACAGAGCGGCGGAAGCAGTACTCATATCAGTTCTTCAGGAAGAAGTCATGGAGGTGCCAGTGGTAAGTTTTAAAA
>JAQXWO010000246.1 GCA_029225485.1 Lachnospiraceae bacterium
ATATTGTTCTGGGTTTTCTGGATAGCGTTGATAATTGGAATTGTATGTGGGTTCTACTATTTAGATAATGAATGGCTGAATTAGAAAAGAAACAGGTAGGAGAAAAGTATGAACGGAGAAGGATATAAAGATCCGACGGCAGAAAAGGCGATACATAATGCAGGATATCTTCCAGAACATATCTGGGAGCCGCTGAAGCTGATAAGAAGACTCCTTGATATAGTGGGTCTGGAATTGATCGGTATTACGGTTAAGGACAGGAAAAGTAAACGGAAGTATTCATGGGGAGGTAATACCGTTGCAGGAGATGACGGAAAACGAAAAGAAAAAGAAATTCCTGAGAAAGTACAGGAGAGCGGTAAGAAGGGAACAGGAGATCCTGGACGAGATACAAAGACTCCGGGCAGATAAAATGTTTCCAAGCGTGTGCAACGATGGAATGCCACGAGGCAGCAGTCAGACAGATCTGTCGGATTATATGGCAGAGATTGACGCAGCGATAGAAGATCTGAAGGAAGAACGCCTGGAAAAGATAAAGATCTACCGGGAAATAGAAATGCGGATCCGCTGCATGAAAGACGAGGACGAGCAGGAAGTACTGAGGATGAGGTACATAAAGGGGATGAAATGGGAAGGAGTAGCGGAAAAAATGAAATATAGCTACCGGGGAGTATTAAAAATCCATGGAAGAGCACTTGAAAATTTTGAAATAAAATAGATAAAGTGTTCATAGAAATGCACACTCTACCTGTGATATAGTGTAAATGGATTTAGTAGATGAACAACAAATCACCTCCTTGATCCGGTTATCGAAGTGCTGAAAGATAACCGGATGGCTTAGACGGTCAGCCAGTCCAAGAACCGTCACCCACTTCGGAGCGTAGCTTAATGGGAGAGCGGCCAGATGACTAGTCAACGCCTGGAAAGCGAGGGTTCGAATCCTTCCGTTCCGATCGCCGATAATGGCGGTACAACAGCCCGCCTACCTGGACAGGCTAAAGTAGTTCAGGAGCCAGCCAGAGCTGATCTGGCAGCAGGTCACACCAGACTGAGGCCTGCAGATGCGTATGCGTCCGGTTGATCCGGGCGCATTTTCTTTTGGAACAGGAGGAGCAATGGGAAACCCTAGAAGCGCAAATGGAAACCTAAGACGTAAGCACAGAGCAAGAATGAAAGCGATCAGAGGAGAGTGTGGAATATGCAGAGGAAAGCTTGGTCCTATTCATTACGATGAACCAAGTGACAGCGATCATCCGCTATCGTTTGTGATCGATGAGATCAAACCTGTGTCCAGATGGAAAGAGTTTGGATACGCCTCTAGGGAGGCAGCAGCACAGGACTGGAATAACCTGCAAGCTGCTCATTATTGTTGCAATGCGATGAAAGGCAGCAGGACACAAAGCGAGCTGCATAGAACGAATACAAGTTTGAAAATCAACCCTCAGGACGGCGCCTGGTAAGGGGTGGGGAGGGTACCCCCCACGCGGCCGAAGGCACCCCTCGCCGTCCAGCGCCGATTTACACACAGGAAAATTATAAGGAGCGGTTAAAAGATGGCAAGAGCAAGGAAAATGGCCACTGTAACGGCATCCGGAACACGGTTGGAACAGCTGGAAAACCTGGCCATAGTAATGGCGAAACAGATCGATCTGTGCACGGGAAAACTGGATGATAGCATGAAGACAGTTCCCCAGCTGGTGAAACAGTACAGAGAAACAATAAAAGAAATTGAAGAAATCAGAGGAATGGAGAAAGACGATGACGAAATCGGAGAGATCCTCTCAGCAAGGAAAGCTGATGGGAAGCCAGACGCCGTCCGTTAGGATCGCTCCGGACTTTAGTTACACAGACGGCCCAGATGCTGTAAAAGTGCTCTCTGTCGGAAAACTGTACGTGGATCCGTGGCAAAGTGAAGTCCTGAACGATTGGATGGGACGAACAGAGGAAGAAATATGGTCAGCCCCGACTTGTGGATTATCTGTTCCGAGACAGAACGGAAAAACACTGGATACATCCGGAAGGATTGCATCAGGAATGATCATGTACTCAGAGTGGGTGATCTACACGGCACATCTACAGAAGACGGCAACAGAAACGTTTATGGAACTGAGAGGATTGTTTGAAAGCAGAGGACTGCGAAAATACATAAAAGAAATCAAGTCAGCTCTTGGAAGAGAACAGATCATACTGAAAAATGGTGGAAGAGTGGTATTTGTTGCAAGAACGAGAAACGGAGGCCGCGGTCTCCATGGAGATTGCCTGGTGTTTGACGAAGCGCAGGAACTGACAAGCGAACAACAGGCATCTTTCCTTCCTGCCATATCCGCATCCAGGAATCCACAGACCATCTATCTCGGAACACCACCGGACGAAAACTGCACAGGAAACGTATTCCGGAAGATCCGGGAAAGAGCCAGAAATGGAGAAAGCAAATCTACAGCATGGACAGAGTATTCGGTAGAAGAGATCGGAGATGTGACTGACAGGAAACGTTGGGCGGCTTGTAATCCGGCTCTGGGACGAAGAATGACAGAAACAACGATAGCAGCAGAATGTGAGCAGATGGATGAGGATACGTTTGCCAGAGAGCGGCTTGGTTGGTGGTCACCGATAAACAACGACCAAGATTATGCTATTGATAAGCAAAAATGGGAGGCATGCGCATCTGACCAAGAAAAACCGGAAGGAAAGACGGCGTACGGAATAAAATTTTCCACGGATGGATCCGTGGTAGCGTTGTGCGGAGCTGTCTGCCCGGAAGAAGAAGCAGCACGAATATCACTGATAGAGCTGAAACCTACAAACCGAGGCATCCAGTGGCTTGCCGATTGGTTGAACCAGAGGTACAAGTCAGCATCCTGTGTGGTTATTGATGGAAGGAATGGAGTGGATTATTTGATAGATAAAATCGCTCCTGTATGGAAGTACAAGCAGTCCATCATACGGCCGACAGCAAAGGATGTGATAGCATCCGCCAGCCAGCTGGAGCAGGAGATCAATGAGCAGACCGTAACCTGGTACAAATACCAGGAAGTCTTGCAGGAATCTGCAGTTACGTCTGTAAAGAGACCAATCTCAGGCGGCTGGGGATTCGGAGGAGATAATTCCATACCGATCGAAGCGGCGGCTCTGGCTTTGTGGGGATGCAGGACATCAAAACGAAATCCGAACAGGAAAATGAGGATAGGATAAATGGAACTGAATTTTGGAAGGGTAGTTAATCTGCCTGAGGAAGAACAGAAATGGCTGAATGAGGCAAAATATATCTATGACTTCCATCGGTCATCGAACCGGAAGAAGCGAAGATATTATAACGGCAAGATCACACTGAACGAGGTCAATCTTGGTATCGCATTGCCATCCGGCCTTGGAAGGTTAGAGATCGGATGCGCATGGGGAGCGAAGACCGTGGATGTCCTTGCTTCCAGATCCATGTTTGATGGATATGTCACGGAAAGCGGGACAAAATCAGATGATATGGACCAGATCATGAAAAGGAACCATCTGATCGCAGAATATAACAAAGCAGTAAAGGAAGAATTGCTGTATGGATGCGCATTTGCAGCAGTATCCGGCGCAGAGGACGATGCAAGGATACGATTCTACTCACCACATTGCGCCGCTGCATCCTGGAGTGCACAGGATGGCAGGATCCGGTATGGATTTGCCTTTGAAGATGCCAGAAGAGACGAATCAGACGTTACCTGGTCACCGGAACATGTGAATTTTTACACAGAAACGGATATCTGGCAGCTGGACAGGGTTGGCGGAACATGGTACGCAACACAGAACCCGCATGACTTCGGAGAGCCGCTGATGGTAGCTCTGACATGGGACGCTACAAACGATAAGCCTTTCGGCCAGTCACGATTAAAAGAACCGGTACGGCGTCTGATCCAGGGGTACGTAAGAACAGTTGCCAATGCAACGATCGGCCTGGAATTTGCCACATCACCGCAAAAATATCTCCTGGGAATATCCGATGAACAGTACGATATGATGATTGATAACAAATTCCGGCAGTATGTGGGAAGCATCTTACTCAGCACAAATAATCCGGAGACAGGAGAAAAACCTAATTTTGGACAGCTCACACAGGGAAATATCGAACCACATGTGCAGATGCTGAGGATGCTGGCAACACAGTACTCCGCCGCAACAGGATTGGCCGCAACAGATGTTGGAGTTATCAATGATGCCAATCCTACATCCAGCGAGGCAATTATCGCACAGTCACAAACACTGATTCTTATGGCAGAACAGCTGAACAGAGCGAATGGTGATGCCCTGCATCGGATCGGCCGGATGGCTCTTGCTATAGAGCTGGGAGTCACACCGGAAGATATTCCGGAGGAAGAACAGGGGATCATCGCACATTTCAAAAATCCGGCGATGCCAAGTGTGGCGTCAACCACAGATGCTGCGTTAAAGATCTCGACAGCAAGAGAAGGTTTTGCACAGACAGATGTGTTTCTGGAAATGATCGGATTTGACCAGGCAGATATCCGGAGAATCCGCGCACAGGAACAGAGAGCCAGAGGGGAAGACATTCTGAACGAGGAATTTACAGATGAAGATATCAACTAAGGCCTGGAAGAACTATATAACAAAAATGTCGGGCATAAGTAAAAAGGCGGCGGATCTGATGCAGGAATGGGTGCAAAAGAACGGATTCGGAGATGATAAAGCTCTTCTGGATTATGCCTATGCTCTTTCCCAGAAGTATGGGAAAGCAATTGGAGCACTATCTTGTCAGATGTACGAAGCCACAGCAGCTGCACAGGGCGTACAGATACCATCTGCGGAGATTGCAGATCTGCCGGAATATGGAGAAGTGGCGAAAGCAGTTCACGGAACTATGAAACAGTCTCAGCTGAATGTACCATCAACAGTGGCAAGACTGGTGAAACTGGTTGGAGCTGACACCACTTTAAAAAATGCCATGCGAGATGGGGCACAATTTGCCTGGGTACCGAATGGGGATACCTGTTCGTTTTGCATTACCTTGGCATCCAGAGGATGGCAGTACATGTCGAAGAAAGCACTCAGGAACGGACATGCCGAACACATCCATGCACATTGCGATTGCGAATATGCGGTCAGATTTGATGGGAAGAGTACAGTAGCAGGATATGAACCGGATAAGTACCTGGAAGAATATAAGAATGCCGGCGGTGACATTAATGCCATGCGGAGAATTAGGTACAAGGAAAATAAGGATGCTATTAATGCGAGAAAACGAGAATTGTATGCAAAACAGGCATACAGAAAGGTGGAACGTGGACAGGCGACAGAGATTTCCATGATGCGAAGGGGAACAGAGTCCGTAATTTCCGTAAAACAGGTAGAAACATATGATACGCCAGTATACATATCAGATAGAGCGAAGATAAAACCAAAAGCATTAAATGCGATTAACCAGAATACAGAAAAGGCATTGAGGGAGTATGATATTCCGATAGAAAGAAAGCCTGTAGTGGTGGTTTTGGCAGAAGATGAACTTAATAATGCGCTGGGCTTATATGACCCATGCACAAATACTGTGTACTACAATCAAACTTTAAGTAACCAGGAAATACAGGAACTTGCTGGAGGAAGAGGTGCAGTTGAACGCCATGAAATGTGGCATATGAAACAGGCAGAGGATTTCCAAAGACAAGAATGGACAATCACTAGAGAAAACCGAAGTGAATATCTTCAAAAACTATGCGAGAAATGCAAAAAGAATATTGACAATGCAGGGATTACAAAGGATAATGTAGGAGAAATCAGTGAATACGCAAAAATAATGTACAACCGTGGAAGATATGATGAGGTTGAAGCCGAATTTGTAACCTGGAAGAGAAAGAAGGTGTAGCGAGTGGTACTGCGTGATTATCCGGAAGATATAAAAGAACTTTTAAAAATATGTGAACCGTATGAAGATAAAGTGGAAAACGGAGAACTTAAAGATGCTCCACCAGAAGTCATTGAAGCTTTTGAAAAAACTAAAAAATGGGCTTGGGAGCAAGAACAGTAGATACCACCAGTCAATAATGACCGGTGGTATTTTTATACTCATTTTTAAGAAATTGCACCGGTGCAAGGAGGTGAGTGGGATGGCAACGTCAACGATAAATATTTTGGTCATATGTGCCGCGATAATTATTTTGACAAAATGGTGTTAATTATATAAAAAAGATAAATTTCAACACGCAGAAATGCGTGTTATTTTTATGGCAACACATGCCTCAAATGTGGATAAAAAACAAAAAACACTCATTCAGGAGGGAAACACGATGGCAGATGATAAAACTTTTACTCAGGAAGAACTGGATTCTATTGTTGAGGGACGCCTTGCGAGGGAAAGACAGAAATATGCAGATTATGAGGACCTGAGGGAAAAAGCAAGTAAATACGATGAGTACCAGGAGAAGAGCAAAACAGAACTCCAGAAAGAAAAAGAGAAGTCCGATGCACTCCAGGCAAAACTCACGGCACTTGAAAAAGAAGGCACTGTTAGACAGGTAAGAGAAAAAGTAGCAAAAGACACAAACGTCCCGGCAGAGTTACTGACAGGAGAAGATGAAGAATCCTGTAAGAAACAGGCAGAAGCGATTTTAAAATTTGCAAAGCCGAAATCCTATCCGGGAACAAAGAGAAATGCGAAGGCAACCACAGAGCACCATGAAGCTGATGAGGCTATGCGGGAATTCGCACACAAAATATTTGGTAAAGGAGAATAAATATGGCAGCATTAATCAGTTCAGATTTTGAGATCCCGGCTGAGGTCTCAACAGGCATTTTTGAAAAAGCGCAGAAAGGTTCTACTCTGGCTCAGTTGTCCGGAGCAAGACCACAGAAGTTTGGAAAACAGCAGGTATGGGTACTGACAGCACCACCGAAGGCGGAACTGGTAGGGGAAGCAGCACAGAAAGCACCGACACCGGTAACATATGCACACAAAACAGTTAATCCATTCAAACTGCAGGTTACCATGAGATTTTCTCAGGAGGTACAGTGGGCGGACGAAGACGTTCAGATCGGTGTACTGCAGGACCTGGCATCCAATGCAGGTATCGCTCTGGGAAGAGCTCTCGACCTGGTTGGAATCCACAAGATCAATCCTCTGACCGGAACTGTTTCAGACCTGGTAAAAGAAGGTCTGGTAGATACCGCACAGAAAGTAAATCTGACCGAAACAAAATACGATGAAGCTATCGAAGCGGCAGCAGGTATGGTTATCTCTTCCGGGTATACTCCAAGCGGAATCGCTATGGATCCGACTCTTTCCTTTGGTCTGTCCACTATGAGAGACAGCGCAGGAAGAAAGATCTATCCGGAAATCGGATTCGGCCAGAATCTGACCAACTTCTCCGGAATGCTGGCAGCAGTATCTGACACAGTATCCGCGAAAAATGAGATTAAAACAGATTCTAACCTGCTTGGTATCGTTGGTCAGTTTGACGCGTTCAGGTGGGGCGTGCAGAGATCTATCGGTGCTCATCTGATTGAATATGGTGATCCGGACGGTCTGGGAGACCTGCAGAGACAGAATCAGATCGCAATCAGAGCGGAGATCGTATATGGAATCGGTATCATGGATCAGAAAGCATTTACCAAGATCTGCAAAAGTGCAGGCTGATAAATGAGATATCTGTACAAACAAACAGGAATCGTTGTAGAGTCTGACGCAAAGTTGGACTCTATGATGTTCCGGCCTGTCACAGAAAAGACAGAGCAAGTGGAAGAACCGGTAAAAAAAGCAGCCACACAGCCAAGGACAACGAGAAAAAAGACATCAACTGAAAAGAAGTAGGTGATAGACATGGCATACGCAACATACGAAGACGTACAGAAACGAAAGGACATGGGCGGTCTTAACGTAGACAGCGTGACCGCATTGCTGGATGATGCGGCCATTATCGTAGATGCATATAACAAAATTGCATCGGATGATGCGAAAAAGCTTGTGTCCTGCAACATGGTCATAAGAGCGGTGGAAAGCAGTAACGAAGGCGTGCCGATCGGCACAACACAGGCTACAGCTACAGCTCTTGGTTATTCCCAGACATGGACCAATTCGAACGGCAGCGGCGAACTGTACCTGACAAAACTCGACAAGAAAATCCTTGGAGTTGGGAATAAAATTGGTTCATCCAACCCGTATCAGGAATTGATGGGAGGTTGAGTCTTATGATCAAAGGGATCCCGGTTGTACTGTACGAAAGAACAGAAATCGGCAGAGATGAATTCGACCATCCGGTCTATGAAGAGCATCCGGTAACCGTAGAAAATGTTCTGGTGGCACCTGCATCAACCACAGAGATCCTGGATGCAGTCCATCTATATGGGAAAAAGGCAGTGTACAACATTGCGATTCCAAAAGGCGATGAACATGAATGGAAAGACTGCAGAGTGGACTTTTTTGGACAGTCTTGGAGAGTGATAAGCTTCCCGCAACAGGGAATTGAGGAAAATATCCCATTGGATTGGAATCAGAAATGGATGGTGGAGCGATATGAGTAAAAAAGTAAAGGTGGTTTTAAACAGAGCAGGAGTAAGAGAACTGATGCGATCACCGGAGATGCAGGCTGTCCTCATGGAACATGCCACGAAGATAGCAAATAACGCTGGTACCGATGCTTATGTTGCTCAGACACGTGCGGTTGTAAAAGTCGGCGGAGACGATGGGAATAATGGATTGCTTAAGGCGGTAGGAAAACATGATAGAAAAGATCATTAAAGATTATCTGCAGGACAGCCTTGGCCTGCCGGTCCGAATGGAAGAAGAGGATAATCTGGGAACTGAATATGTTCTGGTGGAAAAGACTGGATCCGGTGCAGAAAATCATATTTCTCAGGCAACACTGGCTATCCAGTCTTATTCTACATCTATGTACAAGGCAGCAGCTCTGAACGAGCGCGTAAAAGAAGCAATGGAAAAGTCGATTGAACTGGATGATATCAGCAGATGTGAGCTGAATAGTGACTATAACTATTCCGATACCGGAAAGAAAAAATATCGCTACCAGGCAGTCTTCGATATCGTCTATTACTAGGAGGAAGAAGAATGGATACAAAAAATGTAAGTGCCGGCAAGCCCAAAATAGGCGGTGCGATCTTTCGGGCACCGGTTGGAACAGAGCTTCCGAAAGATGCAAAATCTGCTCTGAACGAAGCTTTTAAGGGACTGGGCTATTGCTCCGATGATGGCGTAACAAACTCAAACAGCCCGGAGAGTGATAATGTCAAGGCTTGGGGCGGTGACACAGTGTTGGATCTCCAGACAAGCAAAGAAGACAGTTTTAAATTTAAACTGCTGGAAATCTTAAGCGTTGAAGTGCTGAAAACAGTGTACGGGGATGAAAATGTAACCGGAACCCTGGAAACAGGCATCACGGTAAAAGCAAACAACAACGAAGCGGAAGCATCCGCATATGTTGTGGACATGATCCTGAAAGGCGCATTGAAACGAATCGTTATCCCGTCTGCGACAGTTTCCGAAGTAGCAGATATCGTATACAAAGATTCGGAAGCAATCGGATATGAAACAACGCTGAAAGCCACTCCGGACGAAACCGGCCAGACACATTACGAATATATCGTGAAGAAAGGTGAATAACGATGATTACAGGAACCACAGAAAGCGGATTTGAGTATAAGCTGAACGAAGAGAACATGGATGATTATGAGCTGTTAGAAAATCTCTGTGCGATCGATGAAGGAGACGCCTCAAAGATCACTGTATCTGCAAAGCAGCTCCTTGGGGCGGAACAGCTGAAAGCTCTGAAAGACCATGTCAGAAATGAGAAGGGAAGAGTAT
>JAQXWO010000247.1 GCA_029225485.1 Lachnospiraceae bacterium
CAGCCGCAGGGTCGAAGTCAGTCTGTCGAAATCTTAAAAAAAGCGGGCGGTGGGTCTGCAGGGGCCAGAGGAGTCTGTAGCGAGCCGATGGAATTACTTATGCGGCAGGTGTGTTGGAAAGACTGTGAGTTTCAGCGTTCAACGCTGAAACTCAAGAGAGCCCTGTCTGAGTGAGCTGGCATCAGCCAGCGAGCGAGTGGCGAACGGCTGTCTTGGAAACACAGCTGGCGCATTAGCAATTCCCGGCGCAGCGATTTAAACTCCTCTGGCCCCTGCAGATCCACCGCCCGCTGCTACGATAACCTTCCGCAGACTGACTTCGATTCTGCGGCGTCCTGCATTCTAATGAACTAAAGCCCGATATAATTAAGTTCATGAAAAAAATCAGAAATAAATCTTGCATTTTTTTTCATTTTGGTATACTATTCATGCATATATATGCAGGACACTGCAGATGAGGAGGAATAATCTTATGAAGAAAGCGATTTCATGTTGTCTGGGACTGGCTATGGCGATCAGCCTGGTCGGCAGCTTTACAAGTATGGCAGAGGAGCAGACCGCTCTGGAGAGAATTCAGGAGAGCGGCAAGCTGGTAGTTGCGACAGATGCCGCATGGCCTCCGTTTGAATATATGGAGGGAGAGAATGTGGTAGGCGCCGATCTGGATATCGCAGCTGATATTGCAGAGTCTCTCGGAGTAGAGCTTGAGATCGTCAATGCAGCGTTTGATTCTCTTTCCATGTATCTGGAAAATGGAGAGGCAGATCTGGCGATCGCAGCGATCACAGTGACTGAAGACCGTAAAGAGGCTATGGAGTTCTCAGAGCCTTACTGTGATTCCTATCAGTATATCGTAGTGAAGGAAGACAATGAGGATGTCAAGAACATTGATGATCTGGCAGGTTATATTATCGGTGTTCATCTTGGTACCACAGGTGATTTCCTGGCATCTGATGAAGTAAATATGGGTGTTCTGGCCGGTACCGGTGCATCTGTACAGCAGTATAAGGATCTGACCGTTGCAGCTATGGGACTGAATGCAGGCGATGTGCAGGCAATCATCTGTGACAAGCTTCTGGCTGAGAATCTCTGCACAGTCAATGATGATCTGAAATGCTTCGAAGCAACTTATGCAGATGGCAGTTCCACTCTGGAGCAGTACGCAGTGGCAGCCGCAAAGGGTGAGACAGACCTGATCGAGAAAGTAAATGAAGTAGTTGTTCCTCTGAAAGAAGACGGAACGATCGACGGATATATTCTGGATCACAGTGCAAGAGCAGCAGCTATTAATGAAGAAGCTGAGAGTGAAATTGCAACAGAGGCAGTGACAGAATAGAAATTGTATTATATAATAGCAAATGGCGGTAAAGCGGCGGAGTTACTGGCTCACGCCGCTTTTGAATTTACAGTTCAGCCATGCAGTAAAAATGAAAAGACAGACCGTGCAGATTTATCTGCAAAGGGCTGAATTTTCATTTTCTGTGATGTGCAGACCGCACATCAGTCACAGACAGGAGCTGCGAAGCAGCGGATAGCCTGCGTAAGCAGGCGGTCTGTGACTTGCATGGCGTGAAGCTTGTGTAGTCACTAAAAACAGAAAGGAAGGAAGCTATGGGCTGGGTACAGACTTTTCAGAATGAATTTGAAAAGACATTTATCCGGGATGACCGCTATAAGGTATTCATCACCGGATTCAAGAACACGCTGCTGATCACTGTCATCTCCCTCATCGTCGGCCTGGTGGGCGGTATTCTGATCGCGATGATCCGGTATGGATTTTCTCAGATGAAGAAGCGCAAGCCGGTTACCATTGGAAAGAAACTGATCTACGCGGTTCTGTGGGTGGTGGACAAGATCCTGGCGCTTTATGTTGCGGTTGTGAGAGGAGTTCCGCTGGTGGTACAGCTGCTGATCATGGCGTTCGTAGTCATGGCAGGATTCCCCAACAAGATCGTCGTTTGCTGTATTGCAATGGGACTGAATTCAGCTGCGTATGTGTCTGAGGTAGTGCGCGGAGGTATCAATGCAGTGGACGCAGGACAGATGGAGGCAGGAAGATCGCTGGGGGTCAGCGCCGCGGCTACGATTTTTCATATTATTCTTCCCCAGGCATTCAAATCAGCACTCCCGGCGCTCTGCAATGAGGGCATCGCAGTGCTGAAAGAGACATCCATCGTAGGCTATATCGCCGTGGTAGACCTGACGAGAGCATCTGATCTGGTGCGGAGCCGTACCATGTCGCCGATGATGCCGCTGATGTTCATTGCTGTCGTTTACTTTGTATGTGTCATGATTTTGTCCTTTGGTGTAAGCATACTGGAGAGGAGGCTGAAGCAGGGTGATCGAGGTTAAAGGATTAAAGAAGGATTTTGAGGATCTGCATGTGCTGCGGGGGATCGATTATACGATCAATCAGGGAGAGAAGATCGTGATTATCGGACCCAGCGGTTCGGGAAAAAGTACGTTCCTGCGCTGTCTGAATCTTCTGGAAGAGCCTACGGAAGGGACTGTGAAGGTGGACGGCGTGGATATTACGGATCCCAGGACGGATATCAACAAGATGCGTCAGAGGATGGGAATGGTGTTCCAGCATTTCAATCTGTTCCCCCACAAGACGGTATTGGAAAATATTACGTTTGCGCCTGTCCAGCTGAAGCTTCAGACGAAAGAAGAGGCCAGGGAAAATGCCATGCGCCTGCTCAGGAGGATCGGACTGGAGGATAAGGCAGACGAGTATCCGAACAAGCTTTCCGGCGGCCAGAAACAGAGAATTGCAATCGTGCGTTCTCTGGCCATGAATCCGGAAGTCATGCTGTTTGATGAGCCTACTTCCGCGCTGGATCCGGAGATGGTAGGAGAGGTGCTTGACCTGATCCGCGAGCTGGCCAATGAAGGCATGACCATGGTGATCGTGACCCATGAGATGGGATTCGCCAGAGAGGTGGCGACGAAGGTTCTGTTTGTGGACGAAGGAGTCATCAAGGAAGAAAACACGCCGAAGGAGTTTTTCGAGCATCCGAAGAACCCGAGGCTTCAGGAATTTTTATCAAAAGTACTGTAGAAAAGAGGAAAAGACAAATGTTTCAGAATGTAATTGTAAAAAGACCATGCAGCAAGATCACAGAAGGAATCACTTCCGCACCGGAGCTTGGCAAGCCGGACTACGAGCTGGCACTGAAGCAGCATGATGCTTATATTGAAGCATTAAAGAGCTGCGGCGTCAATGTGACGGTTCTGGATGCCGATGAGAATTTCCCGGATTCCTGCTTTGTGGAGGATACAGCTGTCCTGACGAGAAAATGTGCGATCATCACCAATCCGGGCGCAGCTTCCCGCAACAAGGAAGTAGAAGCTATGATTCCCGTGATCAAGAAATTTTACAGTGAAGACTGCATCGAGTACATCAAGGCGCCGGGTACCCTGGAGGGCGGCGATGTCATGATGGTAGGCGATCATTTCTATGTAGGACGTTCTGCCCGCACCAACGAAGAAGGTATCCGCCAGTTCATCGCTATTCTGGAGAAATACGGTCTGAGCGGTTCTGAAGTGAAGCTGGAGAAGGTGCTTCATCTGAAGACAGGCGTCAACTACATCGAGAACAACAATATGCTGGTGTCCGGTGAATTTATCGACAAGCCGGAATTTGCAAAGTACAACAAATACATCATTCCGGAGGATGAGGCATACGCAGCCAATTGCATCTGGATGAACGGCAAGGTCATCGTGCCGGCCAATTTCCCGAAGGTGGCACAGATCGTCCGGGACGCAGGATACGAAGTGATCCTTGTGGATACCTCAGAGTACCGCAAGATCGACGGAGGACTGAGCTGTCTGAGTCTGAGATTCTAATAGCTGCATCTTTGACATTACAGCTAAAATTATATTGACATATTTATACAAAAAGGTTTATGATATGCACTAAGAACGAGGGCGTTTGGATTTTTATCCAGACGCCCTTTTTGCATTACCGGTTCAGCCACAGACAGAAGCTTTAGAGTCTGTGGCCTGATGCCAGGGGAAACATTCACACATAAGAAGGAGGGAGCGTCCATGTATGAACAGGATCTGTATGAGCATGCGGATGTGATCAATGAGCTGCTGGCCAGATACGGCGTCAAATTTGGAATTTATAAAAATAATGTATTCAAGGAGCAGCTATTCCCTTTTGATGCGATTCCCAGGATCATCCCCGGAGATGAATTCGCAGAGCTGGAAAAGGGATTGAAGCAGCGTGTGACAGCGCTGAATCTGTTTTTGAAGGATATTTATGGTAAGAAACAGATCGTCAGGGATAAGGTAGTGCCGGAGGAATTTGTCTATGCGTCCAGCGGTTATCTGACGGAGTGCGAGGGCGTGACCCCGGTGAAGGATATTTATTCACACATTTCCGGTATCGACCTGGTGCAGGCAAAGAACGGGGAGTGGTATGTACTGGAGGACAATCTGCGGGTGCCTTCCGGAGCGTCCTATCCCATGATCGCCCGGAAGCTGTGCAGACGGAGCAGCCCGGATACCTTCCGGAATGTCAGACTGGAGGACAACCGGAATTACGCTGAGCTTCTTCGGCGGACGATGGACCATGTAAATGTAGGAGGCCACACCGTCATCCTGACGCCGGGCCGGTACAATGCCGCTTATTTTGAGCATTCTTATCTGGCAGAGTGTACCGGGGCTCATCTGGTGAACGGATCAGAGCTGATCGTGGAGAATGATAAGCTGTATTACCTGGATTCCAATGGAAATAAGGAACGGGTAGGGGCTGTGTACCGCAGGATCTCAGATGAATATCTGGATCCCATGACCTTTAATCCGGAGTCCGTGATCGGTATTTCACATATTTTTGATGTGTACCGCAAAGGCAATGTGGCACTACTGAATGCCCCGGGCAACGGAATTGCCGATGATAAGGGTATTTACTATTTCGTGCCGAAGATGGTAGAATACTATCTGAATGAAGAGCCGATTCTTCATAACGCACCCACGTATCTTCCTTTCTATGAGAATGATATGAAGTATGTCCTGGAGCATTTTGACCAGCTTGTGCTGAAGGATGTGGCGGAAGCAGGTGGCTACGGCGTGGTATTCGGCAGCAGCATGACGAAAGAGCAGAAAGAGAGTTTTATCGCTTTGCTGAAGGCGGAGCCGAGAAGATTTATCGCGCAGGAAGTCATCGATTTCAAGGATCTGGACATTATGGATGAGGGAAAACGTGTACCCCGCAAGGCGGATCTCCGCGCATTCGTATTGATGGCAGATGAGCCGCTGGTATGGAAGAGCGGACTGACCCGCTTCTCCAGAAACCCGGAGTCCTTTATTGTCAATTCATCTCAGGGAGGAGGATTTAAAGACACATGGGTTTTATCTCGATAACACAGGTGGACGAGCTGTTCTGGCTCGGCAGATATTCAGAACGCGTATATACGACAATCAGGCTTTTTTCCAAACGGTACGACATCATGCTGGAGCAGGATTCCACATACGGCGAATTCTGCAGCATGCTTGAGATCCCGAATATTTACACGTCAGCGGAAGATTTTAAATACCGCTATGCTTTTGATCAGGAAAATCCGGACTCTATCTTCAGCAATCTCATGCGGGCGTACGACAATGCCATCGTACTTCGGGAGGAGATCGGCAGCGAGACTCTTTCCTATATCCAGCTGGCGATCTATGAAATGAACAAGGCGGCATCGAGCCGGGCGCCGATGATCGAGATGCAGAAGGTGATCGACAATATTCTGGCATTCTGGGGAATTGCCGATGATTCCATCGACAGCGAGGACAGCCGTAATATTATCAAGATCGGAAAACGGGTAGAGCGGATCGATCTGTACGCGAGACTGAAGATGCCTCAGGCAGAGATGAAGCGGGAGGTGGATCGCCTGACGGGCAGGATCGATCGCTGTTCTCTCCATTACCGGAAAGAGGTGCTTCTGCGTCTGAATGAACTGGTGCTGGAGCCACAGCCGGACCATCACGCCATCGTCCACGAAATCGAACAGATTGTTGAATAAAAATTCCGGACGCAGGGGGATTCAGTGTGAAAAATTTACGATTTCGATACGAAATGCAGCTTCAGTTTGATGCACCCGTGAAGGATCATCATTTTACGCTGAAATGCATGCCGAAGTCTAATGAACGGCAGACGATACGAAACATGACAGAGCTGGTTCATCCCAGCCATTCCATCAGCAGGGCAGAGGATTCCTTCGGGAACCTCTGCATTTATGGGTATACGGATGAACCCCATACATTGTTTGAGGTAGTTGTAGAAGGAGAAGCGGTGACAGGCCGCGCGGCCTGGGAAACGGCGGAAGATGATTGCCACCTGGGACGGTACCGGTACGCCACCGTCTATACAAAACCGGGAGACAAACTGAAAGAATATTATCAGCAGCACCTGGCAGGCAGCGGTACCGGCACCGATCTGGAACGGAGCATTGCCCTGATGCATGATCTCTACCGGGACTTTTCCTATGTGCAGGGAGTGACAACAGTAAATACCACGGCGGAGGAAGCACTGGCCGGAGGCCGGGGAGTCTGCCAGGATTATGCCCATATTATGATCGCATTGTGCAGGATGGCGGGCATACCGGCCCGTTATGTGGTGGGGATGTTGATTGGAGAAGGCCAGAGCCACGCCTGGGTAGAGATTTATGACGATGGCAGATGGTACGGTTTGGATCCCACCAATGACCTGATCGTGGATGACCAGCATATCAGGATTTCTGTAGGAAGAGACTGTTATGACTGCAGGATCAATCAGGGATCTTTTCGCGGCATACCCGTCTGTCAGACACAGACGATCCGGGTATTCGTGGAAGAAATGGAGGAAATAAAATGGTAACAACAATAGCATCCGCGCAGCTTCCTGTAGATGAGACGCTGAGGATCCAGAAAAACAGGATCACTCCGGAGGGGAAAGACTGCGGCAAAAGGATCAGCATCGTGACGGGAATTCACGGAGATGAGCTGGAAGGCCAGTTTGTGTGTTATGAACTGATCCGCAGGATCCGCGCACAGAAAGAATGTCTGACCGGCACGGTGGATATTTATCCGGCGATGAATCCATTGGGCATCGATTCCGTCACGAGAGGAATTCCGGCTTTTGATCTGGACATGAACCGGATCTTCCCGGGCAGCCGGGAGGGTACCATGTCAGAATATCTGGCATCGGAGATGATCCGGGATCTGCAGGGCTCTGATCTGTGCCTGGATATCCACGCCAGCAATATTTATCTGACCGAGGTGCCCCAGATTCGCATCAATGAGCTGCACCGGGATACACTGGTGCCGCTGGCCATGGAATCCAATATAGATTTCATATGGGTACACGGGGCAAATACGGTACTGGAGTCTACGCTGGCTTATAGCCTGAACAGCACAGGAACTCCCACGCTGGTGGTGGAGATGGGCGTTGGCATGCGCATCACAAAGAGCTATGGATATCAGCTGGTGGATGGCATCCTGAATCTGATGCGTGTCCTGGGTATCTGGCAGGGAGAGACAGTGACACCGCGAAAGCCGATCCTGTCAGAATGTGCGGATGACGTATCATTTCTGAATGCGGGCCGTGCCGGTATATTTGTAAAAGAACTGGACCATGGCAGCCTGGTGGCCCGGGGGCAGCTGGTCGGAAAAGTGATCGATCCCCTGCGGGGTGAAGTGCTGGAGGAAGTGTGTTCCCCGGTGGATGGTTTTCTCTTTACCATCCGGGAATATCCGGTGGTGGATGAGGGATCATTGATTGCAAGAATTCTGACGGGAGGCATACTGAAATGAAAAAATCAGTTCTATTTGAGATCAGTTCCCTTTACCGGGATAATTTCCGCGTCACCGGCTATACCTTCGGAAGCGGCAGAAAGTCCGTGTGTGTGCTTGGAAGCATCCGCGGCAATGAGATACAGCAGATCTATACCTGTTCTCTGCTGGTGAACCGGCTGAAGGAACTGGAAGAGAGCGGTGCCATTCATGAGGACCGGGAGATCCTGGTGATTCCTTCCGGCAACCCTTATTCTATGAATATTTCCAAGCGTTTCTGGCCTACGGACAATACCGATATCAACCGTATGTTTCCGGGCTACAGTCTGGGAGAGACGACCCAGCGGATCGCTGCGGGGATTTTTGATACGGTACAGCATTACGAGAACGGGATCCAGCTGGCATCTTTTTATATGCCGGGAAATTTCATGCCTCATGTGCGCATCATGAAGACCGGGCTTGAATATGTGGAGCAGGCGAAAGAGTTCGGCCTTCCCTATGTGGTGCTCCGGAATCCCAGGCCTTATGATACGACGACCCTGAATTACAACTGGCAGATCTGGGACACAAAGGCATTCAGTATCTATACCACGACCACAGAGCGGATCGACACAAAGAGTGCTGTCCAGGCGGTCCGGGGGATCCTGAATTTTATGGCTCAGGAAGGGATCCTGGATTATCAGAGCCATGGCGGATACAGATCAATGGTGGTGGATGACCACGATATGAAAAGTGTCCGTACCACAAAGGCAGGGACTTTCGAGTGCTGTGTGGCGGCAGGGGAGGAAGTGAAGCAGGGGACGATACTGGCTTATGTGAGAGATCCTTATGATGCGG
>JAQXWO010000248.1 GCA_029225485.1 Lachnospiraceae bacterium
AATAACTGCAAGTACGATGATGATTGCAATGAACACGATCATTCCAATCTGTTTTCTTTTGATTTTCAATGTATTCTCCACCCTTTTCGTAAATAGTCCAACGGGCGATATTCCGTTTCTTTTCTTCGCCCGTGGCATTTACTTTTGAGTATAGCGGACTTTTCATCAGAAGTCAAAATCTATCTCAATTCCTTTTTAATCATCTTCCAGAAGATATTTTTCTTCTATGACCTTATAGATCTGTTCCGCCTTCTGCTGCGGCTCCTCCCGCTGCGGCCGCTAATGTCGTTTCCGCAGAGACAATCTCCGGACCACTGCCGGCTTCTGAATTATCAGCGACCTCCATCGGGTCTGTCTGATCCTTTTTCTCCTCATCCTCCCACAGGGATTTATACTCTTTCCGTTTCCGGACCTTTGCCATCGCTCCTATGCTCTTTGCCATCTGATACAGCTTGCTGTCAAACTCCATCAGCTTCCGTTCATCACTGCCAGGTACCTTAGCCCCTTTCATGATTCGTCTGGCAACCTCCATCAGCTTTCCGAGATCCTCTCCGGCCTTCTTGGCTGCTTCACCCTGCTGCTTCGTCGATTCCATCTCCTGAATCGCTGTCCACTGTTCATTCAGCTGCTTCATATAATCCTCATACTGGCTTTCTTTGTCATTCAGTGCATCATATGTAAGCTGCAGGATGGCGGCCTGGTCAGCAAACAGCTCTTCTCCGTCCGCTGTCTCTGCCATCTGTTTCTTCAATGCTTCCTGCTTCTTATATATCGCATTCTTCTGCGTCTGATATGCCTGTATCTGTGCCTGGTATGTCCGCCTTGCTTCCTTTATCTTCATACTCTGTCACATCCTCTCTCCCACCTATACCGATTGATCAAACCTCTGTCCGGTTATCTGTTCTTCTTTCGTTAAGATTGTTTTCTCTGTATCCGGATTCTGTTCCTTGATTTTCTGTATCAGTTCTTCTATGGAAGATGCTTTCACTGTGATGGTTTCTTTCTTTGTCTTTCCGGATTCCTCGAGCCTCTCCTGCTGTTCCTTCTTCTTCGCTTTCTTTGCAGCGTCCTTCTTTGCCTGCCTGTTCTTTTCTGCTTTCTTCTCGATCCGTTCCTTCTGGGCGGCACTGCTCTTTTCCAGCACGGCAAAATAGCTTGCCATCCCCTTATCATCGATCTGCATGCCATATCCTTTAACCATCTGACCAGAGGTTGTCAACTGACTGCTCATCTGTGCCAGCTCACCGGATGCGTTTGCGATTACACCCTCATACTGTGTCCGATAGGCTTCATCCGTTGCCATACGCTCGATCTTATCTTCATCGATCAGAACCACCATCTTATCCGGACTGGCGTAGCTTGCCGCATTGGCCTGTGCCTGCTGCTTCTGCTCACGGCTCACAAGGACAAAGCTCATGCCCGAAAACTTCTTCTTCAATTCCTCATAATACTGGGATGCCTGTTCACTTAACTGTGGATTTCCGATTATCTGTTCCTTATGATACTCTCCATACCTGCGACTGGTTGCTGTACTGGCATAACTTGCCGGATTCATACTTGTAGATACCTGATCCATATGCATTCCTCCTTGAATGTCCTGAAAGGCCGAACTCCTTTTCAGCCTTTTACTATATATCTCTGATAACTATATCGGTTATCTGCCATATAAACTTTAGCCCTTCCGTCTCCTGTATAATTTCTTTTCTTTTACAAAACACTATGCTAAAATGATACTGCTTACAGAGTAGAAATGAGGTGTTTCTTTATGATAAAAATAGATTTAATAACCGGATTCCTCGGCTCCGGTAAAACAACCTTCATCCGGAATTATGCCCGCCACCTGTTGAAACAGGGTGCAAATATCGGCATTCTGGAGAATGATTTCGGTGCTGTTAATGTAGATGCCATGCTCCTGCAGGATATTCTCGGTGACCACTGCACGCTGGAAATGGTAGCCGGCGGCTGCGATGCTGACTGTCACAGGCGCCGCTTCAAAACAAAGCTGATCGCCATGGGTATGTGCGGATATGACCGGATCCTGGTCGAGCCTTCCGGTATCTTTGATATGGACGAATTCTTTGATGCACTCCATGAGGAGCCGCTGGATCGCTGGTATGAGATTGGGAATGTGATCACGATCATTGATGCGAATCTGGAGCAGAACCTGTCAGAAGCCTCCCGCTACCTGCTTGCCTCTCAGGCCATTCAGGCCGGTACCATTCTTTTCAGTCACACGCAGGAGGTTACAGAAGCACAATTACAATCCACCATCCAATATGT
>JAQXWO010000249.1 GCA_029225485.1 Lachnospiraceae bacterium
TACACACGGCGGGAATTCCCATTGACAGCGGGATATTACAATCTGTGGAACATGGAATAGGCAGTGGGCGCTTTGCGGTCACTTTTTCCACAGAGTGCTCCACATTTGTAAACAATTTTCTGCGCTTTTCCACATCCACTCCGGACTCGCAGGGACGATATCCGATCTGTGTGACCGATACCTCTTCTGTCTCCGATTCCGGCTGCAGGACTGCCCCATCCCCGACGTTCTTTTTGAGCTTCTGCCGAAATGCTTCCACGGTATCCCGGAAGATACGCTCCATCTCCTTCAGATCCTGTTCGTCATCCGAACGGATCTCGTACAGCAGCTCCGCCTTCTGTGCAATCGTGTTGACCGAAGTGCCTCCTGAGATCATCCCCACATTGTAGGTGGTCTTTCCGCGCCCCGGAACCTGTATCCGGTACAGCTCCCGGATCAGCTCCGCCAGAAGTACATTGGCATTGGGATTTCCAAAACAATGGTAGGAATGGCCGCCCCTGGCTGTGACTTCCACCCGATAGCGCAGGGAACCCACCGCCCGGGCCGTGTACTCATGCATGTAGAGGTCAAACGCATAAAAGGCTTCGATGCGTTCTCCGTACTTTTCACAGATTCTGCGGGAACCCTTCAGATTCCCAAGGCCTTCCTCACAGGTACCGCAGACAAACATCAGCCCGTACCTTCCCGTATCCGGCTGCGATTGCGCCACATACTTTGCCGTCATCAGAAGCACCGCCAGATTAGCGGAATCATCTCCCACGCCGGGGCAGAATATTTTTCCGTCTTCTTCATGCATAGGCAGCGGCTCCGTATCCGGAAATACCACATCCATATGGGCGTCAAACACGATCAGTCTCCTGCACTGCGGCCGGTAGATCCAGATCACATTTCCCGCCTCATCCATCGATACATCCTTCGCTCCCTGTGCGATCAGCCAGTCACGGCAGAAAGCGGCACGTCTCTCTTCCTGCCCGGAAGGCGCCGGAATACGGGCAAGTTCCAGAAGAAGATAGTACAATTCCTGCGAGTGACCCCGTACATAGGTCTTTAATTCATAATCTGCCTGAACGGTTTCCAGCATACATCCTCCCATATTATTTATTCCATATCCATTTCAATCCCTGTCTGATTCTCCCGGAAGCCCGCAATCCGGCAAATAAACATGACTACCGGATATCAAGTTTTCTTTTACTCCCCGCACTCCTTCCAGGCTGTCAGGATCCGGTTCGCCGACCGAGACATCTCCTCACTGAACGCGCTGTTCCACTTTCTGGTACAGAATGCGCTCAGATAAGCCTCCATCTCATCACGGCTCTTGCCTTCCCGTTTTTTCACCATTTCGTACATCCGGTCTGCTTTTTCCCTCCAGTATCCATTCTCAAATACCATATCCTCCACTTCAAATCTGGGGGACTGCCTGCGTCTGGTCTGTCCTTCTGTGGGATAGCCGAACACCGCCATGCATACGGGAGCCACATACTGCGGAAGCCCCAAAATCTCCTGATGGATTTCATAGTTTTCCAGGATATCTCCAATATAACAGGAACCGATTCCCATGGACTCTGCCGCCAGCACAGCTGTCTGTGCCGCGATCACCGTATCCTCAAAAGCCAGCATAACGTCTCCCGTATCCGGCTTTCTCACCGGATAATCCGGTGTCTCCAGTCCCCGGAAACAGTGGTACCAGCGGTAATAATCCGCGCAGAAAACCAGCACCAGCGGTGCTTTTGCGATAAACGGCTGATGGTCGCAGGTCTCTGACAGCTGCTCTTTCAACTTCTGATCCGTAATATCCAGAATCGTATACAGACTCATATTGCCGGCGGTAGGCGCCCGCAGAGCCGATTGCAGTATCAAATGCTTTTTTTCCGGCTCTATCTCTTTCGGTTCAAAGACACGAACCGATTTTCTCTTTAAAATCGTTTCAATCACTTCATTCATCTGAATATCTCCCTGTCAAGTCATTACACAACAGCTTCCACTAATACTTTATCTCCCAGGCAAACTTCTCTGACTCCGATCTCTTTTTTCCTGTTAAAGCAAAAGCTCAGCATATATCCCTTCTTCAAATGATAGTGATCCAGATAATCCATGAGCTGCTTTTCGCCTCTTTCGTGATACGCATTTCCACGCCATACCTTCATTTCAATGATATACTGCCGTCCATGATAATCCACGATCACATCGGTACGCTCCATGCTGCGTGTCCGGGATTCAATGTAATAGTTCCCCGTTCCATTAATGATCGGGCGAAGATACAGCAAAAAAAACCTTCGTCCGTCATCCTCCGCAAACTTCTCTCCCCGGTCACCATAGATGTCGTCAAAATGCATCACAAATTTTTCCAGAATCAGTTTCATATCCAACTGACCATTTCGGATAAACTGAGATTTATTCTGCAGGGCCGCTCTGTAAATACCACTTTCCTGTTCTTCCGGCAGTGTAAGAAACATATTATAAAGCCGTGTCTCAAAGATCCGGTTCGCAACTGTCACCATTCCATGTTCTGTTTTTACAAATCCGAACATAAGAGCCATATCAACGGCAGCGTCATCCGGGTTGTATACAATACTCTGCCCCTGAAAAAGCAGCAGATACAGAAGCTTTTTCAGTTCCGGATAATCACTCAGTTTCCCTGTCAGTGACTCAAAAAGAGTATTCTTCTCAGCCAGCAGCATCCTGACAGCCTCCAGAAAACCTTCTTTCGTCCACACACTTTTTTTATCCGCAAAACCGGGGCTCCCCGCAATCCGTTCATCCATCAGTTTGCAGAGCCTTGATACCAGAAACGGATAACCGGACGTGTAATCATACAGCAGACCGGCAATCTCACCCACGTCCATCCCCGTATGATAATCTGCCTCGTACTCTCTTAACATCCCTGCTATAGCTTCTGCGGAAAAACTCATATCCACAAGAAAATCTGAGGCGATGTTCCATGGACTGTTGACCTTATGCTGCTCTTCGGACCTGATTTTTCTCCTTATATTTCTCACGTCATACACACCTGCAAGGACGACAGACTGAAAAGCCGGCACCACATCCCGGTCAATGTATCCTCCCCGCAGCTGCGCCAGAAAATCCAGAAACACCTGATTGTTTGCCGCACTGTCCACCTCATCAATCAGCAGCACCACAGGCTTTTCTGATCTTTCACACCATTCACGGAAAGCATCAAATAAAACAGACAGTCGTATTTTTTTTATATTTCCTGCAGCTATATTTTTTAATTTCTCCAGTACCTCATCGGGAACCCTCCTGTCCTGTCTGACTTTTTTGACGATCTCATCTGCCAGTGTTTCAGCAAAAATCCCCTCCTCTTCAAAACAGGCATAGCTCATCATCTGAAAATCCAGACTGACCACCACATAATCATCCTTCAGGAAGCGGGCAAGCGCCCTGAGTGTCGTCGTTTTTCCATACTGACGGGCACGATTTATGGTGAAATACTGTCCCTGATCGATCATCGCCCTGATCTTTTCAAGTTTCGGCCTGATATCAACCATATAATGCAGTTCCGGCTTGCAGTCTGCGCTTACATTAAAAGTCCTGTTCATCACGACCACCTCCGCTCTGAGAACAGTATACCTGACCGCTGTAAAAACGGCAACATCTTTTCCATCACCCGATCAGCACGTGTTTCCCCTGAAACGCAAATCCATAACTGCGGATTCGTTCTTCCGGTATCCCGCGATCCAGCAGCCGTGCAGCATACTGCTGCCTCTCGATCTGAGCCAGAGCCTCCCGTACCGTGTCCTGCAGCGTTTCCCCGTCATCCGGATCATGTACCTTGAATTCCAGCAGGATGGCATCATCCTTCTTTGGATTTCTCGGCTCCATCATCACATCATATCTGCCAAATCCGCTCTCCGCGTTGGAGGTGATCACATACCTGTTCTGCAGATCCACAATCAGCCCCAGTACAAATCCATGATAAAAACGCTCCGGTTCTTCGCCCAAAGGACGATTCCCGGTATCAAAATAGCTGAACGTATTAAGTGCCACACGGTTCATATAGGCATTCATGGCTTTCAGGTCTCCCTGTACCAGCGCTTTCGTAAAATCGTTATAATCCGCTCTGGATTCCCGGAACCATCCCCGTACCAGTTTGAAGAACATGCGCTCCACTTCGTAATTGGTCAGATTCAGCTCGTACTCTGCATCTTCCCCGTATTCCACAGCTTCCTCACTCTCATAGCTCAGAACTTTCAGATAACCGCTGGCCAGCAAAAGACTCCAGATAGCAGCATCATCATCCAGCTGACTGTATACGATCTGTTCATCGATCGGCGTCCGTATACTTTCACCCTGAAGTAAATGCTCAAAGGTTTCCTTGATCCTGCGGTTTCCTTCGCGCAGGAGTTTTCCCACCAGGCTGTTGGAACTCGTATTAGCCCAGTAAGTCTCATATTTTCCGGTATCCAGAAAATTCAAAATTGACCATGGATTATAAATATCCCTGTGATTTCCAAAGATAAAACCGTCATACCATAGTTTTACTTTTTCCTTCTCTTCGTCAAATCCATACTCTTCCATTGCAGAAAACACTTCTTTTTCTGTAAAGCCAAAAGATTCTGCATATTCATCCGATGTTGTACTTACCACTTTAAAATTATTCAAGTCAGAAAATATGGATTCCTTACTGACTCTTGTGATTCCCGTCATCAGGGCCCTCTCCAGCCACGGATTGGTTTTGAATGCGGCATTAAACATGCTTCTTGTCAGGCCGGTCATTTCTTCCCAGTATCCGTCCACATAAGCTTCCTGCATGGGAGTATCATACTCATCCAGCAGAATAATCACTTTCTGGCCGTAATAACGGTACAGGTAATCCGACAGCTGATACAATGCCATCGAGGCATCGCTGTCATCCATATCGGCAGAAACCCGCTTAAAATAATCCCTGTCTGATTCCCCCAGAAGTCCGCAGTCCAGCAAATAAGCATGCTGTGCATAGAGATTCGTGAGCAGCTGACAGATTTTTTTCCGAGCGGTCCTGTATTCTTTCTCTTTCACAGCCGCAAAAGACAGGCTGATCACAGGATAGGTTCCCTGCAGTTTCCGATACTTTTCTTCCTTCCAGATGGACAGATCCTGAAAAAGCGTTCCCTGATCCTTATATTTCACTGAAAAAAAACGCTCCACCGTATTCAGATTCAAAGTCTTCCCGAATCGGCGCGGACGTGTGATCAGCGTCACGCTGTCCCCGCTCTCCCACCATTCCCTGATAAAAGAGGTTTTATCTATATAAAAGTAATTATTACGGATCAGGTCACCGAAATCCTGAATTCTTATTGCGACTGTTCTTGCCATAATAATCTCCCTTTCCAGTCATGACACATTTTTATTGCAGGATACGCTTCAGCACCTCTGCCAGCTTCGGAATCTCGATCGGCTTTGCCACATGTCCGTTCATTCCCGCGGCAAATGCATTCTGCTTATCCTCTTCGAAGGCGTTGGCGGTCATGGCAATGATGGGGATATCTGCGATCTGAGGATCCGGAAGCCTCCGGATCTGTCTTGTGGCTTCATAGCCGTCCATATGGGGCATCTGGATATCCATCAGGATCAGATCATACTGTCCCGGTACCGCTGCTTTCATTCTTTCCACCGCTTCCTCACCGTCTCCTGCCACATCTACGGCAAATCCCATCATCCTGAGGATCTCCACTGCGATCTCCTGATTCAGCTCGTTATCTTCCACCAGAAGCAGCCTCCTGCCTTCATAACCACCCGGTTCCATCTCCTGATCCCGGGAGGGCGGACGCATCTCGCGGGGCGTGGTAAGAACATCCCTCAGTTCGGACATAAACATTGGTTTGGAGCAGAACGCAGTAACTCCTGCTTCCAGCGCTTCCTCCTCAATGGCTGACCAGTCATAAGCGGTGAGAATAATGATCGGCTTGCTGTCTCCGATGATGCGCCGGATCCTGCGCACAACTTCGATCCCGTTCATATCCGGCATCAGCCAGTCAATGATATAGGCGTGAAATTCATCCCCCTGGCTGATGGCAAACTGTGCGCGAAGGACAGCTTCTTTGCCTGCCGTGGTCCACTCTGCCCTCATACCGATCACACTCAGCATGCTGGCAATGCTCATGCAGGTGTCCGCATCATCATCCGCAACGAGAGCCTTAAGTCCCTGCAGCTCCGGAATCACTTCGTATTTCACCGGGCTGCCGCTCACCTTCAGGGGAAGAATTACGGTGAACTCTGTTCCTTTTCCCACTTCACTTTGGACACGGATCGTTCCGCCTATGATATCCACAATGCTTTTGGTGATGGCCATGCCAAGTCCGGTCCCCTGGATTCCGCTGACCGTAGAGGTCTGTTCTCTCGTAAATGCTTCGAATATATGCTCCTGAAATTCCCGGCTCATTCCGATCCCGGTATCTTTTACCCGGAACTCATATTCTGCATACCCTTTCCGTGAATCCATCTTCTGTATGATCCGCAGGCTCACCATTCCGCCGGGCTTCGTGAACTTCATGGCGTTGCTGAGCAGATTCAGCAGGATCTGGTTCAGACGCAGTCTGTCGCAGATCACATCTTCATTGATCACATCTACCGTATCAATATAGAAATCCAGCTGTTTGGAATTGATATCCGCCTGTACAATGGTCCGCAGATCATGAATCAGATCCGGGAGATGCACCTCCTGCTCCTCGATCTTGACCTTTCCGGACTCGATCCGGCTCATATCCAGCACATCATTGATCAGGCTCATCAGATGGCTGCCGGCGGTCTGAATTTTCGTCAGATAATCCCTTACCTGATCCGGCTTATCCACATGGGCGGCCGCCAGAGAAGTAAAACCTATGATGGCATTCATCGGAGTGCGGATATCATGGCTCATATTATTCAGGAAAGTTGTCTTGGCCCGATTTGCGTGCTGGGCAGATACAAGCGCATTCTGAAGTACCTTCTGGCGCTCCAGCTCCGCCTGCATCTGGGCGTCAATATTCCGGAATCCGACGATCAGCCTGGCATCCTCTCCCGGGATCCTCACAAACTTCGTCTGAAAATAATGAAGTCCGTCTTCCAGCCGCACCCGGTAATCCAGAGAATATTCCGGCACATCCCGCAGTTTCCCGCAGATCTTCTCCGCTCCTGTCTCATCCAGAACCTGCTGCGCATCCTCCTCGGTCACATATTGATCCACATACCGTTTCCACGTCTCTTTATATGATCTTGGCGATGTCTTTTTATAATCAACCATCTGTCCGTTTACCTTCATGGTAAATGACTGATCCTGCAATGGTTTCATCAGGAAAATATCCGAATAATCATTGCTCAGGGCTCCCATGATCTTGAACTGGTCATTCTCCACCTGATTCTTTCTTGCGTTCTGGATCACTACAACGATCATCAGGCACAGACCCAGCAGTGAAATACTGACGATCACCAGATAAATGGTACTGGAACGCAGTGTTTTCTGTGTTCCCGCCTCCACTACCTGATTGATGTTGCTCTCTCTCATAAGAGAAGTCAGAATCAGATCTGTTCCTGGCACTGTCTTGTAATACACATAAGTACTTCCCGCACTGTCTGTCTTGTATACCGTGTACCCTTCCCTGCCGTTGTCCCAGTCATCCCTGATGTCTGCCAGACTGTATCCCGGAGCAAATTCTGCAGATTCTTCCCATATGTCAAACACATTTTTCCCGTTCTGATATTCTCCCTCGATATTCAGAAGGTTCTCGCCGGCTTTCGTAAACAGCCTGCAATAAGTCTTATTTTCCTCGTTCTGGAGCTGCGCCGCGGAAATGATATTTTCAATATTTAATCCGGTAAAACAGGAGACGACCGGAATGCCGCCGATCCTTTCCGCTTCCACCGGGACCGCTATGATGATCATAGTCCTGGTGCCGTAGCTTTTGACAAGATGTATCTGAGGCTCCGTGATCTTTTCCGAAAGAAAGTTGAATCTGGATATGCCGGAAAAAACACTGTCGGCAGTGTAAACCATACCTTCGTCATCCACGAGGGCGAACATATCCAGGCCGTTGATCTGCTGTACCATGCTGATAAACCGGCGAACACTCTCTTCATCCTTCAGGTATTCCTGGTCCAGCACCTTCAGCGCCCTTTCCATCTGTTCGGTTTTCTTCGTAAGCTCTGATGTGATCGTTCCGGTATTTCGTTCCGTGATTTCCTCCAGATAAAATTCACCCAGATCGTTGATGGTCTGCTCTGAAGCAGTCTGCGTGTTTTTCATCCAGAAAACAGTGGACATCACCAGGATCACTGTCACCAGAAACAACACCGCATACGCTTTTTTCATGTCCCGCTGCCTCCTGATATCATATTTCTGTAATACGTATCCGCATCCGCAATGACTCTGCCCAGTCCTTTTTCTTTCAGCTGCTCATATCCGGACCAGAATTCATCGAGAGAGATCTCTCCTCTGATCGCCTGATCACGCAGCCTGCAGACGCCTTCCGTGATCAGGGAGGTCCGGTATTTCACATAGCTCTCCGTCTCTATGGTAAGCGGCTGCTTGTAGAAGAAATCATTGTTTATCTCAAACAGACCGTTATACATTTCTTTCTGCACATCCGTCAGGTCTTCTTCTGTTTTCCCCGCAAACAGACACTGCATATAGGAATCCTGCAGCCAATAGCCCCCGAACGGCTCGTAATTGATCCCCACTGCCCTGTAATCGGCAAAACCGTTTGCCACCAGATCTTTATCCAGCACAGGGACTCCGTCCCGTACCGTATAGCTTACTCCCTCGATCCCGTAGTTATAGAGATCTGTGCCTTCTTTTGTATAGCACCAGTTGAAAAAACGGATGATGTCTTCCACCTTGCCCTTTTCATACGCTCCGGCGGTGATGCTCCAGGTAGGAAAGACAAGATCCCTCTCCTGGATCATCTGATCCCCGTAAGGTCCTGCCACAGGCTCCACACTGACCCAGAGAGCTTCTTTTTCACCGCTCTCTCTCAGTTTTGCAGTCTGGGCACCAGAGGCCGCAAAGGTCATGGTACTGCCAAGTGTATTGTCACCCATGGCCTGCTCGATCGACGCATAAGAAAATGACTCATATCCCTCCACAAGGATCCCCTCCTCATACAGACCGGCAACTGCCTCCAGATACTCCGGATACCGCGGATGTTCATAAACCATGGTATAGGTACCGTCATCCAATATACAGAACTGGGTATCATTGGAAGATGCGATGCCGAAAGCATTAAGAAGAAGCGTGAGACTTCTCTCTCCGTCCGCGCTCTCCGACAAGGCGATCGGAATCTCATCCGCCGGATCCCCGTTTCCGTTCAGATCCTGATCTCTCACACCACGCCAGTAAGTCAGCCAGTCCTCCCACGTCTCAGGTACCTCAAGTTCCAGGACATCCAGCCAGTCCTGCCGGACCATCATGGAAAATGAACCCTGTATGGTGGAGACGGACGGAATCGTGTAGATATGCCCGTCAGCAGCTCTCCATGCATCCATATGTTCTTCACCGACCGCAGCCACAATATCCGGCATCAGCTCCAGATAATCATCCAGCGGAACGATCAGTCCGTCATCAGCCAGATCCATCACTCCAAAATCCGTGGGATTTATGATGTCGGGAAGTTCTTCTTTGCTGGAAAGCAGGGTCGTCGCCACCGTAGAGCCATATCCTTCATTCTCCTGCCAGTCAATGGATACACGTACCCCTGTCATCTTTTCGATCGCCGGAAAATAGTAACATCCGTCATACTCCGTAGGTCTGCCGTCATAGGTGACGCCAAGCCCGGTGATCTCCAGTCCGTCTTCAAAATAGAGGAGTTTGCTTTCTGAGAGGGATTCTGCCGCGTGAAGCAGTTCCTGATTCATCTTTTCTGCCTCAAACGGTTCTTCCTTTTTCTGCGTATCCGACCCGCATCCGCCCAGGAATATTCCTGTAAGCAGCACGATTGCCATATACCTCTTTCCCATAAATCTTCTCTCCTTTCTGCACCTGTCAGTCATTTTTACCGGAGCCACTTGTCCAGCGTTTTTACAAGCATATTCAGATCCAGCGGCTTGGCGATATGTTCATTCATGCCCACGGTCCTGGCCGCATGAATATCCTCGGCAAACGCGTTCGCCGTCATGGCTACGATGGGAACCTGCCTGTAGTATTCCCTGTCCATGGCACGGATCGCCCTTGCCGCATCATAGCCGTTCATTTTGGGCATCTGTATATCCATAAAGATGATATCATAATATCCATCCCCGCACTCAGATATCTTATCAACCGCTTCGATTCCGTCCGCTGCCTGCTCCACAGTCATTCCGGTCATCTCCAGGATCTCCGTCGCTATCTCCGCGTTGAGCCGGTTGTCTTCCACCAGCAGTGCACGCCGGCCCGTCATTTCCATGCTCTGAAGTTCCTCAAGCGGCGTTTCCGCTTCGGTAACCCCTTCTTCTCCCACCAGTCTGGAAAATGTCCTGGCCAGTCTGGAACGGAACAGCGGCTTGCTGATAAATGCGTTCGCGCCGGCCGCACGGGCCTCCTGCTCGATATCCGACCAGTCATAGGCCGAAATGATAATGATCGGCACTTCCTTTCCCACTGCTTTTCGAATGGCTTTCGTGGTGGCGATCCCATCCATATCCGGCATTTTCCAGTCGATGATGCAGGCAAAATAATCCCGTTTCTGCCTGTGATGCAGCACCACCTGCTCCACGGCCTCCCTTCCCGTGGCAACACCCTCCGCTTTCATGCCGAGATCATTCAGCATTCCGCAGCAGGATTCCAGGCTGATCTCATCGTCATCCGCCACCAGCACATCCAGATCAACAAATTTATCATAGCGGACCTCCCCGTCTTCCTGAAGCTTCAGATACATGGTGACTGTAAACCGGGAGCCGACGCCCTGCCGGCTTTCCACCTTGATGTCCCCTCCCATCATCCGCACGATATTGCGGCTGATAGTCATGCCAAGACCAGTTCCCTGAATCCTGCCGACCTGCTCATCCTCCGCCCGGGCAAACGGCTCGAATATCTGATCCAGAAACTCCTCGCTCATACCGATCCCGTTGTCTTCAAACACAAATTCAAAACATCCGACTTTGGCCTGCCCGGAGGGTTTTTCCGAAATGGAGATCCGGATCTTCCCGCCATCCGGCGTGTACTTCACGGCGTTGCCCATCAGATTGGTAAACACCTTCTGGATCCGCAGGCTGTCACCCAGCACCGCCTCATGCGTTACACCGGAAATGTTGACACTGAGTTCATGACGATGTGCTTCGATCTGTGTGTTGGTAAGTGTAAGCAGATTATCGATCAGATCCGAAAGATTGAACTCTTCCTCGACCAGCTCCACCTTTCCGGATTCGATCTTGCTCATGTCCAGCACTTCATTGATCAGGCTGAGCAGATGTTTGCTGGCCTGCGTGATTTTCTGCAGGCTGTCCTGTACACGTTCTCTGTCATCGATATGAGCGGCGGCAATGGCCGTCATGCCGATGATTCCATTCATCGGAGTGCGAATATCATGGGACATATTGGACAGGAAATTCGTCTTGGCTCTGTTGGCCGCTTCCGCCGCGTCAAATGCCGCCTGCAGTGCGATTTCCTGCTGGCGTTCTTTTTTGATCAGGTCATCCACGTTCCGCGTACCGATCACAGCAGCCAGACTGCCGTCCTTCTCATGGACGAAAGATACTCTCGCCTGCAGGTACATCACCCCGTCATCTGTCAGTTTTTCATAGATGAAAGAATAGTCCTTCCCGTCCTCCCGGATGTGATCCAGGGACAGTTTCTTTATAAATTCACTGCGGCTTGCATCCGAAACCATTTCCCTGGAGTAACTGCGCAGACCCTCGGACCAGCAATTGTCATGTCTGCGGAAATACTCCTCGATTGCCCGTCCGTCCTCATCCTTCGCACGGTACGTCGCGACCGAATCTTCTGCCGGATCCACGAGGAGGACGGAGTAATACTCAGAACCAAGGCCCTCTATAATCTCCCTCTGTGTTTCCATCTCTCTGGTCTGCTTCAGCTGGCGCCGCATTTCTTCATCCACATCCCGCATGCCCAGAATAAAGGTGACCGTTCCGTCAGGATCGACTGTTTTCACCACATTCATCTCGAAATAGGAGATGATGCCGTCCATGATTCTCCTGTATCCGAGCTTGTACAGACCCACTTCCGGGACCCGCTCCATGAGAGCCGCCAGTCTGGTAGCTTCCCTGAGACGCTCCTGATCCTCCGGGACAACATAGACATCAATATATCTGGACACGATCGTTTCAAAATTGCCTGCCTTCAGCAGTCTCTGCAGCAGTTCCGGCTTTATTCCGATTCCGTCTGTCCGGTAAAGCATCATATCCCCGGTCTCCGCATCGATTTTGAAGAGGCTGCTGTATTCCCGACTCAGAGCCCCAGAGATCACAGTCTCTTCCTGAAGGACCGCATTTACCTGCTCTACCTCTGCCAGTGCTTCCTCCACCTTTCTCTGCTGGGCGAGCTCCTGGTTTTTCTCTTCATCCACATTTTTGAATCCGATGACAAATTCATTCCTTGCGGCAGCGGGCTTCACCAGCTGGCACTGGAAATACTGCGTCATGCCGCCGCGATACACACGATAATTGAAGTAATACGTCTTTTTATCCGACAGCAGATCATGCACTCCATCCACCGTGCATACCCGGTCAAACAGATGACGGTCCTCTTCCAGCACATCATTTTCGATATACATCCTGATATTCCGCTCATAATTGCCGGCGGCAAATTTCTGACCGTAACGGTCATTTATGGTCTGTCCCATGCGATAGCAGATGGCCTCGCAGGTATCCATATTGACCGCATAGATATTTGCATAAGGGATGGCCAGAGCCTGGATCAGATTGTCCTGAGAGGCCACCTCTTCTTTTTCTGCGGTGATCCAGCGCAGCGCACAGAGGATCGAACGATTTTTCCCGTCTGCATCCCGCCCGACCGGCACCAGACCGCACCGTGCCCATCCGCCGTTATTTGCCACAAACTCCTGAATGAGGATCGGTCTGTCTCCCAGACGGGCGTCAATGGTATCAAAATCCGTGAAACTGCGCATAATATGTTGGTGAGCATCTCCCACCAGCTCATCCGTCAGATGCTTCAGAGCCTCCCGGGCATTTCCCTTCTCTCCCAGGGTATGGTGGATCTTATCGAGGGAGATCACCTCCTGAAAGGTATTTTCCGCCAAATCTATGTAATAAAGCGCAAAATAGATATTGCTCATGGCTCCGATAATGGCCGTGTGCTGCTTCTCCGCCTCCAGGAGAGCGGTAAGATTCGCATTGGTCTCCTGCAGCTTCTGCCGGGCATCCAGTTCTCTGACCTTTTCATCCTGAATGGACTGAGTGGCAAAAATGACATGAGCCAGCCGCCCGTCCTCGTCCCGGTCCCCTTCAATAAAAGAACACCGGCTCCAGCTGGCACCATTTTCATCTGCCTGAACAGAAAACAGAGTACTGAGATACTCCTTCGACAGGATCCGTTCCTGCGCCATCCGCTCATCTATAGTGGAAAGATCCACAAACGACAGCATTTCCTCCGTAAACTCCGGCAGCATCATATGACGGCAAAAATAATTCAGCCGTTCCTGCGCATCCCCCGAAGCACCGATATGTTCCTGCACACGGTCAAATGAAGAAAGCTCCGTGAAGTGCCCGGTCGCCATATCGATGTAATAGACTGAGGTGTATATCTCGCTCATGGACTGAATGATCTTCATCCGGTCTGCCAGCTCACTGCTGGTCTTTTCCATTCTGGAATCCATCCTGCGTCTGGCAGATATCTCGCTGTAGCAGGTGGAGGCTACCACTGAAAGCAGCAGAAGGTCCCCGGTATTCCGGCGCGGATTGTCCACCCCCAGAAATCCGGTCACTGCTCCGTTTACCACAATGGGAGCCGCCATCAGGCTGCTGATCCCCTGTGGCTCCAGAATCTGATAGGTCTTCGAATCCGGCCCGTAATCCTCATCCAGAGAAGAAATGAAGAATTCTCCCTTCTCCTCGAACTCTTCAAACCAGCACTCCATTCCGTCCAGCGGAATATCCTGCAGATTGTCGATCTCAGCAGACACTCCGTCGCGGCACCACTCGTTTATATTGCTGGCATGGGTACGCTCCGCATTCAGTTCAAATATATAGGACCGGTCGGCATCATAATAGCCGCCCATATAAGCCAGGATCTGATTGATCGTCTGTTCATCCTTCTGCTTGTCCAGATAGTCACGCAGGAAACTCTTAATGGCCTGTTCCTGCCTGGAAGCATTTATCATCTGTTCGTTCATAATACACCTCTGAAACCAAATAAAACCCTTTCAAAACATCAAATTGTATAAATAAAGCCAATTATATTTTATACCATTTCCCCCTGAAATAACAAGAGATTTTCTGACTTTTTCATGTTTACGCGAGCATTGTCCCGATACTGTTCACTCCCTTGTGACGCCCCGTGCAGCATCGGGGCTGTCTTTCAATCAGACGTGTGAACAGTAACGAACTGTTACGACAAAAGCGGAAGAATCCTGCAGGAAAAATACGGTTTCAGCTTCGGTGTGACCGGCACCATGCTTTCTTTTATGAACATCGGAAATATGGCTGCAAAAAGAAGCTGCCCGGAAATCCTTCGATTTTCTGCGCAGCAAAACGTTCTGGATACTCACCGCACTGGTATTCTGCCAGAACGCGGCCGAAAACAGCGTCACCGGGTGGTTGGTGACTTATTATAAAAATCAGCAGATCTTAAGCGGCGCATTAAGCACGTATACGGTCACTGTCATGTGAGGAGCAGCCCGTCACAGCGATCGTGCTCCTGTTTGCCTTCGCTTTCGCCATGGCGGGAGTCAATCCGGTCGCAGTGTCCGGCGTGGGAAAAATGATGAGCACCGCCAGCATGGGGATCATGCTTCCTCTGGCAGGGATCGGATCCATCGTCATGCCCTGGATCATCAGGCTGGTGGCAGATCATATCGGGCTGCCGGCAGGCATGTTCTGCAATCTCGTCCCGTGTATCGGCATACTGGTACTCAGTCTGGCGATGACACGCATGAAAGAGCAATCATGTGCCGTCTTACGGAACAAAGCTTCTGATCTCTTCCACCAGATCCATGGAATCCGCGCAGTACTTTTCATACACCTGTTCTACCGTCTCTTTGAACTTTTCTTTTTCCTTCTCTGACAACAGGATCTCCCGGGCGCCGTTCTCCAGTGCCGTTTTCCGCGCTTTCTTTTCCCACTGTCTCCAGATTCTCCGCTCATACAGGGCAGAGGCTCTGGCACATTCCCGGATAATCTCCTGATCCTCAGGGGACAGACGGTTCCATGTATGAAGTGAGATCAGCTGCAGCTCCGGCACCCTGGCATGCTCATCAGCCGTAAAGTACTTTGCGACTTTATAATGCTCCATGGATTCATAGGACGGCCAGTTATTTTCGGCACCGTCCAC
>JAQXWO010000250.1 GCA_029225485.1 Lachnospiraceae bacterium
GGCTGTTGTCATCTATGCAACACTGAAAAAATTCAAAAAACATCCCATCGTTTACATTGCCGCTGCAGCTGTCGCCGGAATCCTGTTCCAGCTATAAACAAAAACTGCCCTGTCAGAACATGCATGCCGTTCTCCAGGGCAGTTTCTTTATACATTTTCTTCTTCCATATGATCCAGTTCTTCATTCATGACCGTCTCAAGACGCTGCATAAGCGTGAGAAGCTGAACCACATTTTCCTTTCCAAAGGTATGAATAACTCTTCCATAATATTCCCTGAGTACCTTTTCCTTCTCCTCCATAATATTCGAGCCATATTCTGTAAGGATCAGATAGGTTCCCTCGCTGCCATTGCCGTCATGAGACCATTTTACCAGGCCCCGGTCGCTGAGATTTCCTGCCATTTTAGATACCTGATGAATACCCAGCCGCATTTTTTCTGCCAGGTCTTTCAGATAAGTCCGTCCAGAATGGGATGTATCGGAAGCTTCTGCCCCTTTCACGATCTGAAGCGCCACAAAATCTGCCATATTCACCTCCTGAAAAAAACTGTGAATATGCTCCCGGCTCATCATATATTTCTGATAAAGCAGTTCCTTCGACAACTCTACAACTTCCGGCGATAACAATAATTCCTGATTTTTCTGTTCCTGCATAATACCCCTCCTGTTGCTTAGATAAATACATTGATCATTCCAATCACCGCACCGATCACGGCGCCCAGATTGATCACAGACTTCAGCTCCTGCTCCATGACAGACAACACCAGATCCTCCAGCGCTTTTACATCCATCTCATTTACCTTCTGCTCCACCATACCGACAATATCCAGCTGACTCATAAGCGCAGGTGCATACTCTCCTATCAGCTTTTCATAAAAATCTCCTGCTGCATGTTTCACAAGATTCTGGTCAGCCCCCAGCAGCCCGGCTGCATCCGCAACGCTCATTTCTGACAATCCGGTCATTTCTTCCTGTACAATGGGGGTGAGAAGCTCCGCTCCGTGTGTCCCGATATAATCCTCAATGGACTTTCCAACCGGTGCAGTCAGGGCTGTGACGGTAGCTTCATTGACAAACATCGCCAGCATACTGCCCTGCACTTTTTCCAGAATAGCCGGAACTGCTGCTGAAGAGATCAACTCAGAAAAATCAATTTTCTTTACTCCTTCAATCAGCTTCCCGGTTACCAGACCTGTCAGCTTTTCATTTGCCGCCTGACCATTTTCCGGGTTGATCTGCTCCATGCAGTCTCCCAATGTACGCTCCGGATTCAGTATCTCTTCTGCCAGCTTCTGAGAAATGGTATCTTTCACTGCTTCCATTTTCAGCACGCCCATCAGATCATCTCCGGTCAGCAGACTCTCACCGACTGCACGTCCCACGGCTCTGGCGATTCTTCCCTGATTCTTCGGAATCACTCCCGGCGTAAAGGGAAGCGTCCTCCCGAATATCTGAACCGGTTTCCTCGGGTGAAACAGCATCTTAATCGCAATATAATTGGTACAGTACCCGATCAGTGCGCCTACTGCGATCGGTAAAATCGTATTCCACATCTTTCATTCTCTCCTTCGTCACATGAATTTTTTCATTTCCTCATCGATCCCTGTCAACATCTTGTGCCATACTCTGCTCATCATCATGCGTTCTTCCTCGGTGATGTTTTTCATGACAGCCTGTACACAGGTCTGATAGACCTCTATCATTTCCTTCACCACTTCCTCCGTCTGCCCGGTCAGGCAGATATGAACGACACGGTGATCCTCCGAATCCTCACTGAGCCTGACAAATCCGCGGCTGCGCAGATTCTCAATGGATTTGGAAATATGCGCCTTGGAAAAATGTCTGGAACTCATGATGTCCTTCGCTGTATCCCTGGGGGACTGGTACAGAAATACCAGAATATCCAGCTCCACCGGCCGCAGCCCGTATCTGCGGATGATGGGCGCGGATTTTTTTTCAATCAGTTTTTTCATCTGAGTCCCCACCAGAATGATCTCGTTTGTCTCCATCTCTCCTCCAATTGTTCATCAGTGAACTATTTAAGTACTATATGACGTTTGCGGGGGTTTGTCAATCACTTTACAAAGATTTTATACTTTAACGTTTTTTCTCAATGCGACGCTGTCTGCCGTGGCCCTGTCCACTCGTGCTGCCTCCGTCCCGGACAGTCATACAATATGTCTGCCG
>JAQXWO010000251.1 GCA_029225485.1 Lachnospiraceae bacterium
TGCGACCGCACCCAGCCACGCCAACGGCGTTGAGATACTATTAAACCCGATCGTCTGCACGTTGTTCCACAACATTCCCACCCGGTCAGCGATAATGACTTTGGATCCGAGTCCGATCACAAGGATACGGACGCCACTCTCAAAATCCCGTGCTGTCACCGTCCTTCTTTTCAGGCAGCTGCTCACCTCGGTATAGTTTACGATCGGTCCGGCGATCAGCTGTGGAAACATGGCCACATAAGCGCCAAAAGAAATCAGATTCTTCTGAACCTTCGCCTCTCCCCGATATACATCGATCGTATACGACATGGTCTGAAACGTGTAAAACGAAATACCGATCGGCAGGGAAATGGAAAGAAGGGCAAATCCTGCGCCTGTCAGGCTGTTTATCGTATCGATCAGAAAATTGGCATATTTAAAAAATCCCAGCAATGACAGACTGACGGTACAGGACAGGAGCAAAGCGGCCTTTGCGCTTCCCCGCCGGCCCTTTTGCACATACCGGTCTACCAGAATCCCGCCCAGATAAGATACCAGGATGGAAACCGTCATCAGAACAATATAGACAGGCTCACCCCATGCATAAAACACAAGACTGGCAATAAAAAGAATCAGGTTTCGCAGTCTGACCGGCGCTGCATAATACAGGATCAATACCACCGGCAAAAAACGGAACAAAAAAAGCAGGCTGCTAAAAATCATACAATACACTCCTACATTTGTGATGAACTATGACGAAATTTAAGATTTTGTCATGAAAATTTATAAAAATAGTCATTTACAATCGGCGGGTTTATTATATAATATAATACTGCTATAATCAATTCAAAAATAATCTAAAATTCGACATTCGATTTAATGATGCAAGGAGTGTGGGAGTGCGTAGCACGGAACACTCCGTCAGGCATCTTTTGATCTTAACATCATTTGATACATAGATAGGGGAAAAATGAATATGGCCAGAAAAAGCACAAAAAAAAGACGAAAACCAGATATGATGGTTCTGAAACTCATCCTGATGGTAACCGTTGTACTGATTGTATTTGAAGGAAAACTGGTAATGACTATGTTTTCTCAGCATTCTGCCTCCGTCACCACAGTCCAGAACGACGGAGCAGCTGTAAAAGAATCCGAAGCTACTGTCAGGCAGACAGATTCTTCTGACAGGTCCTCTTCCTCAGATACATCTTCCGGTTCCAGAGATTCCTCCAATGATACTCTGGCCGGACTTCCGGCGCTTACGAACATCGCTTCCGGAGATTCAGAGGCCTCTTCTGAAAAAACACCCACCGTGTCCGATCCGGACAGTCCTGCCATTGTGCCGAAAGCCGCTCAGCCTGTAGATGATTCCTATTTCTCTGACGCGGTATTTATCGGTGATTCCAGAATGGAAGGATTCCGGAATGTCTCCGGGATCACACAGGGTACCTTTTTCACCAGCGTGGGAATGTCTCTTTCCGGGCTGATCAGCCAGCCGATCATCAAAATCGGTGATGAAACAGTCACAGTTGCGGCTGCCGTCTCCGGCGGTTCCTATAATAAAATATATCTTATGCTCGGCACCAATGACCTGGGAGAATACGACCTGGAAGGCTTCCATGACCGCTTCACTTCTGCCACACAGCGGCTGATGGAGCTTCAGCCCGGCGCTGTCTTTTATATCTGCAGTATCATTTATGTGGAAGAATCAAAGGTGACCACCGGAGAATACGTAAATAATACCAATGTGGACAAGCTGAACGCCATCCTCCTCCAGATCTGTGAGGAACAGGGATATCATTATATTGACCTGAATGAGATTCTTTCTGACGGACATGGTTCTCTGATTGAAGGCGCTTCCAGCGATGGGGTACATATGTACGAAAAATACTGCAAACAGATGTTGGACTATCTAAAAAATCACTATGTCACAGCGGATCATTCTGTTTCCGGGGATTCAGGAGACAAAGTTTCAGAAGAATCTGAGAGCGAAACAGAAACATCTGTCTGATGAATATAGATATCAATTCAAAACGAAAGGGGAACACTATGAAAAAAATTGTAATTGCGCTCTGCGCCGTGTTGATGATGCTTGGACTTACAGCATGCGGGGGAGAAAAAAGCAAAGAAGTATCCGTTGACACAGGCAAACTTGCAGAAGAACTGTTGACAGCAGTCACCACAGACACACTCAGTCAGACTGCTTCCGAGATGGTTCCTTCTATTTACGGATTCAGCTCTGATGACACAGAAAGCAGCATCGCGTATGCCAGCTCAGGTGCTACCGCCTGCGAGATCGCTGTCGTACAGAGCAAAGACAGTTCAAAGACCGGTGACATTGAAAAGCTCTTCCAGTCAAGAGTAGACAGCCAGTCTGCTCTGTATGCTTCCTACAACGAAGGCGAAGTAGCCAAACTTGACAAGGCGATCATCAAAAGCGCCGGTGCCTATACCGTCCTCTGTGTCTGCGATGATACAGATAAAGCAGAAGAAATCCTGAAAAACTACGGTTTCTAGTATAAGCCACGATAAATACCTT
>JAQXWO010000252.1 GCA_029225485.1 Lachnospiraceae bacterium
GAGAAAATAAAATATAAAATGCGACGCGGTCTGCCCCATGCATGGGGCAGACCGCGTCGCATTTTATATTTTATTTTCTCTCATCCAGATCCTGATACGTTTCGTGCTGACCCACATATTTGTAAGCCGGACGGATAATCTTTCCTTCGTTGACCAGCTCCTCGATCCGGTGGGCACACCAGCCGGAGATACGTGCGATCGCGAAGATCGGGGTATACATCTGCATCGGGATTCCCAGCATGGAATATACGAATCCACTGTAAAAGTCCACGTTGCAGCAGATGGGCTTGTGGAGACGCTTGCGGCTGGTCAGCAGCTCGGAAGCGATATGCTCCACCTTTTCGTACAGGGCATATTCGTCTGTCAGACCTTTTTCAATGGACAGACTGCGGGCATATTCCTTCAGGATCACCGCACGGGGATCAGACATTGTGTAGACCGCATGGCCCATACCATAGATCAGGCCGCTCTTATCAAAAGCTTCTTTGTTGATGATCTTTGTCAGATATTCCCGAATCGCATTGTCATCGGACCAGTCCGGAACATGTGCCTTGATATCGGCAAACATATTCTCCACCTTCAGGTTGGCGCCGCCGTGCTTCGGTCCTTTCAGGGAGCCGAGAGAGGCCGCGATCGCAGAATACGTATCGGTACCGGTGGAGGATACGACGTGGGTGGTAAATGTGGAGTTGTTACCACCGCCGTGCTCTGCATGGATCACCAGTGCAATGTCAAGTACCCGGGCTTCCAGTTCGGTGTACTTGCCGTCGGCTCTGAGCAGTCTCAGGATATTCTCTGCCGTAGAGAGCTCCGGATCCGGATAACGGATCACAAGGCTCTTATCATTATGATAATGCTGATACGCATGGTACGCATAAACTGAAATCAAAGGCAGTGTGGCGATCAGAGTCAGTGACTGCCGCAGCACATTCGGAATCGAAATATCATCCGGGTTCTCATCATAGGAATAAAGCGTCAGGACACTTTTCTGTAAGGCGTTCATGATATTGGCACTGGGTGCTTTCATAATAACGTCACGGACAAACTTATCAGGAAGTTCACGGTACTGACTGAGAATCTCAACAAACTCCTGCAGCTGTTTCTGATTCGGAAGTGCTCCAAAAAGAAGCAGATAGGTGGTCTCTTCAAAATTGAATTTCCGTTTCTCAAATCCCTTTTTCAGGTCCATCACATTGTAACCCTGAAAATAAAGTTCTCCGTCTACAGGCTCTTTTTTGCCATTGATCGTCTTAAACGCTATGACATCAGAAATCTCTGTCAATCCTGTAAGGACACCTTTACCATCCGATTCACGCAGGCCCCGCTTTACATCATATTCCTGATACAGGTTCAGATCGAGCGCTCCTGAAATCATGCAGTACTTTACGAGTTCCGCCAGTCTCTCATCTCTTGTCTTTTTATCAATCTCTTTACGCACTACAGTTTCTCCTTTCGCTTTGTTTCTGGTGTTTTTGTTGCTTTATGCTCATCCGGCCAGGGTCAGCCGGTATCAGCCATCTCCCATTTGTTTCAGCAGAATCTGAATATTCTGATTCTCGATATCGCTGAATACACTCTCGTCAAAATGATCTGCATCCAGCGTACCCTCATACCATGGCTGGCTTTCAAAATAACTGCCGATCTCCGGCGTCCTGAAAATTCTTCCGTGGCGTGCATAGATCTCATTGATCACCATCTGCAGCTCATCATAGGTCAATCCATCCAGATCCTGTTCTGTCAGCAGTCTTGAAGAGCTCTCCGGCCGGCTCCAGGATGCTGCCGTCTGTGAAGCTGCGGAGCTGTCCTGTGAGACATTTTCCGACTGCACGGATGCGGTTTCCGGAGCGGCTGTCTCTGGCATATCTGCCTGCTCTGCCGTCTCTGGCAGACCGGCAGCGGCTGTCTGAACTTCTGTCATCGACTGCTGTATTTCTGTCTCAGGCTGCTCTTTTTCCGTTTCGGACAAATCAGTATTCTGATTCATGGGCTGCCCGGTATTCGGACCTAAAATCGTGATAATGTCTCCGGACGTACTGTCAGCAGATGAGTTTGTCTCCTGAGACTGCCGTACTTCTCTCTGTTCTCCGGATTTTGCACCGGAGCGTCCAAACATCCAGAATGCCCCGAATCCCAGAAGCACGATCAACAAAAGAATCATGACAACGATCAGAATGCACTGAACCGGTGTCATCCTGCTTTCATCCACCGTGCGTCCCCAGTCTTCTGACCAGCTGCCTTCCAGATTTTCCTGACGGCATCGCCTTCTCGCACTCGTTTCTGCTGAATCTGTCTGATCATATGCTGTCCTGCCTGCTTCATAGCTTTTTTCCGTATCTATTCCGCACTGGGGACAGAAAATGTCTTCGGGATCCAGTTTTGCGCCACAGTTTCTGCACCTTCTGTATCTTTTATTATCAGTCATAACCGCGCCTCAATATCTCCTCACTCTGACCATTCCTTCAGACGTTCTGCTGTCTCCTGGAACAACTGTCTGTTCACTGAATAATAAGACCACCGTGCCTGCCTTCTGCAGAGTACCAGTCCCGATTCACACAGAATCTTCATGTGATGAGAAAGCGTGGACTGTACGATCGGCACGAGCTTCAGCAGATCAGCTGCGCACATCTCCCGCTCCCGGAGAAGCTCCAGGATCTGCAGACGGCTTTCATCCCCGAGTGCCCGGTAGATCAACGCCCAGTCCTTTCCGCCTTCTTCTGCATTACTCTCAGCAGCTTTCCTGGACTTTCTTTCTGCCTGGATCAGCACAGTTTCGTTCTCCTGCCGGACTGTTTCCTCTCTCTCAGGGCGCTCTTCTGTGAACAGGACTGATTTCAGATTCTTTTTCTCTTTTTTCTTTTTCCCTGCTTTCTGTTCTTTCAGTTCATTTTTCTTCTTTTTATCTGATTTCTTTTTCTCAGACGATTTCTTATTTTTTTCTTTCGCTTTATCCTTCATTATCCCCATCTCCCCGCTATGCATACATTTCTTTTCTTCACAGGTGTATGAATAAGTATACATAGTGATTTAATAGATTATATCATGGTCTTTTCACACGGTAAAGTCATGATTTCCCCGTTTTTTCTTCCAAAAAAAGGCTGTAATTCGTCTTTTTGCCACTGTTTCCGCTCATCAAGGCGTATCGTAAACGATTACCGGAGTGCCCACAGACACTGCCTCATAAATCGCCGCCACCTGATCGTAGGGTGTGTTGATGCAGCCGTGAGAGCCATTGGTCAGGTAGATCGTACCCCCAAAATAAGCCCGCGCTTTCAAGTCATGTATACCGATATTTCCGTTAAATGGCATCCAGTAGTCCACCGGTGTCTTGTATCCTTCTCCCACCAGCACGTAATTCCGCATCTTGGCATCGATGGCCCAGACACTGCCGGAAGGTGTGGCATTTCCTTTGTTGGGATTCCCGGTGACCACAGGAGTATCCGCGATCACATTTCCGTCTTTATAACAGATCATCCTCTGCTGAGAAATGCAGATTTCCACATAGGTATACCCGATATCATTGGTGTCACGGCTCATGGCGGTATATACATATACCGGTTCCATCACCCCGCGATATCCCTCTTCCATAGCCTGCAGCAGAGCCAGGGTCGTGGCATCCTGATCGATGGCCCATCCATAATCGCCGCCGCTCAGTGATACTACTGTTCCATAGGAAGTATAAAACTCCCGGTCCATGCCAAAGGTGTCGTATTTTTCCGCCAGATCCTCCACAAAAGCAGCTGCTTTGCTGTCATCAATGACAAAGGAGCCATCCTCCAGCTTCACGATCCAGTCCTTCATAAGAGAAACATCCACCTTCTCTGTACGGTCTCCGAAATCATATGTGATGTCCGCCTGAACCAGTTCATTCATAGAAGCCGCATCCTGATTCATCTGCTCGTCATCCTGACGTATCTCCGGCTCCAGATAGCACTTTTTCTCATCAAAGGAAAGTGATTCACTGCCTTTATTCAAAGCCTCGATGACTGCCTTCACTGCCTTTTCCCTGTCCAGTGTGTTCCCTTCAGTCTCAGGAACCACTTCAAACCCATGCTCCGTGGTACCAATATATGCATTCTGAGGCGGAACCGTCAGCAGTTCATTCATGCAGTCCATCTGATTCAGAAGCTTTTCTGCCTTTTCTTCATTAAAAGAAAAAGAAACCGATGCCTGGGATGACCGGTTCATAAGCATCATAACCGGCCAGAGAAAGGAATGCTGCCCCTTCAGGGCACGCTCAAAGCTGCCATTATCCACGAATTTCAGCTCGATCTGACGGGCTGAGATCTTCTCACTGACTCCTCCCCGCTCCTCGAGGGTCAATGTGTAATCTTCCAGACGGTCAGCTGCCGCATCCTTTGCCTCCCGGGCTGTCATCTGGCTGCAGTCAACTCCGTAGATCGTAGTCCCTTCATAAAAATGAAATCTGAAATATACGGATACAGCTATATAGATCACCGCGATCACTCCGAAAAACACGCCCGCCGCTATCCGGAATCTGCGTATTTTTCGCGCTTTCAGGCGCTCCTGCCAGGACTCCTCCTGCGGCTTTTCCTTTTTTTCCGGATAGCGGCTTTTACTCTGCGGTCTCTCCTGCTTTTCAGGGTATCGGCTTCCGCTCCTGATCTGTCTTCCTGCCCCAGTTTCTTCACTCATCCTCTTGCTCACCCACAATCAAACATAATTTCCTCAGGTCACAAATGACATAATCCGCTTTTCCCGCTCCGTCTTCCGGGATGCCGTGCCGGCAGAACCAGCAGGTCGCGATTCCTGCATTCCTGCCCCCTGCAATATCCGAAGTCAGCGAATCTCCCACGATCAGCGCTCTGCTTTTGTCAAACCCCGAAATTCTGGCAAAGACATATTCAAAAAAATCAATCTGCGGTTTCTGATATCCCACCTCTTCCGAGATAAACATCTGCTGAAAATACTGCTGCAGACCGCTCTCTTTCATTCTTCTTCGCTGCGTGGATGCCACCCCGTTTGTCACAAGATACAGACTGCAGGTTTCTGCCAGTCTGCTGCATACCTCCTCTGCACCTTCGATCCGATAGCTGCCCTCGCTGAGAGCATTCTGATAGTATTCCTCCAGCCCCGGAAACTCTCCTTTGATGCCGGCCGCCTGAAAGGTCTCCCGAAAACGTCTCCGCAAAATATCTTCCTTTGTAATCTGTCCCCGTTCATAAGCTCCCCACAATCCATGATTGATCCTGCTGTAGAGCTGAAATATCTCTTCATCCGGAATCAGACCGTACTTTATAAAAGTGTTTCTGAAGGCCGCCTGTTCGGATTTTCTGAAATCAAGCAGTGTCTCATCCGCATCCATTAGAACAAAATCGTATTTCATCTTTCTCTTCCCCATATTCCGTTACTGTTTCCCTGCTGTTATCCACAATACAAGTACTTCTTAATATATGCCCGCCGAATGTCTTCCATACTTATTTCTCCCGGCATTTCTCCAGGATCTCCAGACAGATTTCTTCAACTTCTCTCCCGTCCGTCTTTACCGTAACGTCTGCTGCCGCCAGATATGCCGGCAGCCTTTTTTCCAACAGGCCTGATATATATTCCACATTCATATTGCCTTCCAGCAGCGGACGGTCATGATTATTTTTCACACGCATATACACTGTTTCCGGTTCTGCGCTCAGATAGACCACCACACCGCTTCTTCTCATCGCATCCACATTACACTGACGCATAGGCACTCCACCGCCGCAGGAAACCACGGTATCTTTCTGATCCTGAAGCTCTTCCAGCAGTCCTGTCTCCAGACACCGGAAATAGGATTCCCCTTTTGTCTCAAAAATCTCGGAAATACTCATCTGCTCCTTCTGAACGATCTGCTGATCCATCTCAACCAGGCGCATCCCCTGTCTGCTGTTCAGCCAGCCGGCTACCGTCGATTTTCCCGCCCCCATAAAACCAATTAAAAATATATTCTGCATATCGGACCTCATCTTTTTCGTAAAAAGAGGCATTACCGGAATGATAATGCCTCTTTCAAAATCTGTAACCACTTATTTTGTCTCAGTCTCTGTCTCACTCTCATTTACAGATTCTGCCGCTGCTTCCGTGTCGTTCTCACTGACCGCTTCTGTCGCTGCCTCGGTATCGATCTCGCTCGCAGCTTCTTCCGCCGCCTCAGTATCGATCTCGCTTACAGCTTCTTCCGCCGCCTCAGTATCGATCTCATTTACCGCTTCTGTCTCTGCCTCTGCAGAATCATCAGATGCGACCGTCAGTGAATAATCAAACACGATCTGAGCGATCACATCGCTGTCACTGCTGATCTCACTGTCATTCGTCCATTCCTCATAGAGCTCGCTGATACGTTCACTCTTGCGCTCGCTCACAATATTCTCTTTCTCCTGATCAGTCGCTTCGCGATCCACCTGGGTCTCCAGACGAACCACATAGAATCCGGTACTGGTCTCCACCGGAGTCTCCACCAGAGTACCGTCTGCCAGACCATCAGTAGCTGCGATCAGCTCTTTTCTGGACTCGCTGTCTGCGCCGAAGGTCGTCGTACCGCAATATGCGTCCGGATCCACCTCGTCAGAAGCTGTCTCAAAATCTTCTCCTGCCTTCAGCTTTTCAATCAGGGCCTCTGCCTTTACTTTCGCCTTAGCTCTTGCTTCTCTGGTCTCGGCATCCTCCGTCTCGGCTTCTGTCTCAGCCTCAGATACCGCTTCTGACTCAACCTCCGCTGCTGTCTCAGCCTCAGTCTCATCTGCCGACTGGGTCTTCGCAGTGTCATTGTCTGTCAGAGCTGCTGTCTCAGGAGCCTCACTGTCAATTTCAGCCGGTACTGCAGTTTCTGCTTCCACCGCATCCTCTGCTGCCTCAGATACTGCTTCTGACTCAACCTCTGTAGTCTCTTCCGTCTCGCTTTCCTTCTCGGCAGCCACGGTAAACAGAGTATACTGGATCTTTCTCTGTGCCGCTTCCTCATCAGATACCTCGGTATCCACGTCTGCTACCATCGCATCTTCTACCATGGACTGTATGGTCACAAGCTCCAGATAACGCTGCACAGTCTCCTGATCGGCAGACATCTTCTCCATGACCTCTGCGTCATTGTCTGCGATAAACGCTGCAGCTGCATCGGCTGCCGCCTGCTTCTGGTCATCACTCAGGGAAAGGCCGTATTCCTCCATGTGCTGCTCAGCAAGAAGCAGATGAGTGATCTCCTCTGTCATGCCGTCTTTGATGGAATCTCCCAACGTGGAGCCTGTCCCGTAAATATCCTGATTGATGATCCCGGTATATCCGAAATTCGCATACATCGTCTCGTACTGGGACTGCATATAATGAACAGCAAACTTCAGTAGACCTGCGGACGCACTTTCCTCATTCACCGTAACTGCCGGAGCTGCCGCATCAAAACTATCTTTTTTCGAACAGCCTGAAAGTCCGGTCAGCGCAAGACAGGTACACAGACCGACAGAGACTGCTTTTTTCCACCCAATATTCATGATAATCCTCCTGATACCTAAAATTCATTATGCTATTATAATCTTTTTTCGGGAGTACCGCAATCCTTTTCTTCACATTTCACAAAGAATTCTTCTTTTTGCGCATATGCGACGCTGCCAGTCCCGGACATATCCGCGCGTGCTGCCTCCGTCCCGGACAGTTCCGGAATATGTTTGCCTGGGCAGGACATGAAAGTCCTTTTCAGACAGACATATTCCGAAGCTGTCCGTTTCGAGGTCAGACGCGTCGGATATGTCCGGGGCTGGCAGCTGGTTTTCAAAAATTTATCATCTGTATACATCCTTTTGTCTTTTCAGCATCAGGGCTGAAATCACACACGCCACGGTTCCCGCCGCTGCAAAGGCTGTCCCGAACAGCAGCATGCTGCCTACACCCATATGGTCAATGATCCAGCCGCCGCAGAGATTTCCTATGACACCTCCGGCTGCTGAGGTCATGCTCATGTAGGCCTGGCCGGTCACTTTGTCTTCCTCAGACATGCATTCGTCGGAAAATTTGACGACTGCAGGCGCATAGATCGCATAGGATGTCATCTGCAGGATCTGGGCAAAGTAGATCATGGATACGCTGCCGCCGATGAGATAAAGGACTCCTTTCCCCACGTAGGAAGCGGCAGCTATGACAAGCAGGACAACGGATGGGATCTTGTTCGACAGCCGGGTAAAGCTGAACATGACCGGCAGCTCCAGCACTGCGGCAATGGCCATGGCTGTTCCCAGGTTGCTGCTGTCTCCTCCCACCTGGCGCAGCATCTGAATCATATAAGTACTGGTCAGATAATGGAAGGTCAGAAGCATCGCACTTCCCAGAAGCATCATGGAATAGGCCGGATATTTCCCGAAAAATCCGGTCTTCCGGACGGCTGTATCTGTTTTTTCTCTTTTTCTTCCGTCTGTGGAAACTGATGAAGCTTCTTTTTCAAAGGGCAGACCAAAAACCACGGCTGCCAGTGCCGCCATCACCAGAAAAGAGGCAGCCGGTACACTTTTCGGCCCCGCAAGCACCGTGATCTGTCCCATGATCATGGAAATCACAGCATAGGACAATGAACCCATCCCCCGGGCGACTCCGAAATCGATGGTATTTCCCCTCTTCTGATAATAATAATTGGCTGCACTGACCATAGGATGCATACAGTTAATAAGAAGTACCACCAGTCCCGCCAGAAGACCTGAGACAAGCTTCTGGCTGCAAAACAGCATCAGGATAAAACTCATCTCAGCCAGAGCTGCCAGAATCATAAGCAGATTCTTCCATCCGAATCTGCGGCTCCTGTCAGCGACACGGCCAAGAAGGGGCTGTGCAATGACGGAACAGACTCCAAATGATGCCGTGAGTATACCGATCTGCCCGGCACTGTAGCCCAGATTCGACAGATAATAGGAGGTATAGCTGCACCCTGTACAGACGATCATCCAGTAAAAGGCCTGCAGCAGCCGGTATTTTTGATTAATCTTCATACATTCGTATCCTCCGGATTTCCACTTATTCCCGCACCAGTGTCTTCATAGCCGCCAGAAGTTCTCCGGTCAGCTCCAGTATCTCATCGTTCTCCTTTCCTGTTTTCACAGGTCTGGTATACACAAAATACGGTTTCTCTTTCGACCGGGCCGTAAACCGCAGCCTTCCTCTGTAATATTTCAGCAGTCCGTCGATCTTCGATGCGTCGATCTTCGCTTTTTCATACATGATAAATTTAATTTCATTTTCACGCTGCACAAGATCCGTAATATAGATCTGATGTGCCTGCGCCTTCAGATTTGCCACTGTCAGGAGATTCTGCACTGCCTTTGGCGGCTCTCCGAAGCGGTCCATCAGTTCTTCCAGCATATCATCATAATCTTCTTCGCATGTGATGGCAGCAATACGCTTGTAGATATCCATCTTCTGCGACTCATTCCGGATGTAGCGATCCGGGATGTAGGCATCCACATCGAGATCAATGGCAGTCTCATAGCTTTCCTGTTCTGTCGTCTGACCCTGGATCTCCCGCACCGCCTCATTCAGCAGTTTACAGTAAAGATCATATCCCACAGCCTCCATATGGCCGTGCTGCTCACTGCCCAGCAGATTTCCCGCTCCGCGGATCTCCAGATCCCGCATGGCGATCTTAAATCCGCTGCCCAGATCTGTAAATTCTCTTATGGCAGAAAGACGCTTTTCCGCCACCTCCCGGAGCATTTTATCCCGCTTATACATCAGAAAAGCATAGGAGGTCCGGTTGGATCGTCCCACACGTCCCCTCAGCTGATAAAGCTGGGAAAGCCCCATATTGTCCGCATCGTGGATGATCATGGTATTTACATTGGAGATATCCAGTCCGGTCTCAATGATCGTAGTCGTCACCAGCACATCGATGTCGCCGTTGATAAAATCCAGCATGATCCGTTCCAGCACATGCTCTGACATCTGGCCGTGGGCAAATGCCACCTGAGCCTCCGGCACCAGCTTTGCAATGGCATCCGTCATGTCCGCGATCGTATTCACACGGTTGTAAACGTAATAGACCTGACCTCCTCTGGCCAGTTCCCGGCTGATCGCCTCGCGTACCATCTCTTCATTGTACTCCATCACGTAGGTCTGGATCGGCTGGCGCTCCTGGGGAGCCTCCTCCAGCACACTCATGTCACGGACTCCGATCAGACTCATATGCAGTGTCCTGGGAATCGGCGTGGCCGTCAACGTCAGGACATCCACACTGTTCTTCATCTGCTTGATTTTTTCCTTGTGAGTCACGCCAAAGCGCTGTTCCTCATCGATGATCAGCAACCCCAGATCTTTGAATTCCACATCTTTGGAAAGCAGCCGATGGGTACCTACCACGATATCCACCAGTCCCTTTTTCAGGTCTGCCACTGTCTTTTTCTGATCAGAAGCGGAACGGAAACGGCACATCAGATCCACCCGCACCGGGAAATCACGCATCCTCTGGACGAAGGTATTGTAATGCTGCTGGGCCAGAATCGTGGTGGGAACCAGATAAGCCACCTGCTTCCCTTCCTGAACTGCCTTAAAGGCAGCCCGGATGGCGATCTCTGTCTTGCCAAAGCCCACATCCCCGCAGACGAGACGATCCATGATCTTTGTGCTCTCCATATCATTTTTCACGTCTTCAATGGCGCGAAGCTGATCCGCCGTCTCATCATAAGGAAACATCTCCTCAAATTCTTTCTGCCATACCGTATCTTTTCCATATACAAATCCGTCGCTTCTCTGGCGGGATGCATAGAGTTTCACCAGATCCTGGGCGATGTTGCGGACGGCTCCCCTCACCTTTGTTTTGGTGCGGTTCCATTCCTGCGTCCCCAGTTTGTTCAGCTTCGGCGCCTTCGAATCACCGTCTGCATACTTCTGGAGCGCATCCAGCTGGGTAGTAGACACATACAGATTACTGCCGCCGGCATACTCGATCTTGAAGAAATCCTTGGTGATATGATCCACATCCACCTTCTCGATTCCCCGGTAAATGCCGATCCCGTGATTCTCATGGACCACATAATCGCCGACGGATAGCTCGGTAAAGCTGTTGATCTTCTTTCCCTCATACCGCCGGTATTTTGCCTTCTTTTTCTTCTCTCTGCCGAAGATATCACTCTCGGAGATCACGACGAATTTAATCAGCGGATACTCAAATCCTCTCTGCATGCTTCCGTACGTAATCAGGATCTCCCCCGGCTCCGCCGCTCGCTCTTCGTCTTCTGTATAATAACTGGTCAGCCCTTCTTCCAGAAGATCTCCGGCCAGACGGTTTCCTCTCGTTCTGGATGCCGCCAGGAGCACTACCCGGTACCCTTCCTTTTTCCAGTGCTGCAGATCCTTCACCAGCAGCTCGAAGCTGTTGTTGTAAGAACTGACCGAGCGCACATCCAGATCATACTTATCCTTTACGACCCACGGCGCCCTGATATTCTCCATAGAACACAGTCCCATGCAGTGACGGCCGGAAAGCTCTGCCACCAGCTCCGACGCAGAAAACAGGATCTTCGTCTGACCGGTCAATACGTATCCTTTTTCCAGGCGGTGCACCATGCTTTCACGGAATTCCGTCTCCACCGCATCCGCCGATTCCCGGATCCGGTTGGGGTCATCCAGAAATACCGCGGTCCGGTCCGCAGGAAAATAATCGAGAAAGCTCACCGGCTTCTCATAAAAATAGTCAATGAATCCCTCCAGCTGCAGCGGCTCTGCCAGTTCGCCCAGACTGTCCCTGCAGTCTTCCAGCAGACGCTTTACCCTGGTGGCTTCCTCCGGCTGATTCCGGTCACGGAAATACTTTTCTGTCTTTTTTGTTTCCTTCTCGATCTTCCGGATCGCCTGCTGCCGCTCTGCTTCTGTCAGGATGAGCTCCGCTGCAGGATACAGGAACACAGATTCCAGATTTTCAATGGAACGCTGGCTCTCCACATCAAAGCTGCGGATCGAATCCACCTCGTCCCCCCAGAGTTCAATGCGGACCGGATTTTCCTCCGTCAGCGGATAAATATCCAGAATGCCTCCCCGGATGGCAAACTGCCCCGGTCCTTCCACCTGGGCGGTACGCTCATAACCCAGCAGAAACAGACGCTTTTTCATTTCTTCCATATCCATGGGGCTGTCGCTGTCGATCACCAGAATCTGATCCTGCCAGATCTCAAAAGGAACCAGATGGTTCATGCAGGCAGCAGCTGTCGTAACTACGGTCAGGCGCTTTTTCTCCGTCATCGCCTTCATGACAGTGACTCTCTGCTGCTCCAGCAGATTTCCATGAATATCCGCCTGGAAAAAGATCAGATCCTTTCCCGGAAAATAACATACATCCTTATCATACAGCTGATAAGATTCGTAAATCTCCTTCGCCCTGATATCCGTCCCGGCAATAATCAGGCGATACTGCCAGTTTTCACCTGCCGCATACATAAAATGCGGTTTCTGTGAGTCAATACAGCCGGTAATCTGGAGGATCCCCCGATTACCGGCCATTTTCTTCTTTATCTCGTCAAACTCTGCAAGCTCCCCCAT
>JAQXWO010000253.1 GCA_029225485.1 Lachnospiraceae bacterium
TGAATTTATTGAGAAAATGGCAAGAGATAAGCTGGGACTTGTCTACGAGGATGAGATTATTTTTAAGGCGGAAGAATGAGGATACTGCAGGCAGTGTCCTTTTTCTGTTTCCTGGTACATCGTCTTCGAAAAATGAAAACACAGTCTCCTGTTTCGACAAAACCCGCGGACAAACAGAGTTATACTGTATCCACTTGAAGTCTGCAGGGGGGATGATCGATGGGAGGATGGCTGGAAGTACTGTCAGGGCAGCGGATGAAAGTTTCGGCTCAGGGCACTTTTCTGCTGCCGGAGCAGGAGCAGCTGAACAAATACGCGGATGCATTTTATGGGCTGGCGCGGTTGTTTCAGGAGATGCCGTGTCAGAAGGAATATATGGGGGATGAAGGACTGCGGGAGGTGTTCCGGGAGGTACAGGAAGCTGTGTGCAGACGCTGCGGAAGAGAGGAACAATGCTGGGGGAATGCGTATTTTGAGAGCTGCAGGATGCTGTATGAGATGGCGGCGGCCGCTCAGGAGGAAGGAATCTCCGGCAGAATGGTGAGGGAAGCATCTGGCCAGTGCGGCCGGGCAGATCTGGTGGCGGAGACAGTGACCGCAGGCTGCGCCCGGGTCCGCAGGGAGCTTTTGTGGAAAAACCGGATGCTGGAGCTGCGCACAGCTGTGGGTGAGCAGATCTATCAGACGGCAGAACTGATGAAGCGGACGGCGGAGGGATTTGAGGAAGTGACAGAGTTTCAGAAGGGATACTGGAAAACCCTCAGGCGCAATCTGGGATATCTCCATGTAAAACTGGAAGGGCTGCGCGTATTCCGGTGCGGAAATGAAAGGACGGAGATTTTTATGACGCTCCGGGCAGAAAAGAATGTCTGTGTGTCCGCAGGAACGGTGGCAGAGATCCTGTCGGAAAGCTGCCGGACTCCCATGAGTCCGGCGCGGGACTGCCAGGCGGCTGTCCTGCGGGAAAGCCGAAACTTTCATTTTGTGCCGGATACCAGATACCAGCTGCTCTGCGGTATCTCCAATATGACCCGGGCCGGGGAACTGGTATCCGGAGACAATTTTGCTTTTCTTCAGAAAGAGACCGGGCAGGTGGTCATGAGTCTTGCGGATGGGATGGGATCCGGCGTGAAAGCATGCAAAGAGAGCGGGAAGGTGCTGGATCTGCTGGAGCTTTTTCTGGAAGCGGGTTTTCCCCAGGAAACGGCTGTGAGGATGATCAATTCCTGTATGCTGCTGCAGGAACAGAGTCAGGTATTTTCCACTATTGACCTGTGTATGGTGGATCTTTATCATGCCGACTGTGATATGATCAAGTCAGGAGCCGCCCCGTCCTTTCTGAAGCATGGAGAGGAGATCGAGATGATCCGGGCAGAGACATTTCCTTCCGGAGTGCTCTGGCAGTCGGATTATGAAAGCCTGCACAGGCAGCTTGCTTCCGGAGATGTGATCATCATGATGACAGACGGAGTGTTTGAGGCGCTGCCGGAAGAGCAGCGGGAAGAACAGATGAAAGAACTGATCCGGAAGGCGTCCTGCCCCAATGCGAAGGAATTTGCCAGAGGCATCATTGAGCGGGTTTATCTGATGCAGAAGCTGGCGCCGCAGGACGATATGACAGTGCTGGTAGGCAGTATTCTGGAAAAATCATAAGGAGACGATTCGATGCGGCAGATTTTAGATACCATAAGAGAATATGAGATGATCCGGCCGGGGATGCATGTGCTGGCAGGTGTGTCAGGAGGAGCAGATTCCGTCTGCCTGCTGTATGCATTGCGGGAATACCAGAAAGAATGTGAATTCAGGCTGACCGTCATCCATGTGGAGCACGGGATCCGGGGAGAAGAGAGCATGGAAGATGCAGCTTTCGTGGAAACTCTGTGCAGGCAGCTGGAAATTCCCTGCCGGGTCGTGCACCGGGATGTACCGAATCTGGCGGCAGAGAGGGGCGCATCCCTGGAGGAGGCTGCCAGAGATGCCAGATATCAGATATTTGATGAGATGATGGACGGGCTCCGGGCAGATGTGACAGCAGTTGCCCACAACGAAAATGATCAGGCAGAGACGGTGCTCTGGAATCTGGTGAGGGGAAGCGCACTGAAAGGCCTGGGAGGTATGCAGCCGGTACGCGGCAGGCTGATCCGGCCTCTTCTGTTCACTTCGAGAGAGGAGATCGAGGGAATACTCCGGGAACGGGGGATCTCCTACCGGACGGACCGGACCAATCTTGAGACAGAATATACCAGAAACCGTCTCCGTCTGGAACTGATCCCCTACATGGAAGAGCATCTGAACTGCAGGGCGTCAAAACATATCTCAGAGGCATCCGCAAGCCTGAGAGATGTCCAGAGTTACATTGACCGCTGCATGGCTGATGCGGCCGGGCGGTGTATCGTCCTGTGCCGTGAGGGAGTGGTTCTGAAGCTTCCGGAGTACAGGCGGGAGGATCCGTATCTTCAGGGAGAACTGCTGCGGCGGTGCATCAGGAGAAGTCAGGGAGAAAAGGGACTGAAGGATTTCGGACGGATCCATATCGATCTGCTGCGGGAACTGGCGGAGAAGCCCTGCGGGAAGGAACTGCATCTGCCGGGAGGCCTTTGTGTGTGCAGGCAAAATGAGATCCTTTTGTTTCGTGAGATATCACAGACAGATTGTGATTATATGCCCCCGAAAGATTCTTCCAAAGCCGGGAAAAAGAGAGAGGACCGCCCCGCGGAAAGCGGGTTTATCCTGCCCCTGAACGGACGGACAGAAATCGATGGAATCCTGGTGCAGACCAGGCAGATTCCGGGAATTATGGTAAATTATGATGAAATTTTATCAGAAAAAAAGTATACGAAATGGTTGTCTTATGATACAATAGTAGACAATGTCTGCTTTCGGAAAAGAAGAACCGGCGATTATCTGACGGTCAATGCCACGGGCGGAAAAAAGAAACTCAAGGATTATATGATCGATCAGAAGATCCCGCGGGAAAAGCGGGATCAGATGTGGCTGGTGGCAGACGGCTCTCATGTACTGTGGCTGCCCGGATACCGGATCAGCGAGGCGGCGAAGGTCACCAGGGAGACAGAGCAGGTGTTAGAAATTACGATTACGATACCGATGGAGGAAAAGGAATATGAAAGAAAAAGTCAGGATTCTTTTACAGGAACAGGAAGTCAATCAGCGGATCGCGGAGGTGGCAGCCAGGATCAGCCGTGATTATGAAGGGAAAGAAGTCCATCTGATCAGCATACTGAAAGGCAGTGTGTTCTTTGCCTGCGAGCTGGCCAAGCGCATTACCGTTCCGGTCACTATGGATTTTATGTCCGTGAGCAGTTACGGCAATGACACGAAATCCAGCGGAGTTGTGAAGATCGTCAAAGATCTGGATGAGCCTCTGGATGGCAAAGATGTACTGATCGTGGAGGATATCATTGACTCCGGACGCACGCTCAGCTATCTGATCGAGATCCTGAAGAAGAGAAATCCGGCCAGTCTGAGACTCTGCACTCTGCTGGATAAACCGGAGCGCCGTGTGAAGCCGGTGGACGTGGATTACACCTGCTTTAATATTCCGGACGAGTTCGTAGTGGGATATGGACTGGATTATGCACAGCGCTACAGAAATCTTCCGTTTATCGGAGTTGTGGAGTTTGTGGAAGAACAGTAATACGGCAGGGGCTATTTGAAAGGAGAAGAAAGAATTGAACAAACATGCCAAAGGACTGTGGTTTTACTGTGCGATCGTACTTATGATGCTGGTGCTTCTGATGACCTTCCGCAAGGGGCTGGAAGCAAGCCAGACCTGGACAGAGCAGGAGTTTGAGGAAGCTCTGGAAAAAAATGAGATCGTTCGCGCGGATATCATACCTGAAAGAGAGTATCCGCTTGGTTCCCTGAAACTGATCCTGACGGATGGATCGGTGCATTATGTCAATGTGATCGACATCAAAGAGACGGAGACGCTTCTGCGCAGCAGCGGTGATATTATCGTGAATCTGAAGGAAATGGCCACCGACAGTACGCTGGTGACTTCGGTGCTGCCCATGGTGATGATGGGTGTGGTGCTGATCATTATTGTGATGATGATGAACCGTCAGGCGGCCGGAGGCGGAAATTCCAAGATGATGAATTTCGGCAAGAGCCGGGCAAAGATGATCTCTCCCGATGCCAAACGTGTGACCTTTCAGAATGTAGCCGGACTGCAGGAGGAAAAGGAGGATCTGAAGGAGATCGTCACTTTTCTGAAAGAGCCGGGCAAATTCATCCAGGTGGGAGCCAGGATCCCCAAGGGAGTGATCCTGGTGGGCCCTCCCGGTACCGGAAAGACTCTTCTGGCCAAGGCGGTTGCCGGAGAGGCCGGAGTGCCCTTTTTCAGCATTTCCGGTTCTGATTTTGTGGAGATGTTCGTGGGTGTCGGCGCATCCAGAGTGAGAGACCTGTTTGAAGAGGCAAAGCGCCATCAGCCCTGTATCGTATTTATCGATGAGATCGATGCGGTGGCACGCCGCAGAGGCACCGGTATGGGCGGAGGTCATGATGAACGTGAGCAGACTCTGAACCAGCTGCTGGTGGAGATGGACGGCTTCGGCGTCAATGAAGGTATCATTGTGATGGCAGCCACGAACCGGGTGGATATTCTGGATCCTGCGATCCTGCGTCCCGGACGGTTTGACCGTCAGGTGGCAGTCGGAAGACCGGATATCCGGGGCAGAGAAGAGATCCTGGAAGTACATTCCAAGGGCAAGCCTCTGGGAGATGATGTGGATCTGAAGGAGGTCGCCCGGACGACGGCGGGATTTACCGGCGCAGATCTGGAGAATCTCATGAATGAAGCGGCGATCACAGCGGCACGGGAGTCCCGGGCCTATATCCGTCAGCAGGATATCCGTCAGGCATTCGTGAAGGTAGGAATCGGCGCAGAGAAGAAGAGCCGCGTCATTTCAGATGAAGAGAAGCGGATCACGGCCTACCATGAGTCCGGCCATGCGATCCTGTTCCATCTCCTTCCGGGGGTGGGACCTGTCCATACGATCTCCATCATTCCTACAGGCAGAGGGGCGGCAGGATACACCATGCCCCTTCCGGAAAAGGATGAGATGTTCCAGACCAAGGGAAAAATGCTGGATTATATCACCGTCTGCCTGGGAGGCCGTGTGGCAGAGGAACTGATCATCAAAGATGTGACAACAGGCGCATCTCAGGATATCAAACAGGCCACCCAGGCCGCCAGAGCCATGGTGACTCAGTACGGCATGTCTGACCGTCTCGGTCTGATCCAGTACGGCAGCGATGAGGAAGAAGTATTCATTGGACGTGATCTGGCTCACACCCGTTCTTTCAGCGAGGATGTGGCAAAACAGATCGATGAGGAAGTAAAGCGGATCGTGGACGAATCCCACGAAAAAGCAAGGAGCCTGATCTCACAGCATATGAATGTGCTTCACCGGTGTGCGGAGCTTCTGATCGAGAAAGAAAAAATCGGCCGGGAAGAATTTGAAGCACTGTTTGGGGAAGATACAGCAGAATGATGATACAAAATCAGCATCTCTCAAAAGGGAAATAAAAAAGTGCACAAAATTAAATATCCATTTTTGTGAAGTTTGTGCACACTTATTTGGAAACCGATGCTATAATGTACATCGTAAAACCCCCAATACATTATATAGTTTTTGCTACACCCCATTAGAGAAATACCTTCTCCCCAAAAAGGCAGCCGGCCTCCTAGCCGCTGCCTTTTTTCGTTGGAAAAGTCAGGATACCGTCATTTTTTTCTGAAATAGTATTGGAATTTCCGGGATGATAGGATTATACTGTTTTGTAACAGGAATGAAAACAGGGAGGATCACGATATGATCAGCAGATATGTATTTGGGACTATGATTGAGACGGAAGCCATCCTGCAGAAACCGGAGCAGGCGCAGGGGCCGCTGCCTTTTCTTGCGGCAGATGAGGATAATATGAGTTTTACCTATGAGATGGGGGACTCAGATATTGTGTACGGACTGGGAGAAAATGTCCGCGGTATCAACAAGCGGGGGTGGATCTACACCAGTATGTGCAGCGATAATCCTCATCATCACGAGGACAGCCATTCTCTGTATGGCGCCCATAATTTTTTCCTTGTGGATGGAAAGGAACAGTTTGGCGTTTTCATTGATTATCCAGGGATTATCACCTTTGATGTGGGATATACCAGAAGCAGCCAGCTGAAGATCAAGGCTTCCGACTGGAATCTGGAGGTGTATGTGATCACCGGAACGGATCTGAAAGATATCGTGAAGCAGTTCCGTCATCTGATCGGAAGAAGCTACATTGCGCCGCTCTGGGCCTTTGGCTATGGACAGAGCCGGTGGAGCTATATGAATGAAGAGGAAGTGCGGGAGGTAGTCCGGAACCATCGTGAGGCAGGAATTCCGCTGGATTCCGTCTATCTGGATATTGATTACATGGTGCGGTATGAGGATTTCACCATAAACGAAGAAGTATTTCCGGATTTTGCCGCATTTAATCAGGAGATGAAAGAGCAGAACATTCATCTGGTGCCGATCATTGACGCAGGTGTGAAGCTGGAAGAGGGCTATCAGGTCTGTGAAGAGGGGCTGGAGAAAGGATACTTCTGCAAAAAAGAAGACGGAAGTCCTTTTGTGGCGGCTGTGTGGCCGGGAAAGGCACTGTTTCCGGATATGCTGAATCCAAAGGCAAGAGAATGGTTCGGCAATCAGTACAAATTCCTTCTGGATCAGGGTGTGGAAGGCTTCTGGAACGATATGAACGAGCCGGCAATTTTCTATACGGAAGACAGACTGAATGCGGTCATGGAACAGCTGGATGAATTCAAAGGGAAGAATCTGGATACCCATGAATTCTGGCGATTTACCGGCCTGATCTCAGGACTCTCCAATAATCCGGAGGATTATAAGTGTTTTTACCATGACATCAATGGGGAAAAGGTTCGCCATGACCGGGTACATAATCTGTTCGGATACAATATGACGAGGGCGGCAGGAGAAGCATTTGAACGACTGGAGCCGGAAAAGCGAATTCTGATGTTCTCCAGATCCTCCTATACAGGCATGCACCGTTACGGCGGTATCTGGCAGGGGGATAATAAATCCTGGTGGTCACATATCCTTATGAGTATGAAGATGATGCCTTCCCTGAATATGTGCGGATACCTGTATACAGGAGCAGACATCGGCGGATTCTCATGTGATACGACAGAAGATCTGGTACTGCGCTGGCTGGCGTTCGGCATTTTCACGCCGCTTATGAGAAATCATTCTGCCATGGGCACGAGACGGCAGGAGGCATACCGGTTTGAAAAGCTGGATGGATTCCGTCATATCATCACCATGCGCTATCGTCTTCTGCCCTACCTTTACAGTGAATATATGAAAGCAGCTCTGAGAGACGAGATGATGTTCCGTCCGCTGGCCTTTGATTATCCGGAAGATAAATTTGCAGCGAAGGTGGAAGATCAGCTGCTGGTAGGCGACGGTATCATGATCGCTCCTGTTTATACGCAGAACGCGGACGGCAGATATGTGTATCTGCCGGAGCAGATGAAGCTGGTGCGTTTCCGGGAGGACGGAAGCATGGAAGAGGAGATTCTGGAAGCAGGACACCATTATGTGGAGATTCCGCTGACTGATGTGGTATTCTTCCTTCGGCCGGATCATCTGATCCCCATGTCCCGGGGAGGACGGTGTGTGGAGGATGTGGATTTTGAGCATCCGGAAACCATTGCTTTTGTGAAAACAGAGGCATTCTATGAGTATTACCATGACGGAGGTTATGAGAAGGATTATGAAAATCCGGAGCATATTACCTGGATCCGCATGGATCAGTCCGGGCGGATCCGGTAACCTGAGAGAATAGAAGGAAGGGAAAGATATGGATACTGTGATTATTGGAATTGCCGGGGGGACCGGCTCCGGAAAGTCGACCTTTACCAATCGTCTGAAGCATGAATTTGCCGATGATGTTGCGGTGGTATACCACGACAATTATTACAGACGGCAGGACGATGTGCCCTTTGAACAGCGCAAAAAGGTCAACTACGATCATCCGGATTCTCTGGAAACGGATCTGATGATCGAACATCTGAAAAAACTGAAGCGGGGAGAGGCCATCGACTGTCCGGTCTATGATTACAGTGTTCATAACCGTTCCGACCGCACGCTTCATATTGAACCGAAAAAGATCATACTGACCGAGGGGATCCTTCTTCTGGCAGATCCCCGGCTGAGGGAACTGATCGATATCAGGATCTATGTGGAGGCAGATGCAGATGAGAGGATCCTGCGCCGGATCGTCCGGGATGTGAAGGAGCGGGGACGAGACCTGGACAACATTGTGGAGCAGTATCTGACGACAGTCAAACCCATGCATTATCTGTATGTGGAACCTACAAGAACCACTGCGGATATCGTGATCAACAGCGGGATGAATGATGTGGCCTTTGATATCGTAAAATCGAAGATCCGGCTGCTGCTGGAAGAAGGATGAACAGGGCCGGATGGCGACAGGAGGATATTATGGAAGAATTGATTATACTGGGCACAGGAAATGCCAATGTAACAAAGTGTTATAATACCTGCTTTGCACTGAGATATGCAGAAGAATATTTTCTGGTGGATGCAGGCGGCGGCAACGGGATCCTGCGTCAGCTGGAGCTGGCGGAGATTCCCATGGAGCGGATCCATCATATTTTTCTGAGCCATGAGCATACGGATCATCTGCTGGGCATGATCTGGATGATCCGGATCATTGCTCAGCGCATGAAGCAGGGCAAATACGAAGGTACGCTGCATCTTTACATGCACAGTGATCTGGTGGAGCCGCTGATGACGATCGTGCGTCTGACAGTTCAGGGAAAATTCGTGAAACTGATCGGCGACAGGATCCTGCTGCATCCGCTGGAGGACGGAGAACAGATGCAGATTCTGGATCACGAAGTGACATTTTTTGATATTCAGTCTCAGAAAGCGAAGCAGTACGGGTTTATGCTTTCTCTGAAAGACGGAAGAAAATTCACCTTTGCAGGAGATGAACCTTACCGGGAGTGCGAATATCCCTATGCGGCGGGGGCGGACTGGCTGCTTCATGAGGCATTCTGCCTGTACAGCGAAATGGATCAGTTCAAACCTCATGAGAAATCACATACCACGGTCCGGGAAGCCTGTGAGACGGCAGAGAAACTGGGAGTCAGAAATCTGCTGCTTTATCACACGGAAGACCGCAATATTGACAGACGCAAAGAACTGTATCTGGCAGAAGGAAAACCCTGTTTCTCAGGAAATCTCTACGTGCCCTGGGATCTGGAGCGGTTCTGCCTGAAGGCATGAGAGAGACCGTGGAAAAATCAATGTCATAAAACAGACCGTATTATGGTTGCCCGGCAGCTGCCTCCTGCATATCCTGAATAAGGAAGGATTTGCAGGAGGTTTTTTATGGCAAAAGTAGTGATCGATGCCGGACACGGCGGGACAACAGATCCGGGAGCGGTGCATGAAGGAAGACAGGAAAAGGATGATAATCTGCGGCTGGCGCTGGCAGTGGGAAAGATTCTGGAGGAAAACGGAGTGGATGTGGTGTACACACGGACAGAGGATGTGTATCAGAGGCCGATAGAAAAAGCGCAGATCGCCAACGCATCAGGAGCGGACTATTTTGTGTCTCTGCACCGGAATTCCAGTCCGCAGCCGAACCAGTATTCCGGTGTGGAGACGCTGGTATTCAGCAATACAGGGGAAAAGGCAAAAATGGCATCGGCGATCAATCAGAATCTGGAAAAGGTGGGATTTCAGAATCTGGGAGTCAGTGAACGTCCCGGTCTGATCGTGCTGCGAAGGACCCGGATGCCTGCAGTGCTGGTGGAGACAGGATTTATCAATTCGGACGCAGACAATCAGATGTTTGATGAAAACTTCAGTGAGATCGCTCAGGCGATTGCAGACGGGATCCTGTCTGTGGCAGGAAGCAATGAGAGCGGTCAGAAGCTTTACCGTGTCCAGACAGGGGCATTTCGGCGAAAGGAATATGCGGAAGAGCTTTTGTATCAGCTTTTGCGGGAAGGATTTCCGGCCTATATTCTGCAGGAGGATGGTCTGTACAAAGTGCAGGTGGGAGCATTCCGCAATCTTGACAATGCGGTCCGCATGGAAGCAAAGCTGAGGCAAAAGGGATATGCTACCTTCATAACGACATAAAGTTACTGTTCAGAGTCACGCTGTCTGCCTCAGATATATCCGCTCGTGCTGCCTCCGTCCCGGACAGTCATGAAATATGCCTGCCGGTGCAGGACATAAAATGTCCTTTCCGGTCAGACATAGTTCATGGCAGTCCGTTTCGAGGTCAGACGAGTCGGATATACCTGAAACAGACAGCTGTATTTCAAATACCTGCTAACAGTAATGATATAAAACCTGCGTGCGGCAGGTATTCAAATGAAGAAAGATATGATAGAATGACAGTACATGAAAGAGGAGGATGCAACATGGAAAAAAGCAGGCAATCATGCAGAAAATTGCGTCTGGTTCCGGTTGCGGTTTTTCTGCTGTTATTTCTGGCAGTTTGCCGGTTATTTGCAGCGATGCCGGTTCAGGCAGCATCGAAACCGGCGCAGATCACAGAGTGCCGCCTGATATCAGCCGGGAAGATCAGGATCACTGTACAGCTGGACCATCCGGAACAGATCAGGGGAAAAAAATGTTATCTGTTTGAGGCGGCGCTTTCCAGACCCGGGCTGACAGCAGTCGCGAAACCGATCCAGTCGAAGATCAAAGCCAGAAAGATGACATTTACGGTATCTCTGAACCGGAACCGGTCAGACAGCCGTCTGTATTCGAGATTTTTCCTTGCGGTCAAAAACAGCAGCGGTACTTATTCCGCGGTCAGCAGCGCAAAATATATTTCCAATCCGGGCAGGGCGGCGAAATATACCTATCGTTTCCCGACGGCTGTCTCCAAGAAGGGGCTTCAGGTGAGTGCAGCTATGACGGAGGATGCGGTAGAACTGAATGTGCATCATTCGGTGCTGAATATCGTGTTTTCAGATCTGATCTCCCGCAGGGAAGAGTACA
>JAQXWO010000254.1 GCA_029225485.1 Lachnospiraceae bacterium
ATCATACAGAGTGGAAGAAAGAAGGAATTGCATTATGGCAAAGGAAATTAATTTTGATATCGATGTTAGAAAAAAGATGGAAAGCGGCGTTGACAAGCTGGCAGACACTGTGAAGGTAACTCTTGGACCGAAGGGCAGAAACGTGGTACTGGATAAGTCCTACGGTGCACCGCTGATCACAAATGACGGTGTGACTATCGCAAAGGAGATCGAGCTGGAGGATCGCTTCGAAAATATGGGAGCACAGCTGGTGAAGGAAGTAGCCACCAAGACAAATGACATCGCAGGTGACGGCACCACGACAGCTACCGTTCTGGCACAGGCCCTCGTCAATGAAGGTATGAAGAACGTGGCAGCCGGAGCCAATCCGATCATCCTGAGAAAAGGTATGAAGAAGGCCTGCGATGCAGCAGTGGAGTTTCTGGAAGAGATGAGCCATCCGGTGACCGGCAAGGAACATATCGCAAAAGTAGCCGCTATTTCCTCCGGCAATGAAGAGGTAGGACAGATGATCGCCGACGCTATGGAAAAGGTAGGAGAGAACGGCGTAATCACCATAGAAGAATCCAGGACCATGCAGACGGAGATCGATGTAGTAGAGGGAATGCAGTTCGATCACGGATACCTGTCCGGCTATATGTGTGATGACAAGGAGAAAATGGTTGCCAACATGCAGAATCCCTACATTTTGATGACTGACAAGAAGATCTCTAATATTCAGGATATCCTGCCGATTCTTGAGAATATCATGAGATCTGGTCAGGAGCTGTTGATCCTGGCAGATGATGTGGAAGGCGAGGCGCTGACCACCCTGATCGTCAACCGCCTGAGAGGTACTCTGAAGGTCGTGGCAGTCAAGGCACCGGGCTTCGGTGACAACCGAAAAGAAATGCTGCAGGATATCGCCGCACTGACCGGCGGACAGGTGATCCTGGATGATCTGGGACTTCAGCTGAAGGACACCACCATGGAGATGCTTGGCCGTGCAAAATCCGTGAAAGTGACAAAGGATACCACCACCATCGTAGGCGGAGAGGGTGACAAGGCAGACATCGAGGAGCGCGTTGCAGGACTGAAGCGCCAGATCGCCGAGACCAAATCCGATTATGACAGAGACAAACTGATGGATCGCATCGCAAAACTGGGCGGCGGAGTGGCAGTCATCCGCGTGGGAGCAGCTACCGAGACCGAAATGAAGGAAGCAAAATACCGCATGGAGGATGCCATGAATGCCACAAAGGCAGCCGTGGCAGAGGGCATTATCAGCGGCGGCGGATCCGCATACATCCATGCACAGAAGAAGGTAAATGAACTGGCAGCCACTCTGACAGGTGACGAGAAGACAGGAGCCGGTATCGTTGCAAGAGCACTGGAAGCACCTCTTTTCGCCATCGCAGAAAATGCGGGTCTTGAGGGAGCAGTCATTGTCAACAAAGTGAAAGAAAGCGAGCCGGGTATCGGATTCGATGCAGTTCACGAAACTTATGTGGATATGATGAAAGAAGGCATCATCGATCCGGTCAAGGTGACGAAGAACGCTCTGATGAATGCAGTCAGCGTAGCAGCCACCCTGCTTACCACAGAGGCTGCGGTAGCTGATATCAAAGAAACAGCGCCTGCAGCACCGGCTAATCCGGATATGGACTATTAATCAAAAAAGAAAAACAGGAATGCAGCAGCCGTTAAATTCTTTTCCTGACTTCTCTGGTAAGAATGCCGATGAGCAGCCCGGTGATGACTCCGGAGATCAGAAGCACAGGAGTGTAATACAGAAAAGCGGAGGAAGAGGTGACAAAAACAGCAATGCTCAGCTGACCGATATTGTGTGAAACACCTCCGGCCACACTGATGCCCAGGATGCTGAAGTCTGACTTTTTCTTCAGGAAAGTCATGACAGCAAGACTCAGAGCAGCGCCTGCCAGACTGTAGAGGATGCTGAACATATTGCCAAACAGAAATCCGATCACAAAGATCCGGATCGCTGAGACGAGGGCTGCCTCTTTCCAGCTGTATGCATCAAGAATAAAAAGGACCGCCAGATTGGCAAGTCCCAGCTTCATGCCGGGAATTCCGGCAAAAAAGGGGATCAGGGATTCCACATAGCCGAATATAATGGCGACAGCGGAGAATAACCCGATATATGATATTTTTTTCTGGCTCATAAGAAATCACGCTCATTTCCATTAAGTCTGTCTGGTTTCTGGCTCATCATATCATACAGAATGCAAAATAACAAGAGGCAAGTTAGAAACAACAAACTAAAATGATTTAAGTAACCATTGGTTAATTGAATTCCCCCTTCTTTTCTGGTTCTATATAGACAGGATGTCTGAAGCATGAGAGAAACGTTCATGCAAAAGACTGTAAACCGTGACCAGAAAAGGAGGGGGATTTTATGAGAAAAAAGGGAATATCTGTATTATGTATCGCCGGACTGCTGGTATGCCGGACGCCGGTTTTTGCAGCGTCGGATGATACAATCATGGAGAGCGATCTGGTACAGGAACTGGAGGACAGTGGTGCTCTGGCATGTCTGTTTATCGGAGAAAGCATCTGGAATGACGAGGAAAATTTTGACGATGTCAAAGAGAATGCTTCTGAAATGATACTGGATTTTCTGGAAGAAGGGATCGATATGGAAGACATGACATCGGAGGATCTGATCAGTGTGATCGACTATGCTTACGAGATCGGATGTTCATCGGATGTTCTGAGTATTTCACTGGATATTATGGAAGAGGATTCAAAAACCTGTCGTGATGCGGTGCAGGAGGTATTCCGCCAGCAGGCGATGAAAAGCAGAGATGAAGATTACCTTCTGATGGAAACGGGACGGTTTCCGGAGGCGGCGCTGACGTATAAGGATGACTGGTATGGAGAGCGGACGGATGATGAGAGGATAGAACTGGCGGATTCCATCCTGGATGTTCTGGTGAATGCAGATGTGGAAACAGATGGATACAACGGAAACACACTGGCTCAGGCACTGAATGACAGGTATGATCAGGATGCCGGGGACAGTGTGCTCTATCTGGCTTTTGATATTCTGGAAGAACAGGAACATTATGTAACAGTGGTGGAAAGTATTCTCGCCTGCCTTGCAGAATCTTATTGAACAGAAAATAATTTTTCCAGCAGCAATCGTTTGTTTCGGCTGTCTCCCTCCAGATGGAGCTTTCCGTAGATCCGGTTCAGATACTGCTTGACGGTACCCTCGGAAAATCCCATCTCTGCAGCAATCTCCCGGTTGCTGAGGCGGGAAGCAGCCAGTCTGGCCAGTTTCCATTCATTTTCTGTCAGGCAGTC
>JAQXWO010000255.1 GCA_029225485.1 Lachnospiraceae bacterium
TTCCGGAAGCATTGGAGCCTGTCACCAGGACACCCTGATGGATGTGGATGCTGTTTGCCACCGGATCAGGAATCAGCGGATGATACATATTCTCCGCATGGAACGAAATATGCTCCTGACTGCAAGGTTCCGACAGACTGCCGGAAAGTTCCGGCACGCAGTAGTACGGCAGGAATTCCCGGAAGGATGCGATTGCGATCAGAGCGTCCAGTTCTCCCATGGCGGCAAACATATCCTCAATTTCCGCTTCGCGGCCATCCACATATTTCAGCATGGAATAGAACTTAATCATATCCACCATAAAAAGGATTTTCAGGTAGGATATCACAAATGCTTCCAGACCATCCTGCACCGAATTCGTGGAAGCTACCAACCAGGCACCTCTGCGGAAGTTCTGCATGGTTTTGCGTCCTTTTTTGATCCTGTCCAGATATGACTGGATTGTGGGATTTTTGATTTTTTCAAATCCGTCAGCCGCACGTAATAGCCGCAGGATACAGATCATACAGTTGAGATACGGTTCTATCTTTTTGGAATCTTTCATATGGACCAGCCCATTCGTAAAGATTCCGATGAAGAGCAGGATACCGCCTGCCAGAGGATTGATCAGTAACAGCCCGATAGCAATCACGTTCACCAACGCCATCAGTTTGTATTTGATATCTCCTTTACGCTCCACATCTTTCAGTACATAAATGTAATCCGACAGAGACATGGAAGAAAATTTGCGGACCTCCCGGACCACCTGCTGTATCTCCTCCCTCTCCTTCTGGTGGCTTCGGAAATATTCTATCAGCTCCTCCCTTTTCTGAAGGGTATCCGGGTCAAATTCCGGAACACGCAGCATATGGTACAAGACATCTTCTCCACAGGACGATACCGTTGTATTCAGAACCATAAAGATTTTGTCCATATCCAGATCGTTCCAGGTAATATCATCAATCGCAAACCGGCTGCCCTGATGTTTGCGTGTATAATGGGAGATGCTGACCAGCTCCGGCTCTGTGTACTCGCGGTCAGCAACAGACCCCCACATTTTACGCACTTTCATAAGAAACCATTTTTTTCGTCTTTCTTTGTCACGCCAGAGAATCCATGCCGCCACTAAAAAGATGGCAAGAATTATCAGCACAATCATAATACTCTGTTTTGTCATTCGCACCTCAAATATTCTTCAAATACACGGAGAGTTTCTTTTGTTGTCTCCTCATTGTGGGCATTGGAAATAAACATGGCTTCGAACTGAGACGGTCCCAGATGGATGCCGTGTTCCAGCATAAAACGGAAATAGGATGCAAATGCTTTTGTATCGGCTGTTTTTGCCTCTTCATAATTATGCACATCCTGTCCGGTAAAATACAGACATCCCAGCGAACCGATATGATTCATTTTCCACGGCTTTTTGTATTTTTTCACCAGTGCGGCCATTCCATCAAACAAAGTATCCGCATTCCGGCGCATCTGTGTGTAGATTTCCGGATGTGCTTTCAGGATTTTCAGCTGGGCAAGTCCGGCTGCCATAGCAACAGGATTGCCGCTTAATGTTCCTGCCTGATAGACGCTCCCCACCGGAGCCACCTGCTCCATGATCTCGCGTTTTCCGCCGTAAGCACCCACCGGCATACCGGCTCCGATGATTTTTCCGTATGTCACCAGGTCTGCCTGAATGCCAAAATGTTCCTGGGCGCCGCCGAATGCCAGACGGAATCCGGTGATAACTTCGTCAAAGATCAATACGGTTCCGTGTTCTGTACACAGGTCACGCAGTCCCTGTAAAAATCCTTCTTCCGGCAATACCACACCCATGTTGGCAGCTACCGGCTCCACGATCACTGCTGCGATTTCCTGTGGAAATTCCTGGAACAGCGCCTTTACACTTTCCAGATTATTGTAAACGGCACTGAGGGTATCCTGGGTACAGCCTGCCGGAACCCCGGAGCTGTCCGGTACTCCGGCTGTCATCACGCCGGAACCTGCTTTCACAAGCAATGCGTCTGAATGACCGTGATAGCATCCGTCGAATTTGACAATTTTATTTCTTCCTGTATATCCTCTTGCCACACGGATGGCACTCATGACGGCTTCTGTACCAGAATTTACCATACGGATCATCTCGATGGACGGTACATTTTCACAGATAAACTCAGCCATTTCCACTTCGATTTCTGTGGCCGCACCAAAACTGAGGCCGCTTTCTGCTTTTCTTACAACGGCTTTCAGTATTTCCTGATTGTTATGTCCCAGAATCATGGGACCCCAGGAACCGATATAGTCAATATAACGATTGCTGTCTGCATCAAAAATATATGGTCCTGTAGCACCTTCCACAAACCGCGGGGTCATTCCCACGGAACCGTAGGCACGTACCGGGCTGTTTACTCCTCCCGGAATCACTTTCACTGCACGTTCATATAATTCTTCTGATCTGCTCATTATCCGATTCTCCCTTCGTCCATACATTTTGCCAGTTCTTTTGCATAATAGGTCAGATAAATCTGTGCCCCGGCGCGATAGGCGCTGACCGCCATCTCACACATAATTCGCTCTTCATCGATCCAGCCTTTGGCTGCTGCCGCTTTCACCATGGCGTATTCACCGCTGACACTGTAGGCAGCCACCGGTACATTGGTCACTTCCCGGACACGGGTAATCATATCCAGATAAGAAAGGGCCGGTTTTACCATCACGATATCGGCTCCTTCTTCCACATCCAGAAGTGCTTCTTTGATCCCCTCTCTGCTGTTGTGCGGATCCATCTGATAACTTTTTCTGTCTCCGAACGCCGGGGCAGAATCTGCTGCCTGGCGGAAAGGACCGTAGAAAGAGGAAGCATATTTGACCGCATAGGACATAATCGGAGTTTCTTTATGTCCGTTTTTATCCAGCATGTTCCGGATTGCCAT
>JAQXWO010000256.1 GCA_029225485.1 Lachnospiraceae bacterium
GGGTTCGATTCCCATCACCCGCTTATTTTTGTGTTTAAAATTTCGCTCATTCTCCTTAATACAGGATCTGTGAAGCAGCGGAAAGCCTGCGGGAGCAGACAGTCTGAGGACTGCATGGCGCGGCAGACGAAACGTAAGAGTAAAAAGACAGACCGTGAGAATAAAAATGCAAATTACATCTGGAAAAAGCATGTGAAATAGGATACAATAGATATTGTTCTTCTGCGGCAGGAGACCGACAGAAGGACGATATCTTTTTTATTTTACAGGACTGACATAACGATAAGGAGGCTATTTATGTATTGCTACAGAAAAGTCACGGAAGACCTGTACTGGGTCGGAAGCAATGACCGCCGTCTTGCAATGTTTGAGGGAGTTTACTCCGTGCCGGATGGTGTGTCTTACAATTCCTATCTTCTGATGGATGAGAAGACTGTACTGTTTGATACGGTAGATAAAGCAGTAAAGGGAGTTTTCTTTGAGAATATCAAGGAAGTACTCGGAGACAGGACACTGGATTACCTGGTGGTTCATCACATGGAGCCGGACCACTCCGAGGCCATTCAGGAGCTGGTAATGCGTTACCCGGATGTCAAGATCATCTGCAACAAGAAGATCGCACAGATGATCAAGCAGTATTTTGAGTTTGACATTGATTCCAGAGCTGTCCTGATGAAGGAAGGCGATACCTTCTGCACAGGAAAGCACAATCTTGTATTTGTCATGGCGCCGATGGTTCACTGGCCGGAGGTTATGGTATCCTATGATACGACAGACAAGATCCTCTTCTCCGCAGACGGATTCGGTACATTTGGTGCGTTGAATGGTGCTCTGTTCGCAGATGAGGTGAATTTTGAGAGAGATTATCTCGATGAGGCCAGAAGATATTATACCAACATCGTTGGAAAATACGGAGATCAGGTACAGGCTCTTCTGAAGAAGGCAGCTACCCTGGATATTCAGATGATCTGCCCGCTGCACGGTTTTGTATGGCGGAAGAATATTGGTGATTTTATCTCCAAATATATGCACTGGAGTTCCTACGCTCCGGAAGAGTATGGCGTAATGATCGCATACGCATCCGTTTACGGACACACAGAGAATGCCGCTGAGATTCTGGCATGCCGTATGCGTGAGAGAGGCATCCGCACCGTGATGTATGATGTGTCTGTGACACCTGCATCCGACATTATTGCGGCTGCATTCCGATGGAGCCATATGGTATTTGCGTCCACCACATACAATGCAGGTATCTTTGTAAATATGGAAGCTCTGATCTTTGATCTGGTAGCTCACAATATCCAGAACAGAACCATTGCGCTGATCGAGAATGGTTCCTGGGCACCGACCAGCGGCAAGCTGATGCGCGAAGAGTTCCAGAAGTGCAAGAATATGACGATCCTTGACAACACCATTACATTGAAGTCATCTCTGAAAAAGGATCAGCTCGCTGAGATCGATGCACTGGCAGATGCTATCGCAGAGGCCATGCCGAAGGATGCCAAGGCAGTACCGGAAGAGGAGACAAAGGCGATCGCAGCAGAAGCTGCTGCAGAGTGCAAGATGGATCCGTCCGCTTTCTTCAAGCTGTCCTATGGTCTGTTCGTGCTGACTGCAAAGGACGGCGCAAAGGACAATGGCTGCATCATCAATACAGTGCTTCAGGTAACTGATACACCCAAGCGTATTCTGATCGCTGTCAATAAGGCCAACTATACGCATGACATGATCCAGAAGACAGGTGTCTTCAATGTATCCGTCCTGACGACAGATGTACCGTTCAAGGTATTCCAGCAGTTTGGCTTCCAGAGTGGAAGAGATGTGGACAAATTTGCAGGAGACGCAGAAGCACGCACGGCCAACGGACTGCGCTACATTCCGGAATACTCCAATGCCGTACTGTCAGGTAAAGTAATCAATTCCTATGATTACGATACTCATACTGTATTTGTGGCAGATGTGACAGAGGCAGTGACGCTGTCAAATGTTCCCAGCGTGACTTACCAGTATTACTTTGACCACATCAAACCGAAGCCACAGCCGACGACCGAGAAGAAAGGTTTCGTCTGCAAGATCTGCGGATACATTTATGAGGGCGATGAACTTCCGGCAGACTATATCTGCCCGCTGTGCAAACACGGCGCAGAGGACTTTGAGCGTCTTTGATGCGGGATGACCTGCGGCGAAAATAGTAGTTGCAGGTTCTGCTCCATTCTGGTACAATCAGAGATTATAAAGAATATGCCGCGGTGATGCGGTACAGAACAGACAGGAGGTAACAGACATGAAATACGTATGCGAAGTATGCGGATGGGAGTACGATGAGGAAGCAGGATCACCGGAGAACGGAATCGCACCGGGAACCAAGTGGGAAGATCTTCCGGATGATTTTGAATGCCCGGTTTGCTCCGTAGGCAAGGATCAGTTCGCACCGGCAGAGTAATCTGCGGCAGCAGAACAGCTTCTATTTATGACAAAAATCAGGGTGTCGGCAAATGCCGGCACCCGTTTTTACTTTATTTTGAGCACCTTCCGATCATAGGTCAGAAGGCCGTTGGTCTCTGTTTCAATGTCGGAAAGCTGTGTATAGATCGCACCGGACAGCCCTTTCTGCTCAAGTTTTTCAATCACTTTCTGAAGCCGGTGATATGCGGCAGAAAAATCCTCCGTTGTCTTACAGGAACCATATCCATAGGTGCGGCCGGGATAAAGATGACCGTCCACCGGACAGGAATAACCGCCGTATTCTGACAGTACACAGGGACGTTTATCCCGGTGTATCCGAAGAGTGCGGAAATAATTATGTATGCTTTTCACATCACCTCCGCCTTGGTCGAACCATCCGCTGGCATGATCCACCAGCCTGGTGGGGTCTGCACGGTGGATTTTTTCCGTGATCCGAAGGGAATCAAACTGTCCCCAGCCTTCATTAAAGGGAACCCAGAGGCCGATACAGGGACAGTTGTACAGCTGCTCTACCATATCCATACAGTCCTGCTCCCACTGCCTTCTTCCTTTTTTGCTGGATCTGGAAAACAGATGATAGTGATTGTCCCGGATCATGACAGTGACGGCAGGCATCAGATTGGGCAGGTAGCAGACGAAAGGCATAAAAGGACGGCTGCCGCCGTTGACCATATCCTGCCATACCACCATGCCAAGACGGTCACAGTGATAGTACCAGCGCAGCGGTTCGATCTTCACATGCTTTCGGATCGTATTAAAGCCAAGCTCTTTCATCTTCTGGATGTCAAAGATCATGGCCTCATCATCCGGAGCAGTATAGAGACTTTCCGGCCAATAGCCCTGATCCAGTACTCCATGGAAAAAATAAGGCTCATTGTTCAAAAACAGCCTGGGACGCTTGAGATGGTCCGTGCCGGTAGAAAATTTGCGCATGGCAAAATAACTGTCCACACAGTCACAGGAGGTCTCAATACGAAATTCATAGAGATGCGGATGTTCCGGAGTCCAGGGAACAAAATCCGGGACAGGGATCACGCAGGTGATCTGTCCGCTGTCCTGCGGAAAATCCCGTTTTTTCACATAGTGACAGTAGACATCATCACCGAGTGCAACCTGAATTTTCATGCGTTCCGGGCGGGTCAGTGAAATCTTCAGCTGCACTGCACTGTCGTCATACAGAGGTGTGATCTTCAGGCTTTCGATCCTGTTTACCGGCACCCATTCCATCCAGACAGTCTGCCAGATTCCGCTCTGCGCAGTATAAAACATACCGTGGGGGAAGAGGCGCTGCTTGCCGCAGCAGTGGCAGCTGGTGTCCGTATCGTCCTGCACCCGGAGCATCAGTATATTTTTTCCTTTTTTTACATGGTCGGTCACATCAAAAGAGAAAGAAAGGTATCCGTTTCTGTGGCTGCCCAGCATTTTGCCGTTCCACCAGGCAGTGCAGCGCTGATCCACCGCACCAAAGTGAAGCATCAGCCTTTTACCGGGAGGAATGACAGGAAGCTGTACCGTGCGGAAATACCAGAGATATTCACCGGGATTCAGCCTTCTTCTCACACCGGACCGGTCACACTCCGGAGAAAAAGGCACAAGGATCTGACCGTCTGCCTCCGTGGGAAGATCTTTTTCCTTCGTAAAAGTGTAATTCCAGAGTCCGTTCAGGCAGATCCACTGGCTGCGGCGGAACTGAGGTCTGGGATATTCTGCCGGCACAGATTCATCCGTATTATTTTCGCTCCAGACCGTGGACAGACTGCAGGATTCATTCTGTTTTGGCTTTCGGATCTCCTGAAGGGCAGAAAAAGCATCAAATAAACGCAAGGAATCACCTCCTTTGTATCATTTTTCGGGTTGTGCAAGTTATTGTTCAGGTGACGCTGTCTGTCGCAGACATATCCACTCGTGCTGCCTCCGTCCCGGACGGACCTGAAATATGTCTGCCGGTGCAGGACATGGCATGTCCTTTCCTGTCAGACATATTTCGGGGCAGTCCGTTCCGAGGTCAGACGTGTCGGATATGTCTGTGACAGACAGCTGGCTTTCGAACGGATTTTGATAATAATTGTAACATGAAGTATGGGAAAGTACAATGGTGTTGACTTGCACATTTGTGCGGAAGATGGTACAGTATAGTAATTATAGTTCAGCTGCATTTGAAACAGTACAGACCGAAAATAGAAAAAGAAAGGTGAGGAAGAAAGATGGATCTTGGACCATATGAATACATTGTTGTGAGGATTGACGGAGATTATGCGGTGCTTCAGCGAACGGATGCTCAGGCAGAAGAAAAGCTGGTAGCGCGGGCGCTTCTGCCGCCGGAGACAGGAGAGGGAAGCAGACTGCATTATGAGTGTCTGGAATATACGATTGTGTAATGGATGACCATACATGGTATGTTCATATAGCTGCACAATTTGATTTTTAAATGTTTATTAGTCAATATAATGACAATGTATTGACAATAAACGAACTTTTAAGTACACTATATTTGAATGGAGGTGTTTTGTATGGCAACAACAAATTTAAATATCAGAATAGAAAAATCGATTAAAGATCAGGCGGAGGTTATTTTTAATGAACTTGGTCTGAATATGACAACTGCTGTAAATATGTTCCTGAGAACCGCTATCCGTGAACATGGTATTCCTTTTGAACTGAGACTGGATGTGCCAAATGAAACTACAGCAGCTGCTGTTGAAGAGGGAAGAAAACTGTTGGATGATCCTTCTGCTCCAGGATATTCCAGTATAGAGGCTCTTAAGGCGGCGCTCGAAGTATGAAATATAATGTACAGTTTACGAACCAGTTTAAAAAAGATTTGGAGCTTGCTCAAAAGCAAAAGAAGAATCTTGATAAGCTGTTTGAAGTGATTGATATTTTAGCGAATGGCGGTACGCTGGATCCAAAATACAGAGATCATGATTTCACGGGGAAATATAGAGGCACTCGAGAGTGTCACATAGAGCCAGATTGGCTGCTGATTTATGAGATACGCGTTGAGGTATTGGTTCTGATGCTTTACAGACTTGGAACTCACTCAGAATTATTCAGGAAATGAGGCGACTAAGATGAAAATGAATACGGGAATGTGTATCGGTGCTCTGGGGGCATATGTGGCGGCAATCATGCCGAATCTGAGATCCCGCCGTATTCGTTCGGATGTGGTTTACTACGCACACCGTGGACTGCACGACAACCAGTCAGATGCTCCGGAAAATTCCATGCGGGCATTTGCGCGGGCCTGTGATGCCGGTTATGGGATTGAGATGGATGTCCAGCTGACAAAGGACAGCCAGCCGGTGGTGTTCCATGACAATACGCTCCGGCGGGTCTGCTCGGCGGACGGTCAGGTCAGTGATTATACGTATCAGGAGCTTCAGCAGTTTACTCTGTATGGGACAGATCAGAAGATTCCGCTTCTTGCTGATGTGCTGAAGCTGGTAAACGGACGCGTTCCGCTGATCATTGAATATAAATACAAAGATTTCAACAATCAGGTCTGTGTGGAGTCAGACCGGCTGCTGCGGGATTATAAAGGAATCTACTGTATAGAGTCCTTTCAGCCCTGGGCTCTTGTGTGGTACCGGAGACATCGCCCGGAGATCGTCCGGGGACAGCTCTCCATGAATTTTCAGAGACAGGAAGGAAATTACCGCCTGGAGTGTCTGGCCATCCGCCATCTCCTGACCAATTTTCTGGCCCGTCCCGACTTCATTGCCTACGATCAGAGAGACAAAAAGGCTGTATCCAAAAACATCTGCCGCCGCATATTCGGCTGTCCCTCCGTGGCCTGGACCGTAAAATCAACCAGACAGCTGGAACACTGCAGAAAATATTATGACTACTTTATATTTGAAGGTTTCTGTCCGTGATATTGAGCAGTCTTTGGATGAATGACCTTATGTCGAAATACAGCCCTGTGCAGGCATGACATATCTCAAAGCAAACACTTTGCGGGTGCTTTTAGCCGCAGACGAGATCCACTGCCTGCGCAGACCCGGCGCGAAGCCATTGCTGAGCGTCGCTGGTCGAAGTTGGCAGTTAGCTCGGCGGAGGCGTTACCCGCGTTTGCGTGAGATATGTCAGGTCTGCACAGGGCGTCGCATTTGTGTAATAATAAAAATTCTGCTTGTGCATTTTCTCTAATTTTCGGTTGTAGAAAAACAGAAAAAGAGTTATACTGAACATATCAATTGCGGAAGTAGATCGTAACACCCGGTACTCCGCAGCGAAATTCTAAGAAGGAAGTGACAGATTATGAAAAGAATCGGTTTGTTGACCAGCGGCGGAGACTGCCAGGCACTGAATGCCACCATGCGAGGCGTGGTGAAGGGACTTTCCAGCAATATTGAGGATCTCGAAGTATATGGTTTTATGAATGGTTACAAGGGACTGATCTACGGAGACTACAGACTTCTGACCTCCAGAGATTTTTCCGGTATCCTGACCAAGGGCGGAACGATTCTCGGCTCTTCCAGACAGCCCTTCAAGCTGATGCGTGAGCCGGATGCGAAGGGGCTGGACAAGGTGGAGGCCATGAAGCAGAATTATTATAAGCTTCGTCTGGACTGCCTTGTGATCCTGGGAGGCAACGGTACCCAGAAGACGGCCAATCTGCTTCGGGAGGAAGGACTGAATATTATCCATCTGCCCAAGACGATCGATAATGATATCTGGGGTACCGATATGACATTTGGTTTTTACAGTGCGGTGAATATTGCGACAGAGGCCATCGACTGCATCCATACGACAGCAGCATCCCACAACCGTGTCTTTATCGTGGAGATCATGGGACACAAGGTTGGATGGCTGACACTGTACGCAGGCATTGCAGGCGGCGCAGATATCATCCTGATCCCTGAGATTCCTTATGATATCAAAAAAGTCGTGGAGGCGATCGACCGCAGAACAAAGGCCGGCAAGGGCTTTACGGTAATTGCAGTGGCTGAGGGCGCGATTTCCAAGAAAGATGCGAAACTGAGTAAGAAAGATCTCAAGAAGAAGATTGAAGAAAAGAAATATCCGTCCGTGGCCTACGAGCTGGCAGAAGAGATCGCGGCAGCCAATGGTCCGGAAGTGCGTATCACAGTTCCAGGACATACACAGCGCGGCGGCAGCCCCTGCCCGTATGACCGCGTACTTTCCACCAGGATCGGTGTAAAGGCAGCCGATATGATCATGAAGGAAGAGTATGGATACATGGTAGGTATTGTCAACGGCAAGATGAAGAAAGTGCCGCTGGGTGAAGTGGCAGGCAAGCTGAAGACTGTGGCTCCGGATGATCAGATCGTTCAGGAGGCAAAACTGATGGGTATCAGCTTTGGAGACTGATATTTCGAAGACAATGTATTAGAAGCAGAAAATGGAGCTGCCGTGCAGATCGCGGCAGCTCTTTCCTGTCATAAACTGGTTATGACCGAAGAGCTTTATCCTGACGGGCAGCAGTTTTTATCATTGAAATAATATGCATCTGTGCTAAAATGAAGAAGCGAAATTTGTTTTTGGATGAGGAGACAATATTTTATGGGTTATACGGCACTATACCGGAAATTCCGCCCGGACACCTTTGCGGATGTAAAAGGGCAGGATCATATCGTGACAGCGCTGAAGAATCAGATAAAAGCCGACCGGATCGGTCATGCTTACCTGTTCTGCGGGACGAGAGGTACCGGAAAAACTTCTGTGGCTAAAATATTTGCCAGAGCGGTGAACTGTGAGCATCCGGTGGATGGAAATCCCTGCAACGAATGTGCTGCCTGCCGCGCAATCGCGTCCGGATCCTCCATGAATGTAATAGAGATCGATGCGGCATCAAATAATGGTGTGGACAATATCCGGGAGATCCGGGAGGAGGTCTCCTACTCGCCGGCGGAGGGCAAATACAAGGTATATATCATCGACGAGGTTCATATGCTTTCCATCGGAGCATTCAATGCCCTTCTCAAGACGCTGGAGGAGCCGCCCTCCTATGTGATATTTATTCTGGCGACGACGGAAGCACACAAGATTCCCGTGACGATACTTTCCAGATGTCAGAGATACGATTTCAGGCGGATCAGCCAGGATACGATCCTGGAAAGGCTGAAGGATCTGATGGAGAAGGAGCATGTGGACGCTGAGGAAAGAGCGCTGCGGTATGTGGCCAAAAAGGGCGACGGTTCTCTGCGTGATGCCCTCAGCCTGCTGGATCAGTGTATTGCATTTTATCTGGGAGAGACACTGACCTATGATAAAGTGCTGGAAGTGCTGGGAGCGGTAGACACGGACGTGTACAGTGACCTGCTTCGGAAGATTCTCCGGGAAAATGTGGCAGAAGTCATCAGCACACTGGAAAAGCTGGTGATGCGCGGAACAGATCTGACGCAGTTTGTCAGTGACTTTACCTGGTATCTGCGCAATCTGATGCTGCTGAAGGCATCGGATGAGATGGAGGATGTGCTGGATGTCTCTACAGAAAATCTGGCGCAGCTCAGGGAAGAGGCAGCCATGGTCCGGGAGGACACGCTGATGCGCTATATCCGCATTTTTTCCGAACTGTCCGGTTCTATTCGTTATGCGACTAATAAAAGGGTGCTTCTTGAGATGGCACTGATCAAGCTGTGCAAACCGGAGGCGGAGAGGGATGAGTTGTCCCTGCTGGAACGGATCCGGAAGCTGGAACAGAAGCTGGAGCAGGGATGTCTGCCGGGAGCGGGAGGATATCCGGGGAATGGATATCGCGGCGGAACTCCGGACGGCAGTGATGGGAACGGAGCGCCGGGAGGCGGATATGGCTATGAGGGTGAAATACCAGGCGGCAGTTATGGTTATGGAGGCGAATCACCAGCAGGAAGTTATGGCTATGGAGGCGGAGCCCCGGACAGCAGTTATGGCTGCGGAGGCGGAATCCCGGACGGTGGATATGGCCATGGAGGCGGAACCCCGAATGGAGGATACGGCGGCCCGGCTCCAGTCTATCAGAAGGCGGCGCCGGAGGATCTGCAGCAGGTAAAAGCCATGTGGAAGGCCATCGTGGGAGAGACCAGCGGGATGTTTCGCATCGTACTTTCGGCTGCAGAGCCGAAATTCAATCCTCAGGATGACAAAGATGGAAAATTGTATGTGGTGTTTGCGGATTTTCTGGCAGAACGCTATCTGGATAATAAAGACAGAAAGCAGGAGCTGGAGCAGATCATCACGGAGAAGACCGGAAAGCAGATCGAGGTGAAATTTGTCCTGGCGGCGGATGAAGGTATCCAGAGGGCGCCTCTTGCCAGGATCGATGTGGAACAGAGAGCCCGGGAGGTCATCCATACGGAGATTGAGATCGAGGATGAGGATTAAATTTGTAGTGGCAATTCCGTTCTCTTTATAGTACAATAGGAAAATGGATAATTATAAGACCAGGAGGGATTCAAATGGCAAAGAGAGGTGGATTCCCGGGCGGTATGCCGGGAAATATGAATAATCTGATGAAGCAGGCCCAGAGGATGCAGAAGCAGATGGAGGAAAATCAGAAAGCACTGGAGGAGCAGGATTTCACGGCAGCAGCAGGAGGCGGAGCTGTAGAAGTGACTGTCACAGGGAAAAGAGAAGTGACGAAGGTGAAGCTTTCTGAGGAAGTAGTGGATCCGGATGATATTGAGATGCTGGAAGACCTGATCGTGGCAGCGACTAATGAGGCGCTCCGCAAGGTGGATGAGGCATCGGCATCTGTGATGTCAAAACTGACCGGTGGTCTGGGAGGCTTTGGACTCTGATGGATTACTATGGAAGTCAGATGGGAAAGCTGATCGAGCAGCTTTCCTCCCTTCCGGGGATCGGAGGGAAGACAGCCCAGAGGCTGGCATTTCATATCATTCGTATGCCGAAGGAGCGTGTAGAGCAGCTTACTTCGGCTATTTTGGATGCGCGGAATAATATTCGTTACTGCAAGGTGTGCTGTACGCTGACCGATCAGGAGGTCTGCCCCATCTGCAGCAATCCTCAGCGTGACCACAAGACCATCATGGTGGTGGAGAATACGAGAGATCTGGCAGCTTATGAGAAGACAGGCAAATACGAAGGACTGTACCATGTGCTGCATGGAGCCATTTCCCCCATGCTGGGCATCGGGCCGGGGGATATCCGGCTGAAAGAGCTGATGCAGCGTCTGCAGGGAGATGTGGATGAAGTGATCATTGCTACCAATTCCAGTCTGGAGGGAGAGACCACAGCCATGTATATCAGCAAGCTGATCAAACCCACCGGTATCCGGGTCAGCCGGATCGCCAGCGGTGTTCCGGTAGGCGGTGATCTGGAATGTATCGATGAAGTTACATTGCTGCGGGCTCTGGAAGGACGTATCGATCTGTAGGCATAGATGTTACAGATAACAATTACAGGCAGGAAGTGATCCTGTATCCGGCTGCACGATGAATGCAGTCTGTGATACAGTCTGCCATGGAGATGACGGTGGAGAGCCTGGCCGTCTGAAGGGCCAGCCAGGGACATCCGTCTTCGATATTTGTGACCCCGGTGATGGAGATGTCGCCTGCGGTACTGAGATTTTTGCTGACTCCTGCGCCGGGACGCAGTCCTCCGCTGCGCACAGAGACAGAACCTATATGCGGCATGGAGCCAAGAGAAGCATCGACAGCGATCAATGTATTGCGGGGATGCTTCTTTTTTATCTGTTCCAGTGTGCTCTGGAGATTCAGTGCATGGACAGGAGAGCAGAGAGTGCCGTAAACAAAGGGCATTTTTCCTGCTCTTTCGAGGTTCGTTCCCACTAAAGGCCCAAGGCAGTCGCCGATCATCCGGTCAGTGCCGATACAGAGGATGACCGGAGGAACACAGAGGTTTCCCTGCTGGCGGAGCAGATACTCCAGATGCCTGGACAAAATAGCGGCAGATGCGTCTCCGGCTGGAAAATAAGAATTCATGGCGGCTCCTTTCTGTGGAATGAACTGTAATCATTTTATCCTGATTTGAAAGAAAGTATTCTGTCATGAAAAAAATTATATTTTTGTCCATGAAATGATAAATTCTGCATAAAGTGTATGGTAAGGTATATCCGGCGGATGCCTGTTTTACTGATAAAGGAGTGAACAGAGTATGGAAAAGAAAACGGCATTACCGAAGAATGTGCGCCAGATAGGAGATATCCGGGGAAATAAGAGAATCTATCTGGAAGACTATGTGGTGACATACATACACAAGAAGGAAAAACAGGAGGAAAAAGAAAGTTTTCTCGGTGTGTTTCTTGGGGAGATACAGAAAGAAGAGGGAGAGACACGTATCTTTATCAGGGGATTGCTCAATGCGGCGGTCGATGCGCAGGAAGAGAAAACGGAGGCTTGCGGGGAAGAACAGGAAGAGCCTGTAAAAGAGGCAGAGCAGCAGAAAAAAGAAGAGCAGGAAACACAGAAAGTCCCCGGGGCCAAAAAGGTTCTGGAAGAGTGCAGGGATTATTTTGGAGAAATGGAAGTGATCGGCTGCTGTGTGATCGGGAAATATCCGGTAGAATCTATGAAAATACTGATGGATGAGGTGCCTCAGTGCCGCAGACTCCTGTATCACCGGCAGGATCAGGAGGAACATCTCTACTGGACGGAAACAGGTAACTATGAGGAAATCTCCGGGTATTTTGTATTCTATGAGCAGAACCGGAATATGCAGGAATATATGGCAGAGACTTTCCGCGAAAAAGGGGAAGGCAGAGAAAAAATAGCGGATCAGGCGATCAAGGTATTCCGTGAAAAGATAAAGAAGAAGGATCAGATGCAGGCAGCAGGAATGATGAAGCTGGCCAGTTCCTTTTTTGTGGTCACGGTGTTGATCATCGGAGCGATCGTTGTCACCAGAATCGGAAGCATCCGCGATCAGTCAGTCAGCAGCCAAAATACTGTGGAAAACGCGGGCACATCTGCAGCCGACGGCGGAGCAGCTGTGGAAAACACGGATATATCCGTATCAGGGGATGGCCGGACTGTGGATAACACAGCCATATCCGTATCGGGGAGCAGTGATACGGTGGAAAATGTGGATAAATCAGCAGCCGGGCAGGGCGAAGTTGTGGAAAACCCGTCTATGTCTGTATCAGGGAACAGGGCAGTTGTGGAAAGCACGGACACGTCGGCATCTGTGAACGGAACAGCTGTGGAAAACCCGGATATGTCCGCAGTCGGGAATGGAGCCATTGTGGAAGGCACTGACCCATCAACGGCTCTGAACGGAGCACCTGTGGAAAGCACAGGCCTATCCGTATCAGAGGACGGAGACGCTGTGGAAAACCAGGGGGCATCAGTGACAGATGCTGCAGCTGCATCTGTCGGAAACGAAAACTCAGGAGCAGACATTGTCTCAAATGACACAGCAGCCGATGAAGCAGTGACTGCCCAGAGCCGCCAGGTCAAAGCATCCTATGTGATCCGTGAGGGTGATACACTGGCGGACATCTGTCAGAAATATTATGGAAATCTGAACAAGCTGCAGGAGATCTGCCAGGAAAATGGAATCCAGGATGCCAACAAAATTATGCCGGGACAGAAAATAACGCTTCCATGACTGGCGGGCAGTTGCTTTCAGAATTCGTTTCTGGTATAGTATTCATGAGAAAAAACAGAACAGATCATTTTCCGGCCATGGGGAGGCCTTGCCGGAAAAAAATGACAGGGGATACAGATGAAATTAAAAGATTGGATGTTATCAGTACGGGGAAAAATTCCGACATTGAGTGATAAGTTTTTCTTCCTTAGTCAGGAAGAAGATGAAAATGTGAATGAAGGACAGGATGCGGACTCGGAAGAGGAAGACCTTGAAGGGGGTCTGATGCAGCGTATCATCGGTCACAGAAGTGCAAAGCAGCGCATGTACCTGGCAGCAGTGATCCTTGCAGCTGCTGCGGTCATTGGATTTCTGGTATATGACAGGCTGGTGACTTATAACGGATATACCATAGCAGCTTCTTATGAAAATACGGCGGTGACAGGGACTGCCTATGTCGCTGCCGGAAAAAATATTCTGAAATACAATGCGGACGGCATTACCTGTGTATCGAAGAATAACGATCTGAAATGGAGTGTTACCTACAGTATGCAGTCCACCATTTCTGATGTCTGCGGCACGACCATGGCGGTTGCGGAACAGCACGGGACACAGATTTATGTGGCAGGAAAAGACGGAGAGCTGGGACATTTTGAGACAGATAATCCGATCCTGAAGGTCCGTGTGTCCGGACAGGGAGTGGTAGCGGCAGTGCTGCAGGACGATAATGTGACATGGGTGAATCTGTACAGGCCAGACGGTACTTTGATTGTAAGTGACAAGACGACGATGATGGAGTCTGGTTATCCTGTGGATGTGGCAGTTTCACCGGACGGAGAGATGATGGCAGTCTCTTATGTGCAGATCACGGGAGGCGTGCTCTCTGATACCGTCACCTTTTACAATTTTGGCACTGCAGGACAGAAAAAGGAAAACCATGTGGTGGGCAGTGAGACCTTTGAGGGTGCAGTGATACCGGAAATCTATTTTGTGGACAATTCCCGGGCAGTGGCAGTCACAGACAGTGGCTATGTGGTCTTTTCCGGGTCTTCTACTCCCGAAAAGACAGCTTCCACAGAGTTTGAAGAGGAGATCCTGAGCTGTTTTCATGAAGGAGATACCATCGGATTTGTATTTGACAGTGAGGATACGGAGAATCGTTACCGGATATGCCTGTATAATCTGAAAGGAAAGAAAAAAAAGGAATTTATGACAGATTTTTCCTACAGTGATATTAAAATGGAAAACGGGCAGATTCTCATGTATAGTGATAATGATCTGGCGGTTTATACATCTTCCGGGCATCTCAGATTTCAGAGCAGTTATCAGAACAAAGTCGTGGGATTTTATTATTTCTCGGAGTACAGGAAGTATCTGGTCATCACATCAGAAAGCTTTGATCGGATCCGGATCGAAAGCGGAGGAGGAGAATGAACATGAATTTACTGGAGATTGCGGTACTGGCGGTTCTTGTGGTGCTCGTTCTGTCTGGTATGCGGAAGGGGTTTGTGAGAAAAATGGCTTCAGTTGTTTCTCTGATACTTTCAATCGTGCTGGTATCTTTGCTTTTACCTTATATCACGGAATTTCTGAAGACAGAAACACCGGTCTATGAATATATTACGGAGCAGTGTCAGGCTGTCGTATCAGAGCAGGTTGCAGGCAGCCTCGCAGGAGGCGGGACGGCAGAAGCGGAGTCAGGCGGCAGTCAGACGTATCTGTCGGATACGCTGTCCCTGACAGGAGAAGAGCAGGAGGCGGTCATCGGCAGCCTTCCCCTGCCTGAGACATTGAAAAAACAGATTCTGAAATACAACAACAAAGAGGGCTACCGCAGTCTTCAGGCCAGCACTTTTCAGGATTATATTATCAATTATATTGCATCGGCGGTGCTGAATATACTGGCATTTCTGCTTGCGGTGGTGCTGGTGCAGATCGTGATCTGGCTGGTGATCTGGGCGCTGAAAATTCTGTCCCATGTGCCGGGCATCAGCTTTGTGAACCGCCTCGCAGGGGGCGCGGCAGGTATCCTGCAGTGGCTCTTTCTGATGTGGCTGTTTTTCCTTGTCCTGTCCATGTGCCAGAGTACAGAGACCGGGCAGTCACTCCTGAAAATGGTATGGGACAGTCAGTTTTTGAATATGTTGTACGACTCGAATCTGTTCGTACAGATCGTGCTGCGGGCGGCGGCGATATTTGCGGGGTGAACAGGTATGTTTCTTATGAAAAATCCACATATTTCTGTTGACAAACCGCGCAGATGATGGTACACTTTAACACAACAAAGGAAGAAACCGATGAGAAAGAGTAGTAAGCATTCAGGCGAGATCACAGAGAGCTGCAGATGGTGGGATTGCAGTATGGAGCAGTTTGCTGAATGGACTTTCGAGGGCGGCCTGAAATCTGGATTTTCCGTATGGTTCGTTGTCAGGAGCGTACAGGGCAGCGGTAGATTATTTACCGGATGATTCATGAGAGTAGGAGGTGCCGGGAACCGAACCCGTTATCAATCAGGAGTGTATGATAGTACATGCGAGAGTGGACATTACGTCAATGTGAGTGGTACCGCGATAATAAGAAATTATTACCGTCTCAGATAAGATCTGGGGCGGTTTATTTTTTTCGGCAGCCCATCCGGTTCACAATGTCAGACGGATTTTTACAGAAAGACAGACAGGACGTTCCTATATCCGCTTATATCCAGAAACACCGGTTACTCCTTTGAATAACCAGTCAAAAGGCAGGAAAGCCTGAAAAGAAAAGGAGAACAAGATTATGAAGAAGAAAGTATTAGCATGTGTGGCAACATCCGTTATGGCAGCAATCATGGTTGCAGGTACGGCAATGGCAGCAGAGTACAAGGTAGGTATCCTTCAGTTTGTAGACGATGCTTCCCTGAATCAGATCGAAGCTGCAATTGAAGCCGAACTGGACGCAAAATCAGCAGAAGGCGAAGATAAATTCGTATATGAAGGAAACGTATATAATGGACAGGCAGATTCCACGACTCTGAATCAGATGACTTCCCAGATGATCGCGGATGGTGTGGATGTGATCATTCCCATCGCTACCCCGGCAGCACAGATCGTACAGACAGCTACCGAGGACAATCAGATCCCGGTCGTATTCTCCGCAGTATCTGATCCGGTGGGTGCAGGTCTCGTAGAATCCATGGAGGCTCCGGGAGCAAATATTACAGGTACCAGCGATGCGCTGAATACGAATGCGATCCTGGATCTGATGCTTACCGCCAATCCGGATATCAAGTCCGTAGGACTTCTTTACAGCCAGTCCGAAGATTCTTCCAAGCAGCCCATCGCAGACGCAAAGGCATATCTGGAGGAAAAGGGCATCGAATATGTAGAAAAGACAGGTACAAATAATACCGAAGTGTCTCAGGCAGCAGACGCTCTGGTGGCAGCAGGCGTAGACGCGGTATTTACCCCGACTGACAACACAGTCATGACAGCAGAGCTGGCTATTTATGAGAAGTTCCTGGATGCGAAGATCCCGCACTATGCAGGTGCAGATTCCTTCGCGCTGAACGGAGCGTTCTGCGGCTATGGTGTAGACTACACCAATCTGGGAACAGCGACTGCAGATATGGCAGTTGAGATTCTTCTGGGAGCAGATCCTGCAGAGACAGCGGTACAGACCTTTGACAATGGTATCGCTACCGTCAACACAGAGACTGCAGAAGCCATCGGTCTGGACTACAGCGGATTCGCAGAGAAATGTACAGCCGTAGTGGAGACAGTTACAGCAGAGGAGTTCGAATAAAAAGTTCAGAACAGCAGCAGAATGACGGTACAGACCGTGCAGATTTTATAATGGATCACAGACATCATGAGTATGATATTCATACTCATGATGTTTGCGTATATAAAAGTTCACTGTGCAGTGATCCTGCATTTATTTTTGAAGAGAAAAGGAGCCATTTATGAGTTCATTGTTGTCGCTTCCGGTGGTGGTCAGCGCACTGGAGCTTGGATTTATTTATGCACTGATCGCTCTGGCATTATTGATCAGTTATTCTATTTTGAATATTGCAGACCTGTCTACAGACGGATGCTTTACGCTGGGCTGTGCGGTCGGCGCACAGGTAGCCATCGCAGGACACCCGATCCTGGCTCTGTTTGCGGCGATGCTGGCAGGTGTATGTTCGGGATATATCATGGCATTTTTGCAGACGAAGCTGGGAGTGGAATCCATCCTTGCAGGTATCATTGTAAATACAGGCCTGTATACTGTGAACCTGGCGGTTATGGGATTTTCTTCCAACCTCTCGCTTTTCAAAAGCGAGACCATCTACAGCCTGGTCAAGGATGTATTTGGAGCTGCCTGGTATAAACTGATCATGTCGATCATCATTGTTGTGATCGTGTGCCTGATCATCGTCTGGTTCCTGGGGACAAGGCTGGGACTTTCCATACGGGCTACGGGAGATAATTCTGATATGGTGAAGGCATCCAGCATCAATCCGGGCTTTACGATCACGGTAGGTCTGTGTATTTCCGGTTCACTTACGGCTCTCTCCGGATGTCTGATCGGTCAGTATCAGAAATCCTGCGATATCAATCTGGGAACCGGTATGGTGACGATCGCCCTGGCCAGTCTGATCATCGGTGAGACACTGGTAGGCAAGAGCAGTATGTTCCGAAGGATCCTGGGAGTGATCATCGGAAGCTGTCTGTATCGTTTCGCGATCGCGATCGCCCTCCGTCTGCATGTGCCGGCAGAATGTCTGAAGCTGGTGTCCGCAGTCATCGTGGCAGTTGCCATTGCTTCTCCGTATCTGAAACAGCAGATCGCATTCCAGAAGAGGAAAATGGCGGCGGCTTCATCGGGGAAAAAGGTGCAGAACTGAAAATTTTATTTGACAGATACGCCACACCGATGAAATGCGCAGTATTCTGGAGATTGGCTCTGAAAAGTTACGATAGAATTAAGGGAAAGAGGAGGAAGTAGCTCATGCTGCGTCTGACAAATATAAGAAAAGTATTCAATCCTGGCACTGTGAATGAAAAGGTGGCTCTGGACGGTGTCAGCCTGACGGTAAACGACGGCGATTTCGCCACGATCATCGGAAGCAACGGCGCCGGAAAATCCACTTTGTTTAACTGTATCGGCGGAAGTTTTTATGTGGATGAAGGAAGTATTTTCCTGGATGACCGGGATATCACCTATGTGCCGGAATATAAGAGAGCGGTGGACATCGGCCGTCTGTTTCAGGATCCCATGAAGGGCTCTGCCCCTCATATGACCATCGAGGAAAATCTGGCGCTGGCCTATCTGCGTGTGAACAAGAAAAAATCTGTGTTTTCCAGAATCACAAGTGCAGAGCGTAAAATGTTCCGGGAGCGCCTTGCCCTGCTGAACATGGGGCTGGAAGACCGTATGAAGCAGCCGGTAGGACTGCTGTCCGGCGGACAGCGTCAGGCGCTGACGCTGCTGATGGCCACACTGATCCCACCGAAGATCCTGCTTCTGGATGAGCACACGGCAGCCCTGGATCCGGCCACTGCGGATAAGGTCATTGAGCTGACCAAACGGATCGTGGAAGAAAACCATCTGGCATGCCTGATGATCACCCACAATATGCACTCCGCTCTGAACATGGGCAACCGGACACTGATGATGGATTCCGGAAGGATCATTCTCGACATCAGCGGAGAGGAACGGGACGGCCTGACGGTAGACGGCCTGCTGGAGAAATTCAGTGCCGGAGCCGGCAAAGAGCTTGACAATGACAGAATCCTTTTTTCAAAAGTAGAGTAATAATTATAGAAATCGTGAGAATAACCTGCTTTGACCTGTGAAGAAGAGCAGGTTGTTTTTTACTGTTTCGATCAGAAAATAAGTGAAATATGATTACTATAGTAGTATAATCAAGAAAAAATCATAGGATGAGGTGAAGCAATGAAGAAAACTTTTTGTTATGATGACGTGCCGGTCCTGGAGACGACAGGCGGAAAACTGAAGGGGTATTTTTATGACGGGGAATACATTTTCAAAGGTGTTCCTTATGCGTATGCTGACCGGTTCCAGATGCCGGAAGAAATTTCCTGGGAAGGAATCAAAGATGCCTGCTCTTACGGATTCGTGTGTCCGCTGATGGAATGGGATGCACCGAATGCGGAGCTGATGGTGCCCCATCGCTACTGGCCCCAGGATGAGCATTGCCAGAATCTGAATATCTGGACAAAAACTCTGGACAGTGAGCAGAAGCTGCCGGTGATCGTATGGCTCCACGGAGGCGGATATTTTGCCGGTTCCTCCATTGAACAGGTGGCCTACGATGGATTCAATATGTGCAAGTATGGAGATGTGGTAGTGGTGTCCGTGAACCACAGACTGAATATTCTGGGATATCTGGATCTGTCTCCCTTTGGTGAGAAGTATGCAAACTCAGGAAATGCAGGTCATGCAGATATGGTGGCAGCCCTGAAATGGATCCATGAGAATATCACACTGTTTGGCGGTGATCCGGACAATGTGACGATCTTCGGACAGTCAGGCGGCGGTATGAAGGTTGCGGATCTGATGCAGATCGCAGATGCGGACGGACTGTTTCACAGAGGCCTCATCATGAGCGGCGTAAGCGATGCTGCAATGCTGCCTTCCTGCACAGGTGACGGACGGGAGATCGTCACAGCGATGCTGAAGGAGCTTGACATTCCGGTGGATGAGGCAGAGAAGCTGGAGACAGTGCCTTATCCGGATCTGCTGAGGGCATACCAGAAAGTCAGTCCTGCCATTGCAAAGCAGGGAGGATATATTGGCGGAGGTCCTCTGGTGGGTGATTACTATAAGGGATGTCCGCTGGAATATGGTTTCAGAGAGCATGCATATGAGATACCTGTGATGGTGGGAAGCGTCTTTGGTGAATTTGCCTTTGCGCCGGCGCCGTATGATAAAAATAAGCTGACAGATGAGCAGATCCGGGAGATCGTAAGCGCTGTATATGGAGAACATACGGATGAAATGATCAGGCTGTTCCGGGAAACGTACCCGGGCAAGGTTCCTACAGATCTTCTGGTCGTGGACCGTGTCATGAGACAGAGATCAAAGGCGATCGCTCAGCTCCACGCAGAAGGAAGCAGTGCGGGTACCTACCTGTATGATTTCATTCTGGAATTCCCGATCCATCATAATATGATCGCATGGCACTGCTCAGACATTCCGTTTTTCTTCCACAATACAGATCTGGTAGAGATCTGCCAGACGGAAGAAGGCGAGAGACTGGAAGGTCAGATGTTTGAGGCATTTATGACATTTGCGAAAAACGGGAAACCGGAGAGTGACAGACTTCCGTCCTGGAAGCCGGTCACCAAAAAGGAAGAGCCCACCATGATCTTTGACCGCAACTGTGAGCTCCGTTACAATTTCGATGACAAGCTGTATGAGAAGATCGACAGCATTCTGCCGCCCTTTGATTTTATGGCAATGAAGGACAGTGAGGAGAATAAGATACAGCATTGATGATGCCTGTATCAATAATTACCATCTGCGCAGTCCGGCGAATGGAGAGCATTTTGGGATAAACAGCATACCTGGGTGAAACTGAAAATAAATAAAACAGTATCATGGCCGGTCTTCCTGAGCTGGAAGGCCGGCTGCTTTTTGAGTTGATCTGAAAAACAACTGTCACGCAGGCGGAACTGCTGACTGGCGCTCGATCAGCTTCACATCGATGAGGATATGATTCTGACTGATTTCTTTACCGTTTATTTTGTCTGTCAGCAGGTCGATGGCGGCGATAGCCTTTGCTTCGATATTCTGGCTGATGGTGGTCAGCTTCGGGACACAGTAGTTACAGAAAGGCAGATCGTCAAAACCGATGACGGAAAGCTGTGTGGGGAGCTTCATGCCGGAAAGCCGTGCTCCCTCCATGATGCCCACTGCTCCGTAATCGGAGGAGGACACGACTGCCGTGACAGGAGAATGCGGAGAAGAAAGGCGCTGCCCCACCTGGATCCCGTGCTCGTAGTCCGGAGACTCTTCGAATACCTGATCAGGGATGCAGGAAAGTCCACTTTCTTCCAGAGCGGTTTTGTAACCCAGGAATCTGGCGGTCACGAGGTCGCTGTTTTTATAATCGCCCAGAAAGGCGATCCTGGTATGGCCCTGACTGATCAGATATCTCGTGGCGAGATACGTCCCTTTCTGGTCATCGCAGGATACCTTAAGGATATCCGGACGGTTGTGGCAGGTGTCGAGAAACACCAGGGGAATATGTGTTTTTTCCAGGATCTGATCCATAAAGCAGTCAAAATCAGGCAGGAGAAATACAGCTCCGTCTGCTGTCCAGGTCTTGAACAGTACCTCCAGCTCATTGAAAGCCTGCACCGATCGTATCATGGCGGAGTAGCCCCTGGAACGAAGCTGATACTCCATGGTGCCTGCCAGCATGCTGATGTAGGGAGTATAAAACATATTGGTCAGGCCGTGAGAGAGGGGGATGATCAGAAGGACGATCCCTGAACTCTTGGCGGCCAGACTTCTGGCATTGATATTTGGTATGTAGTGGTATTTTTCAATAATTTCATTGACACGCATCAGCGTTTTCTTAGAAACATGCTCATGACGGCCGTTGATTACATTGGAGACCGTCATGCTGCTGACGCCGGCTTCTTTTGCAATATCCTTTAATGTCATAATGTCACCTGATTCTGTCAAGATTGTGGTTCGTATACTGTTCAGTATAAAAGAGAAGAAAGAAACTGTCCAGAGATAATGTAAAAACAACAAAAAGATCGGAAGAAATGCACAGATTCCATATGATATTTTTGGACAATATTTTTAACGATATACGGAATGAATAAAAAATATGAAAAGGATTATTTGAGAAAATATATATAAAATAATGAATATAGGGAAAGTGCACAGTTTTATATATGTAAAATTGTACATAACAGAAAAATATAAAATCGCAATTGACAAACAAATTGACGAATACTATAATTGTGTTAGTTTAGCGGTAAACTGAACGTGAGAATATGATAAAAATCATTCAAGGAGGAATCAGTTATGAAGAGAAAAATGGTATCTGTTTTACTGGCAGGTATGATGGCAGCCGCACTGGCAGTGCCTGCGGCAGCAGAGGAGGAGAGTATCACCTGTGAGATGACCGTGTGGTCACCGGCAGAGGATCAGTCACCGGATTACGGCAGCTGGCTTCAGACACAGTGCGAGGCTTTCGCAGCAGAGCATCCCAACTGGGATATTACATTTACCTACGGCGTGTGCCCGGAGGGAGATGCAGCCAAGACAGTAGTGCAGGATATTGAGGCTGCAGCAGATGTATTCATGATGACAAACGACCAGCTGACCAACCTGCTTCCGGTGAAGGCAGTTGCCAGACTTGGCGGTGAGACAGAGACTTATGTAAAGGAGACCAACTCCCAGACAATGGTAGATTCTCTGACTGTTGACGGCGCACTTTACGGTGTTCCCTTTACTTCCAATACCTGGTTTATGTACTATGATACCAGTGTATTCTCCGAGGAGGATATCAAGAATCTGGATACCATGCTGGAGAAGGGTGTTGTTTCCTTCCCGCTGACCAACTCCTGGTATCTGGCAAGCTTCTATGTAGGCAACGGATGTACCTTCTTCGGTGACGGATACGATGAAGAAGCAGGCATCGACTTCAGCGGTGAGAAGGCATCTGCTGTTACCGATTACCTGGTTGATCTGAGAAACAATGAGAACTTCCTGGTAGATGTGGACGGTTCCGGTATCGCAGGTATCCGTGACGGATCTGTTGCAGCGATGTTCTCCGGTTCCTGGGATTTCGCAGCAGTGAAAGAGGCACTTGGCGATAATTTCGGAGTGGCTCAGCTTCCGAAATATACTCTGAACGGAGAAGAGAAGCAGATGTACTCCTTCGCAGGCTCCAAGGCTATGGCAGTCAGCGCAAATACAGAGTATCCGCAGGTAGCAGTGGCACTGGCACGTTACCTGGGCAGTGCAGAGGCACAGAAGTCTCATTATGAAGCAAGAAATATCATCCCCTGTAATACAGAGGTTCTGCAGGATCCGGTATTCGCAGAGGATCTGCTTGTAAAGGCACAGAACGATACAGTGGCAAATACTTCTATCATCCAGCCTTTCGTAGGACCGATGGGCAACTACTGGACTCCGACTGACAACTTCGGAAAGTCTTTAAGAGACGGCGAAGTGACTCATGACAATGCAGCAGAAGCTACAGAAGCATGGAATACCAATATGAATACTTCTGCAGTAGAGTAATCTGCATGAAATAATCTGAAATCAGTTTTGCAGAAGGCATGATATCAGGGGATGGTACTACCATCCCCTGATATACAATCATAGATGAGTAAACTTCTCAACAGAAGCAGTTTGAGGGAACTGGGAGGTAGAAACGTGGCATTTTCAAAGAAAAAAAGATATAATGAGTTTCCGTCACCCTATACTGTAAGTAATGCATGGAAGGACGGCGGAGCAATCACAAAGCTTTCAATGCTTCTCATGGGTGCCGGCAATCTTGCACATAAGCAGATTGTAAAAGGTCTGACCTTTTTGGCGATGGAGCTTATTTTTATTGTATTTATGGTGTACTCCGGTGCACACAATCTGGCAATGCTTGTGACTCTGGGAGAACTGGAGCAGCAGGAGGTCTGGAACGAGGCCAAAGGAATTTATGAATATGTAGCGGGTGACAACTCGCTTCTGATATTGCTTTACGGAGTGGCGACACTGTTTATCGTGGTATGGTTTATTCTGATGTGGCGTGCTGCAGTCAAGAGCGCCTACAAGGCAGAATATCTTACAAAGAATGGAAAGCATGTCAATTCTCTCGTGGATGATCTGAAAGATCTTTTCCACATCAACCTTCACAAGACATTACTTACTCTGCCGGTGGCAGGTGTTTTGATTTTCAATATTTTACCGCTGGTCTTCATGATCAGTATGGCATTTACCAGCTACAGCAAACAGGGAGACCATCTGGTACTGTTTGACTGGGTCGGTCTGGAAAACTTTATCAAGGTACTGAATTTCTCCGATACGATCGGTCAGACTTTCTGGTCTGTACTTGGATGGACCCTGGTGTGGGCAGTCCTGGCTACCGGAAGCAACTATATTCTCGGTATGATTCTGGCACTGATCATCAACCGTAAGGGAACACGCTTCAAGGGTTTCTGGCGTTTTTGTTTTGTATTGTCCATTGCAGTTCCCATGTTTGTATCTCTGCTGATCATGCGTACTATGCTGCAGCCTTCCGGAGCAGTCAATACGCTTCTGATGAATATGGGACTGATTAAGAATCCTCTCCCCTTCTTTACGAATGCCACATGGGCCAGAGTGACGGTAATTGTCATTAACCTGTGGGTAGGTATTCCGTATACGATGATGCAGGTGACCGGTATTCTCCAGAATATTCCTGCAGAGCTTTATGAGGCAGCAAAAGTGGACGGAGCCAATGCGGTAGTGACCTTCTTTAAGATCACTCTTCCCTACATGCTGTTTGTTACAACGCCGTATCTGATCACCACATTTACCGGCAATGTAAACAACTTCAACGTGATCTACCTTCTGTCCGGCGGTGATCCTACTCCGGTGGGACTGACAGCAGGAAAGACCGATCTGCTCGTGACCTGGCTGTACAAGCTGACCATCGATCAGCAGTACTACAATATCGGTGCAGTGATCGGTATTCTTACCTTTGTGGTTCTGTCCATCGTATCTCTGATTACTTACAGAAATACTGGCTCCTATAAAGATGAGGAGGGATTCCAATAATGAATAAGGCGAAACTGACGTCTTCCATGAAGACACGAAAATTTATTACGAACTCTGTCGTACATATTATTCTGACGATACTGGCGGCAGTCTGGCTGTTTCCGATCTTCTGGGTAATCCTGACCAGCTTCCGCGGGGAAAAAGGTTCCTATATCTCCACGTTTTTCCCGAAGACCTATACCTGGGATAATTATATCAGGCTGTTTACGGATACCTCGATCCTGAACTTTCCGAAGATGTTCATGAATACACTGATCATCGCGATTTTTTCCTGTATTATTTCTACATTTTTTGTATTGTCAGTGTCTTACTGTATGTCAAGGCTTCGCTTCAAAATGAGAAAGCCGTTTATGAATGTGGCTATGATCCTGGGTCTGTTCCCGGCATTTATGTCCATGGTGGCTGTGTATTACATTCTGAAAAGTCTGGGGTTGTCTGAGGGAGCAATGATCCGTGTGGCACTGGTGCTGGTA
>JAQXWO010000257.1 GCA_029225485.1 Lachnospiraceae bacterium
CAGCACATTATCCTTACTCTCAAGCTCAATGGTCGCGGTAGCACTCATGGCATTTTTCAGATGGGTATTTCCTTCCATGGCGATCGTCACCGTGTAGGTAGTCACACCGCCTGCGTTATTTCCCACACCGGAGATTTTCTCCACAGTTCCTTCATAAGTCTCATCCTCAAAGGCATCAAATACCACGGAAGCCGTCTGACCCTCCTGCACACCGTCAATATCCAGCTCATCGATCTCCACCTTCAGATTCAGAGTACCGGCATCTGCGATCGTGCAGAACTGCTGATCCTTCTCATAGGGCATCCCCTCCAGCACATCAAGAGAAACAATGTAGCCGTCATAATCCGATACTACCACAGGATTTTTCTGATATTCCTTCAGCTCCTGCAGTTCCTCCACCAGTTCTTCCCGGTCTGTCAGAAGATCCAGATAGGTCTGATTGTACTCCGCGTCCCTGCGCTCAAACATCATGTCTCCCGCGTTCACAAAGGATTCTTTGGTGACATTGACCGAATCTATGATGCCATAGGAAGCCGTTACCAGATAGGGATGATTGGATTTCAGCATGCCTTCTCCCAGCTTTGTCCCTGACTTGCCGCGAATCACCGCCACCGTGTCCACCACGTATTCTGTATCATCCTTGATCGTCACACAGATCTGACCGTCCTCCACATCCTGCACCGTACCGGTGACAGAATAAGAATCAAAATCCACGGTCACGGAATCTCCCTCCGTCAGCACTGCACTCTCACAGGTAAACTCCACTTTCAGTTTTCCGTCTGCCGATATCTCAGCCAGACCACCGTTGTTATCCACCACATCAGTAACCACATCATCCACTGCAGCATAGATCCGCTTTACTCTGCCCGTCACCGGCGCAGTGATCACCCCGGAACCGGAATCATCCGTCGTGGCAATAGCACTGTTGATCTGTTCCAGTTCATTTTCCTTCTGCTCCACGACTGCATCCAGCGCATCTGTATCGTAGACAGCCAATACGTCCCCCTGCTTCACCTGATCTCCCTTTTCCACATAGATCGTATCCAGCTTTCCGTCATATTCCAGCGCCAGAGCTTTCGTGGAGGCCGCCTCCACGAATCCGCTTCCTTCCGTTGTCACGGAGATGGAGCCTATAAAGGCTGATTCTGTTGTCACCTTCGTCATCCTGCTCTCCATCTGCTGCTTTCCTCCGCTCATCACCAAAAAAGCAATGACCGCAACCAGAAGCAGCAGAAGAACAGCCAGCACAATGGGCCATTTCTTTCTTTTCCGTTTTACAGATTCCTGTTTACTGCTCATATTCATCCTCCTCATGGTGTACCTGACGGCACTGATTCATTTTTCACATATTACCATAAAATATCAGGATTGAGAAATTAAAAAAAGATAAACTGAATACTAATATACCGTATGGTACTTTCTTTATGTATGGTGTAATTTATATAATTATCATCTCTATTATTTTTTAATATTCGGCATTTTATATAAAGTAAGAGAGGTCATAACCGGCCTGACCACCTTTGAACTGCTGAGCCGCTATGGCTGCGGCACAGCCATTTATAAAAACCCGGAGAGTTTTCATTCTTGTTCAGAAACTCTCCGGGGTTCTCACAGCAATCAGCCTTTCCTCTTTTGTCATTTCTTTATAAATACAAATGTTTTTTCATCCGACAGATTCTCCCGGAACGTATATCCCAGCCGTTCAAAGCTTTTGATCGCCTCCGGCTCCACCACACGGTGCTCCGCCATGAAGCGTACCATCTCACCTCTGGCCATCTTGGCATAGACTCCTTTCTGAACCACCTTGCCGGCCTCATATTCTCCGAACACGCAGGTAATACAGCTGTCCTCCGCCGTCAGATATTTTTCTATGCACTTTGAATACTCTTTTGACGCCAGATTGATGATGCAGCGGCTGTCATCCATGACTTCCCGATACAGCCTGTCTCCCCAGTACTCATACAGATCTTTTGTTCCAGCTATTTGGGCCTTTGCCTGCATCTCCAGCCGGTAGGGCGTCACCCCGTCCATCGGCTTTACCACACCATAGAATGCAGACAGGATCCGCAGATGCTCCTGCACATAATCAAACTGACCGGACTCAAACACGGAGGGCGCCATATACTGGTAGGCAATTCCCTCATAAGAAAGAATGGCCGGGGTCAGACGGCGGTACAGATCCATGTGTCTGAATCTGTCACAGTTCTGCTCTGCGATCCTGTCATTGCAGGCCCACAGCTTTTTGGCAGCTTCATAGGACAGGCTCTGCATCCAGTGCATGATCTCCTCTGTCTGCTCCATAAAGACAGGCAGCCCCTGAACCGGCAGATCATCCAGATTCTCTTTCATCTTTTTGGCAGGGGACAATATGATTCTCATTCCAGTGCCTCCAGCATCTGCTGTGGATTATCGGCAGCCTTTACCTTATCCATTGCCTTGACGATCACACCCTCTTCATCGATCAGATATGTAGTCCGTACCACTCCCATAGACACCTTTCCGTAGTTCTTCTTTTCCTTCCAGACATCATAAGCCTGGATCGCAGAAAGCTCCGGGTCAGAGAGCAGCGTAAAAGGAAGCTCATATTTCGTCTCAAAATTCTTGTGAGACTTCACAGAATCCTTGCTGACGCCGAGAACCACTGCCCCTTTTTCCAGAAACTGGGGATAACGCTCCGCAAACCCGCAGGCCTGCTTCGTACAGCCTGCTGTACTGTCCTTCGGATAAAAATACAGGATCACCTTTTTTCCTCTGTATTCCTCCAGCGTATGAAGCTCCCCGTTCTGATCCGGCAGTGAAAATGCCGGTGCTTTTGTACCTTCCTGTAGCATGTCAAATCTCCTCCTGTACATATTTGACCATATTATAGCATCAAGCTTTCCGTATGACCATGACTTTATCAAAATATATATTTCATCTCTCCCTTTTTGAGTCAGTATTTTCCAATATGATTCTCTTATTTTTAGATATAGAATTCCTCTGTAAAAAATGAAATTTGCCTGAATTGGCTTGATTTAAGTAATTTTCGATTATGATAATAGAGAGAGGCTATCATATCAGCTACAATATCCTCTCAAATACGATTTCGTGATAATAAAATCAGATTCTCTTAAATTTGATTCAGAAAATCTTCTATAGAACCTGCCTTTGCTGCTGCTTTAAGCCAGTCTGTAAGAGTGTCCAGATTTTTTTCATTCCTGATTCTGTCACAAACTTCATCCGAAACATTACCCAGATCTCCCAGTAAGTCCAGTATTCCACCGGCTATTCCTTCAATTCTGCCCTCGGCTCTGCCTTCTGCCCGTTCGTCTCTGAGCATTTCTTCAAAAATCATATAGCGCTCCTCCATTTCCCGGCTGATCCTGATCCGGTGTATCGTCTCCTGAAGTGTCCTTACAAAGTCATCCTCAAAATGCCCATGATAATACCGAACTCTTTTCCCTAATTCTGGCCTTTTAGCAACCTGCATCTCCACATTGTATCAGGTATTCTTTTCGTCCTTCGCATAGACATCCAGCCGTACTCCTTTATACTCTGGATGGTAAACGATACTTTTCTCCCTGCTGACCTCCACCCGTTCAATAGGAAACCCCAGTGCCAGTTCCAGAAATCTCCGGCAATTTTCTTCTTCCATCATAACAGCACCGAACATGAAATTGTCCCGAATGGTCAGTTCCTTTAATTGTTTCTTTTGCCCCATAAGTTTCCTCCGTTTTCCAGAGGAATTCTATAGAATCATTTTAGCACAATTCCTCTTCTTCTACCATTAAAATAGATTCTATTTTTATTAAATTTTCTTATCGCATATGGTATCACACGCAAAAAAACATTGACAATTCTCTCCCCATACCTTATACTTGCTATGTAAATAAAACTGAATGGGGAGCTCATATTCTGGGCTGAGAGGAAGGATGAACTTCGACCCGTATACCTGATTTGGGTAATGCCAACGTAGGGACAGATGCGAATGTATGACGGAGATGCCCCACAGGTATCTCCGTTTTTGGTATAGAAAAGCAAGAGAATATTGCATGCAGCATCAGGCTGAGAGTGAACTTGAGTTCATGAAGGGGTACACCACCGCGGGTGTATTTCTTTGTGAACTCATTTTTTATTCAGAGCCAGCACATAATCCAGCACCCGTTTCGGTTATCTTATCATAATTCATCAGGAAGGAGGCTATTATGATCACAATCAACGGAACTTCCGTGTCCTTTGACGAGCCGATGACAGTCGGCACTTATCTGGACGCCCACCAGTACAGACGCAGTCTGATCGCAGTGGAATTAAACTATGAAATTCTGCCAAAAAGCAGATACGATGAAACTATTCTGAAGGATGGCGACATCCTGGAAGTGGTCAGTTTCGTAGGAGGAGGCTGAGATCATGGAACACGCTTTTACAGAACAGGAAATTACAGACGCACTCGCCCGGCGCCACGGGGAAGAGACTCAGCGGCTGCTGAGCCTCGGAAGAGTCGCTATCGCCGGGCTGGGGGGCCTCGGCTCCAATATTGCTTTTGCACTGGCCCGCATCGGGGTGGGACATCTGCATCTCATTGATTTTGACCGGGTGGATCTGACGAATCTGAACCGGCAGCAGTATTTTATGGAACATGTCGGCATATACAAGACAGATGCCCTGCGCTCGGAGCTTCTCAGAATCAATCCTTATCTGGACATCCGGACGGACTGTGTCAGAGTCACAGAAGAGAATCTGCCCGGCCTGTTTGACCAGGATGATATCATCTGTGAGGCTTTCGACCGGGCGGAGGCCAAGGCAATGCTGGTCTGCGGCATCCGGGAGCATTTTCCGGATAAAAAGCTGGTCTCCGGATCCGGTATGGCCGGCTGCGGCAGCAGCAATCAGATCCACACCAGGCGCATCTCCCGGAATTTTTACCTGTGCGGAGACGAAACCACCGAACCCTCCCCCGGCCATGGTCTGATGGCTCCCAGAGTAGCCGTCTGTGCCGCCCATGAGGCGAACATGGTAACACGGCTGATCCTCGGGGAAGAAACTGTATAAACATAAAAAACAATTTTTAAAAGAATGGAGATTATCATGAATACAACAAATGAGAAACTGATTCTCGGAGGGCATGAATTTACCTCCCGTTTTATCCTCGGATCCGGCAAATTTTCCCTGGATCTGGTGAAAGCCTGCGTGGAAAAAGCAGGCGCGCAGATCATCACCCTGGCGCTTCGCCGCGCCAATCAGGGCGGACTGGCCAATATTCTGGACTACATTCCGGAAGATGTGACACTGCTGCCCAACACCTCCGGCGCCAGAAATGCCGAGGAGGCGGTGCGGATCGCACGTCTGTCCCGGGAAGTGGGCTGCGGAGATTTTGTGAAAGTGGAGATCATGCACGATTCCAGATATCTGCTGCCGGATAATTACGAAACCATCAAAGCCACTGAAATCCTGGCAAAGGAAGGCTTCATCGTAATGCCCTATATGTATCCGGATCTGAATGTAGCCAGAGATCTGGTAAATGCCGGTGCCGCATGCATCATGCCCCTGGGAGCCCCCATCGGCTCCAACAAAGGCCTCTGCACCAGAGAGTTTATCCAGATCCTGATCGACGAGATCGATCTTCCGATCATCGTGGACGCCGGAATCGGACGCCCCTCCCAGGCATGTGAAGCCATGGAGATGGGAGCTGCCGCAGTCATGGCAAATACAGCCATCGCCACAGCCGGAGACGTGCCTGCCATGGCAGAAGCCTTCAAAAAGGCGATCGAAGCCGGCAGAAGCGCCTACCTGTCCGGTCTGGGACGGACTCTGAACCGCGGCGCCAGCGCATCCTCACCTCTCACCGGATATCTGCAGGATTAAGGAGGCCGACCAAATGACAGCAAAAGCAGAAACACAGGAGCACCTGAATCAGAGCATCCTGAGCGAAACGATCCTGGAAGATCAGAAAAAGAACCGGATCGACCACATGAAATATCTCCCCGGCATGGAAGTGCTGGAATCCGATGTCATGGATCGTGTCATTCAGGCGATGAATGAATTCGACTACAATATTTATACAGAGGCAGATGTGCGCCGCGCGATCGCAAAAGACAACCGTACTCCGGAAGATTTTGCAGCGCTGCTCTCCCCCGCCGCCTTTCCTCTTCTGGAGGAGATCGCCCAGGCAGCAAGGGAGGAGACCAGGAAGCATTTCGGCAACAGCGTCTATATGTTCACACCGGTCTATATTGCCAATTACTGCGAAAACTACTGTATCTACTGTGGATTCAACTGTCACAATAAGATCAACCGTGCACAGCTGAATCCGGAAGAGATCGACAAGGAAATGGCCGCCATCGCATCCACCGGACTGCAGGAGATCCTGATTCTGACCGGAGAAAGTCGCGCAAAGTCTGATGTTGCATACATCGGAGAAGCATGTAAAATTGCCAGAAAATACTTCCGCGTCATCGGTCTTGAGGTTTACCCCATGAATTCTGACGAATATGCTTATCTCCACCAGTGCGGCGCGGACTACGTGACTGTTTTCCAGGAAACCTACAATTCCGACAAGTATGAAACGCTGCACCTGGCCGGTCACAAGCGGATCTTCCCCTACCGCCTGAATGCTCAGGAACGGGCACTGAAGGGCGGCATGCGCGGAGTGGGCTTCGCTGCCCTCCTGGGCCTGGATGATTTCCGCAAGGATGCCTTTGCCACCGGCTATCACGCATGGCTGCTGCAGAGAAAGTATCCTCATGCTGAGATTGCTTTTTCCTGTCCCCGCCTGCGCCCCATCATCAACAATGACCGGATCAATCCCATGGATGTGCATGAACCTCAGCTGCTGCAGATCGTCTGCGCCTACCGGCTCTTCATGCCCTTTGCCAGCATCACTGTCTCTACCCGTGAGTGCGCCCGTGTCCGGGACAATCTGGTGAACATCGCCGCCACCAAAATATCTGCCGGCGTCAGCACCGGAATCGGTGAACATGTGGAGGACATCGAGGACAAAGGAGACGGTCAGTTCGAGATCTCTGACGGAAGAAGCGTGGAGGAAGTCTACCAGCGGCTGCTGGAGCTGGGACTGCAGCCCGTCATGAATGATTACCTGTATGTATAGCGGATCACAGATTCTGGCAGTCACCAACCGGCATCTCTGTCCCCGTCCTCTGGAGGAACAGATTCCGCGCATCTGTTCCCTCCGGCCCCGGGGTATTATCCTGCGTGAAAAGGATCTGCCGGAAAAAGAATATCTGGACCTGGCGGAAAAAGTACTGGCTATCTGCCGCTCCCACCAGGTGCTCTGCATCCTCCACAGCTGGCCGGATGCGGCTGCCCGGCTCGGCTGCAGCGCCATCCACCTGCCGCTCCCTCTTCTTCAAAGCTGTCAGGGCAAACTGTCTGATTTTACCGTGATCGGCACCTCCGTCCATTCTCCGGAGGAAGCCCGGGAAGGAGAAGCACTGGGCGCCACTTATCTCACTGCAGGACACATCTACGCCACCGACTGCAAAAAAGGGGTCCCGCCCAGAGGCACGGACTTCCTGCGGGAAGTATGCCGCAGCACTTCCCTCCCGGTCTATGCCATCGGCGGGATACGGCCGGATCCGGAGCAGTTTGAGGAGATCCTGTCCTGCGGAGCCCGGGGAGGATGCATGATGTCACAGATGATGCAGCTGTGACCGGATCCATATAAATAACCGACCATGTTTTGTGGTATGCGAAATACATATAATAAAACCGCCTGCACACCGGCAGGCGGTCCCTGTTTACTTTTTCTTCTTTGCATATTCCCGTATGAGCATTTTCTTTTTCTCCGGAATTCCCTCCGGCACTTCCTGAGGTCTCGCCAGGAAATAACCCTGCAGATAATCCACGCCCAGATCGATCACCGTGCGTGTTTCCTCCCATGTCTCCACACCTTCCGCGATAATATATTTTCCACGTTCATGGGCAAACTGTGTGATATAGGAAACAATCGATCTTTTATCAGAGCTCAGATGGATATCCTTCACGATCGCCATATCGACTTTGATAAATTCCGGTGAAATAGTAAGCAGCATTTTTTCACTGTTATAGCCTGTGCCGTAATCATCCAGAGCGATCCTTCCTCCCATGCACCGCATGATACTCTGCTTTCCGTCCCAGGAACGCTGCTCAAACTGCTCTTCCTCCGTCAGTTCCATCACGACACGGCTCATATAGCTCTGATATTTTTCGGCAAACTCAGCTTCCTCCTCCGCTCCCATTCTCTGGTTTGGAATTGAATTGACAAACAAACAGCAGCCTTCCGGAATCCTTCCCGCCTGAATATGCTTTACAAACGTCCGCATACTCACAAACCAGGTCAGTTTCTCAAAAGCTCTCAGTTTTCCTTCCGCCTGCGCCGCATCCAGGATCTCGCCTACATGGCGGAATTCCGGCATGGCGGGACGCATCAACGCCTCATAAGCGAACACCTCGCCTGTGGATGCATCCACGATCGGCTGAAATACATACCTGACTGCTTCCCTCTCGATCATCTGACTCAAAAGTCCTTTATTTCTCATCAGGACATTCTGACTGCGGAATAATTCCAGGTCAAATTCCTCGATTCCTCCCTTGCTGTTCTTCTTCGCGCAGTACATGGCAAAATCCGCATACTTCATCAGTTCTTCACAGGAAGTGCCATTCTCAGGATACCAGGCGATTCCGCCGGACATGCCAATCCGGTGTGTCTTTCCTCCCGGCAACTCCAGTGACAGGCCGGAGATTCCTTCCTGCAGATGTCTGATATGGTGTTCCAGCTCTTCTCTGGTACCGAAGCCATAAATAAACACATTAAATTCATCTCCGGAAATCCGCGCATAGACAGACTGTTCCGGCAAAAAATCACGGAACACATGGGCCGCGGACCGGATATACTGATCTCCATAATCATGTCCGTAGGTATCATTGATAAACTTCAGATTATCCAGATCGAACATCAGAAACGCTCCCCGGCGAAGCTGATCCTTCTGTTCAAATAATTCTCCCAGCCTGCTCTTGAACGCACGCCGGTTGAACAGTCCGGTCAGAAGATCATGATCTCTTTCTTGCTTCAGCATTTCCTTTTCCAGTATCGTCTGAGTCACATCCTCCGCCAGACCATAACAGCTGCTCTGATCTTTTCTTATGCGCAGATGGACATATCGGAATGCCGTCCGATCCGGGATTTTATACAGATAGCTTCCTGCATTATCATCCTGCTGGACGATATACCTGCTCAGAGAATACATCAATGCTTTGAAGCCTTCCATATCCGTTTTCTGGCCGCTCAGATCATTCAGCAGAAAAATATGAAAAAAATAATCCGTCAGAAACAGCTGCCCTTTCTGAGTATCCACCTGAAAACCGGCCAGCCGCACGCTGGCCATCTCTATGATCTTTGTGAATTTGCTTCCGCTTTCGAGCACATCCTGGCTCAGCTTTTCAATCGCCTCTGTCATCTGATCGATCTCCCGTATCCCGGTGGGATCCAGTGCAAAGGCTGATCGCGGATCCTGTGCCCTCATCTGTCTGGATACCCTGGCCAGAGGGCGCTGCAGGATATAACTGGTCAGAAAACTGCCGGCAAGTCCCAGGATCAGCGCCACATAAACAGCTATCGTCATACTATGATTTACATGTGTGGAAAAACTCTTCAGTTCCCCGCCTGGAACCGCTCCCACCAGCACCCACTGTTCTCCGGCAAAAGGAGTATTGCTGTTGTAAATATTCAGCGGTTCTGCATGGTAATAATACTCCTCCCCCAGAGATAAAGAACTTCCTTCTGTGATATTCAGATTGTTGTTATTTCCGAATACACCGGAATAAACACCGGAACTGTCCGTCTCTCTTGCAAGGAAATATGCCCCGAGACTGCTGCTGCTGATCTCGTCTTCCGGCAGCAGCATGCCCATATAATCATAAGATATATCGATTCCGACAACTCCATAGACGGTCCCGTCATCCAGGATCAACGGCACAGAATATGAAATCAGCCATTTTCCTTCTCCGGAAAGCCGGTAGGGGGAACTCCAGTAACCCAGGTCAGACCAGGAATACAAATCACCCTCTGCAAAAGCCGCTCTGTACGGACGATCCAGAAATTCATACCATTCGCCAGTCTTTTCATCCGTCTCGATCTTCACCCGCCAGGAACTGTCTGCCGCGATTCCCAGTTCCTGAACGACCGAAACCGGTCCCCTCTCCACCAGCAGATCCTGATTCATAGAGGAAGCAGGCGCCTGCGGATCCGCATCTCTCAGATAAATACCCGGTTTGTCACCGTCTCCGTCCTCCAGTTTTTCCGGGTCCCCGGTATTCAGCACAAGAAACACACCGGAAGAGCGGCAGAGGCGCAGTGCATCGATCAGCTCCTCTGCCGCAGCCATCAGCAGAGGACTGCTTTTTGCTGAGCTTTCATCCAGCGTATCCAGTGAGATACTCCCTGAGTCAAGCAGATCCCGGGTAATACTATTGATATGATCCACGGTATGATCCAGATTCATCCAGTCATAATTCATCCGGTTCTCCAGGAAATCCTTCCGGTGGCGGACATGTTCATCCACAATATCCTTTTCATTCTGTACCAGTTCACCGATGATCCCCTGTCCGAAAATGGTACTGATCAGGATCATGATCTCAACTGCGGCCAGAATCATGACAGGAATCAGTATCCTCAAAAAAATTGGTTTCTTTTTTTTCATAGTGTCCCTTCACAGCCATCACTGTGCATATACGGCCAGTGCTGCTGTCATTTCTTCGTACCAGCTCCTGAAATTTTCATCCGTGTCATACTGCGCTGCCGCCTCTTCCCTGCTCTTTCCTGCAGCGATCTCCGCTTCCACAGCCGCCCGGTCAGTCTCGGCCTTTTCCTGCATGGAGTCTTCCAGAAGATTCCGGACCTCTGCACTGCGGGCAAAGGGCAGCACAGAGATCAGTCTGTAGCTGTTCATCGTATCGACCGCCACCTGCATAACAGAATCCACCTGCGAACTGAGGCTGCCTGTCTTCCGGATCTCTTCCATATCATTGGCCTCTTTTTTCACAGGAAGATAACCGGATGCCACCGCAAAGCGAAGGTTCTGCTGTGTATCCGTAAACCACTTCAGGAACTCCACGCTGGCCTCTATCTCAGCTTCACTTCCTTTTGTCACTGCAATCCCTGCTCCCTGCTGGATGGCACACTTCTCATTGTCTGCGAACTGAGGCGCCTCCATCACAACTGTCTCAATAGGATAGCTCTCATCGTTCTCCAGTATAACCTCCTTGGGGAAAAAGGTCGCTCCGGCAGAAGATCCCACAAAGGATACAATGCTGCCTGTCTTGACGTCATCGCTGCGAAAACGGCCTGCGGATGCAAAATATCCTTTCACATAAGGCACATAATAATAATCCCAGAGTTTCCGGATGATCTCTTCATCAAAATGGACTGTCACTTTGCCTGACGGATCTCTCGTCAGAATATCCCCTCCCAGCTGCCAGGCTCCTGACAGCATATAATTGCCCAGAGAATCTCTTCCAAAAAATGCTTTTCCGTCCTCCGGCTCATCCGTCAGGCTGTCTGTCCACTCATAATACGCCTCAGCGATCTCCGCCACGCCTTCGATAGTCTTCAGTTTCTCCATATCTGCTCCTGTGGCCCGGGAGAATTTATCCCAGTCTGTCTTATTGAGGAAAAATATCTCCGTGGCCTTGGCCACCGGAAACAGCATCATCTCTCCTTCTTTGTCAAATGCCCCCTCTTCTATGTAGCTGTCCACATATTCTGCTCTTTCTTCTTCCGTCAGATATTCGGACAGATCCACCAGCTCTCCCATCTGATAGACCTTATAGGCGGTGTCACTGTAGACGGCAAACATATTCGGGACATCCCGCGCTCCTGCCTCCTTATTGATCGCAGCCATCACATTCGTCTCCAGATCACTGATGCCTCCCTCACTGGAGTCATCTACCACGATCCCCAGCTCTTTTCCTCTGGTGCGGTTAAACTCTGTCACAAGCTCATGAAAGGATTCCATCTGTGCACCTGTATAATAATCCCACACCGTCACTTTCACCGGCCTGTCCGGATCCAGCGCCGTCTTTTTTCCGCCGCACCCCGCCAGCAGACTGCATGCCAGTCCCACCGCCAGAAGTCCGGTCATCTTTCTTCTGTACATATCCTTCTCCCACGGATGCCGTCTTTGCAGAACAGGCGGCATCTATACATGATTTTTTTATTATTATATCATAAAACAGTGGGGAAGCATAGTTTTTACATCTTTTCCCTGAAAAAAAGTTCCAGGTCCGCAGCCGCCTTTTCCTCATCCGGCCCTGAGACCTCCACCTGCAGCCGGTCTCCCTTTTTTGCTCCCAGTCCCATGAGACCGATGATACTGTCCGCCGGAGATTCCTTTCCGTCTTTCCGTACTGTCACCTTACTTTCATATTTTTTCGCTTCTGTGACCAGAAGACCTGCAGGTCTGGCATGGATCCCGTTTGCATCCTGAAGCACGTAATCAAATTTTTTCATATCTCTTCTCCTTTCCGGTTCCTGTCTGATAGAAAAGTATTCCCTTCACCGCCTCATTTTATCCGCAGATATGACAAAAGCAGGAGAAGCTCTGCTCTCCTGCTTTCTCTTCTGTCACTTTCACGTCTTACGCTTCTTCTTCGCCTCTGCATCTTAAAATATCCTGATAAAATGCATTCAGCTCTTTCTGTGTCTTGAATACTGCCACATACATCTGATTGCCCATGGCTCCTGACAGTACATCCGGCACACGATCCATCATTTTGATATTGCTGCCGTATTTTTCCTGAATATCCGCATGGCTCATGATAAAATCCTTGCCGTCCCGGCGTCCCGCAAAGGCACAGTATACATGTTCTCCTATAGGCATGGTAGAACGGTCGAAAGCGATCATGTCAGCCCAGATCTTGTACACATCGGTACTGTGGGCAAAATCGATCATATCCGGAGTCACGCCGCCGCTGGGACGCATGTTGACCTCAAGTGCCACCAGATCTCCCTTCTTTCCCAGCCCCTCCTGATCCTTCAGGAGACGGAAAAATTCAAAATGAACGAAACGGCTCTTCACACCAAAACTCTTCACCGTCGCTCTTCCTGCCGCCCGGGTATCCTCCGGCAGATTTTTCAGAATATAAAAAATGGAATTATCTTCATTATTGACAATATCCATGATGGACATAGGGGTCACATTTCCCGTCTCAAACATGGGATTTCCTTCCGAATCGATGATTGCATCATAGGAATTGACCTCACCATTGACGAATTCTTCCATAATATACTGGGTATTGGGCCACTTCAGTTCAAAGAAGGACTTCATCTCCTCATCGCTGGAAATCTTAAAGGTATGGGAAGCACCCACGCCATTATCCGGCTTTGCCACTACCGGGTATCCTACCATAGCTGCGAATTCGAGACAATTCTCCAGTGTATCCACCAGGTGATATCTCGCCACCGGGATCCCCGCTTTGATATAGTACTGCTTCATCTTGGATTTAAATTTTACCTGGGGAATATCCTGTACCTGAAAACCGCTGGTGATATTAAAATCTGTCCGCAGCTTTGCATCACGCTCCAGCCAGTACTCATTGTTGGACTCCAGCCAGTCGATCCGGCCATGCTTGAAGATAAAGAAAGCGACAGCGCGGTATACTTCGTCCTCGTTCTCCAGACTACTGACCTTATAATACTCGTTCATGCTGTCCTTCAGGTTCTGCGTCAGTTCGTCATAGGGCTGATCTCCGATTCCAAGCACATTCAGGCCGTTCTTTTTCAGTTCACGGCAGAACTGCCAGTAATTCGTCGGAAAGTTCGGGGAAATAAAGATAAAATTTTTCATACGATTCCTCTTTTCTTTGGTAATACAGGTTGCATGTTCACTCATGATCCTCTAACAGGTAAGGTACAAAATAGGTGACCTGACGGTGCCACCAGCACCAGTCGTGGGAACAGTCCATCCCCCAGTAGTCCACCCATGCATCGATACCTTTCGATTTGAGAACGGCATCGATCTGGCGTGTGGAATCCGGCAGCTCCCAGGGACCCTGTCCGGTACAGATGACGGCACGCTTCCGGTTGTACAGTTCGATGAACGGGTGATCTGAAGGCATGTTGGCCAGATAATGTACCGGAGAATTCTGGTATACCAGATCATCCATGTAGGATCCGAATCCATACTCAGCTGTGTAGATGCCGCTGAGCGCCAGAAGCCCGTCAAACAGATCCGGTCTGCGTAAATACAGATTCAGGGCATGGGTCGCACCGAGGCTGCAGCCAAAGACGATCACATCCGGGTAGCCAGTCCAGCCATTCCGCTCGTTCACCATACACCGCATAAACGGCACCATCTCATCCGTAATATACGCGATCCACTGCTCATAACGCTGAATCCTCCAGCGGGGATCTCCCTCCGGACTGGACCAGGTCTCTTTGTCGATCGTATCGATGGAAAACACCATCACCTGACCTGCCTCCAGCCACTTTGACCATGTATCGATCATGCCGAAATTTTCAAAGTCAAAGAATCGGCCATCCTGACAGGGAATATACAGCACCGGTCTCCCGGCATGTCCGTATACCTTGCATTCCATATCTTTGCCAAGAGCCGGGCTGTACTGTTTATAATATTGTATTTCCATTTTGCTCTCCTTTTCATGACTCAGGTTCTGTTCCTACACTGAGACCTCAGGCATTCTGTCAATATTCATAAGTCAGCATATTCATGAAAAATGGTATCTGTCGCTCCCAGCAGGCCTCGCAGTGATCTCCCATGGGAACGATACGGCTCTCCAGCCAGATTCCTTTTTCCAGAAGCTGTGAGGTCACCTTGCGGAACTGTTTTTCCATGATCGCATGATGATGGATCTCCCTGGAACCATAATCCATATAGACCATGGTATCCGGCACTGTCTCTGCGCTGTGGATCATCCTGGTCAGCTTCGCCGGATTGAGCCAGATGGAGGGTGACAGAGCAGCCGCTCTGGAAAAATATGCATTATAATCCAGCACTCCATACAGGCTCATCATACCACCCATAGAGCTTCCTGCCAGGAACGTAGTCTCCCTGCCCGGCAGTGTGCGGTACTGCTCATCAATTTCTTTCTTGAATGTGCCCGTCAGCCAGTCCATGGTAAGCTTTCCCTGACCTTTGATATCTCCGAACTTCGGGTCCGAAAAATCAAAAGGCGCATACTCCCGCAGGCGTCCGTTATCAGGACTGTGATTGCACTCCACAGCGGCAATGATCATCTGCGTATTGGTATAATCCATGTATTCCTTCATGCCCCAGCACTTGCCAAAGGTGGCATGAGAATCAAAAAATACATTGTGTCCGTCAAACATATACAGAACCGGATACCGTTTTTCCCGGTCATACTCATAAGATTCCGGCAGATAAAGATACGCCCGACGCGTCTGTGTACCTGTCAGCTCCGGAATCGTAACATCCCATACTTTTACCATGCTTCGCTCCTAATATGTATCATTATTTTTAATGTAAGTCCGCACACGGAATGGAATCTGCAGCTCTTCTGCGATGCTGCGGCACTTCCGGATCTCCTCCTCACCGATGACATCCACCACCGTAAAGCAGACACCGATTTCCTCTTTGCGGCATTCTGCAGCAAACTTCAGCATCTCATCGAAGGACTCTTCCCCGTATCGGGAATGAACGATCTCCTGATATCTGACCCGGTCCGATGCATTGAGACTGATCGATACCTGATCCACCAGTCCCTTCAGTTCCGGAACGATATCCCTTCCGTGGATCAGACTGCCCAGGCCGTTCGTATTCACACGTATCAATGCATGATAGCGTGACTTCAGATAACGGGCTGTCTCTTTCAGTTCCTCCAGCGCGCAGGTCGGCTCTCCGTAGCCGCAGAAAATGACCTTCTCGCCCTCGCTGATCCCGGAAGCATCCACAGCCTCCAGGATCTCTGAAAGCGCCGGCTGATGGGACAGCCAGAGATTATCTCCGGTACCCACATTTTTTCCATTCTTCCGGATACAGAAGCTGCAGCTGCATGGACACTGATTCGTAATATTCAGATAATACTTTTCATGAAGCTGGTATACAATATTGTCTTTCTTTTCCATTGTACTTCTATGTTCCTTCTTTCCTCCGGCAGGATTCCTGTCCGTCAAAGTACGGAGAATCCTTTTGCCGCAATGCTCTCTTCTGCTTCCCAGATATCCTCCGCATCAAATACCATCACCGGCTTGCCGGAATCGCGGTTGAAGGAAAGATAGATATAGTTTACATTGATATTGCTTTCTTCCAAAGCCATCAGAAGATGATTCAGCCTTCCTACCTCATCTTCCACTTCTACTCCCATCACATCTGTCAGGCGGCAGAGATAGCCGGCATCCTTCAGAGCTTCCATGGCCGTCTCCGGATCAGAGACCACCATGCGGATGATCCCGTATTCCGCGCTGTCATTGGTGACGGAACCCCAGATATTGATCTGCTTTTCCTGAAGAACAGATGTGATCTTCTGCATAGTCCCTTTTTTGTTCTCAGCAAAAATAGATACCTGTTTTAACATAATATTCCTCCTCGTATGCTTGCGGAAGCACCGGATCCCCCTGACAGACAGCCAGAATCACGCAGCCTGCGGTCAGTCCTGCGCCACCACTTCTTTATAAAACTCGAAATAATCCTTCCGGCCCTCCTTCGTGAACTGAATGGCAGTCCGCGGATGCTGATTCAGCAGCCCGGTCATCAGATACTGCAGATCGTATCCCCAGGTCACTCCCTCGTCACGGAGCTTCGTCATATATTTGTCCACAAACTGGAACACCGGATATACATTATACTTCGGATTGCGCAAAAAGCCAAGAAGCAATTCCATTGCACAGTTGCCTGCTCCTCTGCCCATTCCCGCATAAGTACCGTCCAGCCAGTCCACACCGTCTCCCACTGCCTCGATCGTATTGGCGAAAGCCAGCTGCTGATTGTTGTGGGCATGGATCCCGATCTTCTTTCCGTATTTTGCTGCGGCATTCTGATAAATATCCACAATTCTGGCGATCTGCTCGGGATAAAGTGCACCGTAGCTGTCAACAATATAGAAAACATCCACCGGCGTCTGTCCCAGAATATCCAGAGCTACCTCCAGATCACTCTCCTGAGTGTTGGAGATCGCCATGATATTGCAGCTCACCTCATACCCTTTCTTCGCAGCATCCTCGATCATATCCACTGCTGACGGAATGGTGTTCAGATAAGTAGCCACACGGATCAGATCAATGGGACTTTCTGATTTCTCAAGAATATCTGTCTTGTAATCACACCGTCCCACATCCGCCATCACAGCGATCTTCAGATCTGAATGATTTTCTCCGACGATGGCCCGGATGTCCTCATCCTTGCAGAATTTCCACTTCCCGAATTTGCTCTCATCAAACATCTCCCTGGAAGCCTTATAACCAAACTCCATATAATCCACACCGGCTCTGATATTGGCAAAATACAGCGCCTTTACAAACTCATCCGTAAAATAAAAATCATTGACAAGTCCTCCGTCTCTCATGGTAGCATCCACGACCCGCACATCGGGACGGTAATTCATCAGTTTTGATATTTCTTTCATCTGTAGGTTCTCCTTCGCATTAACGCTTTAGCACTTTAAATCATGTGCGCATGAGGTATATTATAATCCATTTCCGGGGATTTGTACAGATAATTATTTTTATCTTTTTTCTCTATATGCGACGCCCCGACGGAAACGGGACACCTCACGCAAACGCGGATAACGCTCCGGAAAGCTAACTGCTTACGAAGACTAACGACGCTCAGCAAAGGCTTCGCGTCGAGTCTTCGTAAGCGGCGATCTCGCCTCCATTAAAAGCGCCCGCCAAATGTTTGCT